>JBEKLB010000091.1:0-18028 GCA_050010415.1 Bryobacteraceae bacterium | reverse complement strand
TGATGCGATCGTTTACTTTCCAATCATCGGCGATATAACCGCCCAAGGTATTGAACCTGATGCCTTGTTCAGAGGCGGAAGGAAAAGCTTGGTAAAGCGACGTTTCGGCGCCGCCTCCATTGAAGAAGTTAGTCAAATTGGTGGTGACCTGCCCATTAACAGGGCCAGCCAGCCCAGCGAAATCAAGATCCGTTACCGTCTGGTGCACCCAGGTGAGGCCCAGCCGGAAGGTATGTCTTCCAACGATTTTGGAGAGGTCATCCGCGATCTGATATTGGAAAACGCGCCTCCCCTGGGGAAAGAAGAAGCCGGGCGGCTCACCCAAGGCGCCAACCTGCGAGAAGGAGTTGCCCGAGAAATTGATATAAGTCGGCAGAGCCGATAGAGCGCCGCTCGCGTCGGACGGAGTGAAGACAGACGCGTAGAAAAGTACCGACGCGTTGAACTGGTTCACGCTGTTTGGACCGAAAACGTGGGTCTCGGAAACTTGCCCTTGCATTTGGGGCTGGTTGCTTTGCTCGTTAAAAGTTGGACCGTACGGACTGGCGTAAGTGGGCTGGAACCCGTTGTCTCGGAGCACCCGGATATAGCCCCGATCGTTGTCATTAAAAACGTGATCGACGCGGGCTGACCACAGGTACTCCTTGTTAATATCCGCCGGCGTATTTCTGAATTGGAGCGCACAAGGAACGCCCGCCGCCAGACCCGCGAATGTCAATCCGCCGCACCCGCCGTCCCCGTCAGAGGTCACCGGTACCGCGCTACCCGCTCCGGGAGCGCTGTTATAGACCTTGAAAACTTGCTGATAAAAAGGGACTTCAGCGGCGTTTCCATTCGCGGTCAGATTTTGCAAAGTTGCCGTTTGGAATTGCGGGCTGGGAATAAGCGTGAGCGTGCTGGACCCGGGTAGAAGATTACGAAGCCCTTCGTAATCCACATCGAAGAAGGTGCGGTTTTTTTTGATTGGACCGTGAAAGCCGGCCGCCCATTGGTTGAAGTTGTTGAACGGCGTCGGTTGTCCCACTTGGTTACTGAAGAACTGGTCGGCATTCAGCAGGCGTCCATTCCAGTTATAGACAGCGTCCCCGTGAAACTCGTTCGTTCCGGACTTAGTGACGTACGCAACCTGGGAACCAGCGTACTGCCCGTATTGTCCGGAGTAGGCGTTGTTGATTACATTTGCTTCCGCGATATCGTTAGAACCGAGCGTCAAATTGGAAGCGCCGCTATTGTTGACGCTTAAGAAAGGATCGTTATCGTTCATGCCATTGATGGTGAACAAATTGGATGTTCCCGGCATGCCGACGGCGGAGAAGTTTCCATTACCTCCATCCGTGTTCATCACCACGCCTGGCGCGGTTTGAGCGAAGTAGGTGATATCGCCGCCCGGGTTCGGCAGATTCTCGATCATTTGCGTGTTGTAATTTGTGGAAACGTCGGCATTTTGCGTCTGAACGACGGTTGCCCCTTCCACTACATCCACAGTCTGAGAGGCGCCGGCTACCGCGAGTTGAATGTTGACCGTCGCCGGCTGTCCGGCAGTGACAATTATCCCTGGCCGTTGCTGGCTTTGAAACCCGCTGGCGGTTGCAACTACCCTGTAGGTGCCCGGCGCTACAAACGCGAAGCGATAACTTCCGTCGGTGTTCGTCGTAACTTTCTGAGATGCTCCGGTGCTCGTGTTAGTCAGCGTCACATCGGACCTTGGAATAGCAGCGCCGCTAGGGTCAATCACCGTCCCTGTTACATCGCCGGATGTGATCGACTGTGCCAGAGATTGCTCGCCCGACGCAATCAGCAGGCAAAGGATCGCGAAGATCGCCCAACTCATCCACGTGAATGTTCGCATGTTTTCCTTCCCATTTAACGCAATTTGTATCTGTTCAACGTCACACTGGATATCGCTACGCCAAGGTCGGGCTGGCGCCCGTCGCAACGGACCGCACAGTCACTTTTGCCGCGGGACTGAACGCTCCTGACGGGTCGGTGATCGGGCCGATGATCCGCCGAAAGTCAGCAGCGTCGACAAGCAATGCGAGCGTGGAGATGGCTTTCATTTGAGACAGCTTGAGTCTCTTTCCTGTTTCTCCACCGCGTCGGCTCCCTGCCAGAGAAACGAATTCCGCTGACACTCGCTCCCGTTGTAAATCTGGATCAGCGTAAAACCACTTCCTGCGCGGGAAGAGTCCAGAACGATGCCAGGGATAGCGCGAGGATTACCCAGCCAAGCAGCGTTAGCTGTCGCATTTTTCCCTCCCCTATGTTTTTGCCAATTCGCGCGGCAGCTTTGCAGGCGGCCAGCAATTCCTCGCTCGACGTAACCGGGTGGAATGCTCCACCCCGACCCTCTCTACATGATATGTTGATATCAACATTTTTGACTTATGTCAAGAACTAAATGTTCGGTAGTGAATCAAGCAGCCGAATATCAGAGCTTTCTCAAAAGCGGTCACGAACGCCAGCGGCCATTTCAGGGGTAACATGCAAGGTCAGATGGATGGGGACGAATTGATATACATAAAGTGGAGGTGGATCGTCGGCTCAGCATCGCGCCCGTCTTAAGAAATTTCGAATGGACCCATTACTCACAGTTCCCTTTGAGTCCACGCTCGCGGTTCGCGACTGCTGTCTCTGCCTGCACGTGCAACGGGCTGCCCGGGCGCTGGCGCGGCGCTTCGATGAGGCCCTGCGGCCGCTCGATCTCACCAACGGACAATTTTCGTTGCTGATGTCGCTGAACCGGCCCAAGCCTCCGGCGATGGGCGCCGTAGCCTCGCTGCTCGCTGTGGATCGCACCACGCTGACCGCTGCGTTAAAGCCGCTGGAGCGGCGCGGACTGATCAAAGTTACGGCGGATCGGCAGGACCGGCGCAGCCGCCTGATGAAGCTGACGGCTAGCGGGCAGCGCTTGCTGGCGCGCGCCGTGCCAATCTGGGAGCGCACGCACCGGGAGGTGGAAAGGCTTCTTGCGGATGGAAATCCCGAGGGGCTGCGGAACAATTTGCGCGCGCTGTCGTAAAGCCCAACCTCGATCAATGTGCCCGGTTACCGCCAGTTGCTCCCAATCGATTCTGAGAACAACGCGGCGAACGAAGCGATAAGAGTCATTATCGGCACCTATTCTGTGGCTCCTGCTACTCTCGCTGTGATCCCTCGCCTTAAGCGAAAGTAGTTTTGGTGAATGAGCACTTTTGAACATACAGGAGACTGAAACGATGGTCTAATGGTTGGGCTCCGGTGGTTGTTGAATATCTTACAGTGTATTACCTGAAGAGGGTAGCCATCGCTGCTTTGGGTCTTCGGTTAGACCATCCTAGCTAGGTCGCACGATTGTTGCTCTGTTGATCACGACGCTCCATTCCTCACGTAAATTTCAGCTACGGGCCGTACGATTGCTGCGGGCCTCCCAACGGGTAGACGGTTTGATTTCACTACGCACGAACTATGAGCATTCACCTCGTTAATCCAAGCGATACCTCCTTCGGTACTGCAGTTATCACCCCGCGATGGCTTTACGTGCTGGCCGCAGCGACTGCTCAGTCGTTCGGAGATCCCGAAATCTGCGATGAGACTCTCGAACACTTGGATCTGGAGCGCGTTCAACAAGGCGACGTCGTTGGTATTGGCATTCACACCGGCAACGCCTTACGAGGCTACGAGGTGGGTCGCGCGGCGCGCGAGCGGGGCGCCTGGGTGGTCTTCGGTGGAATCCATTCCACGCTCTATCCTGAGGAGCCGTTTGAGCAAGGCGGCGCACATGTGGTGGTAAAGGGGGATGGCGAAATCGCCTGGAACCACGTCCTCCGCGACTGCGCTGCTGGCACTCCTCAACGCATTTACAATGGCGGAAAGGTCGAACCAGAGCACTTGAAGCAGGCCCGGTGGGATCTGCTACCGGCTAACAGCTATATGTGGGCATCCGTGCAGACGGTGCGGGGATGCGCTAAACACTGCTCGTTTTGTTCCGTATGGCGCACAGATGGACAGCGCCCCCGGCAGCGCGCGACCGACAGCGTCATCGAGGAAGTTGTAGAACTGCGCCGCCGTGGCTTTAGCTTCATCGCTTTGGCGGACGACAATTTTTATCCCGTCACGCTGAAAGACATTGAACTCGCAAAGCGACAGAACAACCAGGCAAAGATCGATCAACTTGAGGCCATGCGCAAGGAGCGCTTCGAGCTGATGGAGAGGCTGTCGGAGCTCCCCAAGGACATGACCTTCTTCACACAGATCACTATGGAGGCTGCGGAAGACACCGGGTTCCTGGATGCTATGAAGAAAGCTCGGATCAAGGGTGCGCTGGTCGGTGTGGAAGCCGTTACCCCCGAGGGCCTGAAATCGATCTACAAGGATTTCAATTTGTCTGGCGACGATCTAATAAAACAGCTCAGGACGTTTTCCGATCACGGCGTGCATGTTCTTGGTTCGTTTATCTTCGGCTTGCCCAGCGATCGCCCGGACACCTTTGACGCCACACATGATCTTGCCCAAAGGGCCGGTCTCACTTTCGCGCAGTTCGTCATGTTGACGCCGTTTCCGGGAACCGTCGACTTTGAGAAATGGGAGCGAGCGCAAGCCGAGGATGTGGGTGTAGTAGATGGAATCCCGTTGACGCGCTACTGGCTCATTCCTGCGTACAAGCGGCCGAAGATGTTCATGCCACATCCCACCATGAGTTCGGAAGAGATGCGAGCGCGCACCCAGCGCGTGTGGGATCGTTTCTATAGCCTGGGTTCCGTTTGGAAGCGGTCGCGCTGCACGCCAAATCTTCGCGCCCGACTGGCTTTCGTCTTTGTCTCAAAACTATATCGTCAGATGTATGCCAGCACCGGTATCGCTACAGACAGTGCTCGCCGGAACCGGGCCAGCGCTTGGGCGCGCTGGCTCGCGATCCCCTGCCTTAAGCTATTTCAAGCTCGTCCCATGCCAGACCTCCAAATCCCTTGCGCGAAAAGGGTGGCGCGGGCGCGGGACCTGTTCCAGGTAGTCCCATAGAACCGACGGCAGCTCGACATCATCCCATTTCAGTTGTCGAAACTTGGCAGCTATCATAATCCGTTCGGAGCGCCCGACAATTCACATTATCGGAAGTTTACTCGGCCCTGAAAGGCTCTTTACGTTTGAGCCTGCGTTGCTCCGTATACCAGCAGCGGGCAGCGATAATGCGCTCGGCCGTCGTCCACAACCGTGTAATCTTTCTGCCGGTAACGCTATTGTGATCTCAAAGGGGAATTTGATCTGCGCTGAGAAAACTCATCGGCTTGGCGACACACGTCAGGTTAATACCTATAAACGCTACGAAAGGAAATTTGTCATGATCGTCATCACCACCCCTACCGGAGACATCGGCCATCGCGTACTGCAGCACGTTTTTCGGGGCAGCGAGCCCGTACGCGTGATCGCACGTGATCCCTCGCGCATCCCGCAGGAAATCCGCCAGCGTGTCGAGGTCATACAGGGCTCGCACGGCGACGCTGCGTCCATCGAGAAGGCTCTAACTGGCGCAGATGCCATCTTCTGGCTGATCCCTCCAGAGCCGCTCATGACCCTGAACAGCGTGGACGAGGCGTATGTCGACTTCACAAAGCCTGCAGCGGAAGCCATCAGGAAGTACGGCGTCAAGCGCGTCGTGGCCGTCTCCGCCCTCGGGCGCGGTTGGAACAAAGCGGCCGGCCTGTCGACCGCCAACATCAAGGCGGATGACCTGCTCGCGAGCACCGGTGTCGCACTGCGCGTACTCGCAATGCCGTCCTTCATGGACAATCTGCTACGCCAGGCGCAGACGATCAAAGAGAAGGGCATGTTCTCCTCCCCAATTCGCGCTGACCTCAAAGCTCCAACGGTCGCTACTTCTGACATCGCCGCAGTTGCCGCAAAGTTCCTGATGGACACCACATGGACAGGTCAGGCGGAAGTGCCGGTGCTCGGTCCGGAGGACATCTCTCCGAACGAGATGGCAGAAATCCTCTCGGATGTTCTGGGCAAGCCCGTTCGCTTTCAGCAGACGCCCATCGAGGCCTACAAGAGCAGGATGGCTGGCCGCGGTATGTCCGAGGCGTTCGCTCAGGGCCTCGCGGACATGATGACGGCCAAGAACGAAGGCATTGATAACACCGCATCCCGGGCGGTCGCGGCCGACACTCCGACCACATTCCGGGAGTGGAGCGAGGCTGTTCTGAAGCCAGCCATTGTGGGCTAGAGCTTGCCCCATCTTCCAAGTGAAGGTGGGCGCACTGCTGCCTGCACCCGCACAGCAACTCCATCCTGATGAAGGCAGCGAGTCGACTAGAGTTCGCGCGCGTGAAGATAGCCCCTGGGAAACGCCGTCGGATCCCCCGATTCATCGCCCATCACCTGCAGAGTGTGCGGAACTTACTCATCGGAGTATTGAATCGGCTTGACCCTGCTAGTACTATTCGGTGCGAAGCGTTCCCAAATACTTGATCGCAGTCGACGCGATTTCCCCTATAATGGCCGAAGCTGGAAGTCAACATGAAAATCGCGGGTCGGAAGAAAACCCAATGTTATTCTTCCGCGAAAGCAGTTAATCGGAGGCGTATATGCGAGTGATGGCTCTGACGGTAATTTCGCTCGCGGCCGCAATGATGGCGCAAGCCGCTTCGGTCGTGATCGTCGATAACCTGTCTCAACCCCCCCGTTGGCACCGACATTGGACTAAATACGGCCGCACAGCAATTCATCGTGGGCGGCACTTCTCTAACCCTGCAGGATGTCACCTTGGATTTGATCGGGATCCCCGGTGAGGTCGCCTCGGTCGATGTCTCTCTTTTCAGCGATGATTCGGGCCTTCCTGGAACCAGTCTTCTGAGCCTCGGTGAGCTCACGCCATCAGGCACTGGGTTCGCGGACTACACGGCGTCCGGTACCTACTCCTTGGCCGCCGACACTCCATACTGGATCGTAGTCGACTATCTTGGCGTGCCAAGCTGGGGATACACAAACGACAATACCTATTCCGGAACAGGAACGCTCGGCACGTTCGCCAACAGCGACAACGGCGGGACGAGTTGGAACGGGCCCTATGATGACCAGCCTTATATTCTCGAGGTGACTGGGACGACTGGAACATCGCCCGTGCCCGAGCCATCCTCGGTGATCCTTCTGTCAGCCATGCTGCTGGCATTCGCATTCGCGGCACGAAAGTGTAATGCTCGGGCCAAAGTCCGGCCACTCGAACGGAACTAAGTTCGCCAACACCGCTAAGCACCCACCGCTCCCAGCGGCGAACGTATTACTCGTTTTCCCCTTAAGGCAGCTCTACCTACGGTTCATCTGTGGCTGAAATTGTAGGCGGAGTAGTATTCCACGCCACTACAACCCCAACTTCCCCGCCGAATTCTCGCGGAACAGACTCCCATCCCGGCGCCAGTGTGCCGTACGTGGCCAGACGCGTGTCCGCACCGTTATCGCAGTCTAACATTCTGATGCCATGAGCCAGTCCTATTATCCAATCGGGAGGGTAATGCGAGCGAAGCAGGGCCAGTTATTCCCCAACAACAGGACATAAAATGAACGAATTGATTGCAGTTCAAAAGATCGCGGGGTGGGAGAAGCTGAAAGCCCTGGTGCTCGATAGCGTCTCCTCTCCGATTACGAAACGCGTTTACAACATGGCGCTGAACGAATTCCTGGCCTGGTTTCAGCAGGCGCCGCGGCCCGGCTTCACCAAAGCGACCGTAAGCGCGTGGCGTGTATCGCTTGAGGACCGCCGCCTGGGCTCGTCGTCGATCATCATCCGCATGTCGGCGATTCGCAAGCTGGCTGCGGAAGCCGCCGATAACGGCCTGCTGGCGCCCGAGCTGGCGGCTGGCTCTTACCGGGCGCCAAGGGTGGCTTGTACTCGTGGGAGCAAGTCCGACAGTATCCAGAGGTGATTCTCGTCGAGGGCCTGTTCGATTACGCCGTTTTGTGGCAGACCGGCTTTCATAACGTCACCTGTTCGATGGGAAATCATCTCAATGCGCATCAGTATCGGCAACTGTGCGACCTGCCGCGAACCGTCTATTTGGCCTTTGATGCCGACACAAACGGCAGTGGCCAGCAGGCCGCGCAATCGCTTGCCAGATGATCGCAGTTGATAGGAAAATGCGCGAAATGCCAGTCGGGTTGCCTCCGGCGCTCAGAACGATATGCTCCATTGAATCAGAGACTTGCTAGCCATCGACGTGGTGCATGAGGGTCTCGCAGATGATAAAGCCTTTCGCCCCCGAAGAGGACGATATTTTGTCCCGCAGTGACCCCGACAAACCCGACAAGAGGGGTTACCGACTGTCAATATCAGTATCAGGCGTCTGGCTTGCTGAGCCCACCACATCACAGGCTCGTATGTGGAGTACTTGTCGGGGAATGCCTTCCAGAGTGCGCCGCACCAATAACATCTGACGGCCGGTATCGACACTGGCCAACAGTCCGTGTTCCCGCAACGGGTGGCGAAGCGTTTGTGAGCTGATGGGTAGCCGTTCGGCGCCGGCCATCTGTTGAGCCGATTCATAACTGGCCGCTGGTTCCAGAAATAGCTCGGTTGCCGCGAGCCAGCCGATCCGTTTTCCTTGCGGGATCCAGCGGCGACCGGTGGCCTTGCGTCGCCAGCCCCACTGCTCAGGACAATTTCGGCCTCCGCTCCCTTCTGTTTTGGAGGAAAGTGTCATTTCATTTGGACAGGTCCGCTCGTCTCACTCATGGGGGGCCTTAGTTGCAGGATCGCAAGGAGACGGTACAAGAGGCAGTTGGCGCTTTAAGAACGCTGCGGCTTCGGGGTCTCCGGATACGGTCGAACCTATCAGGAGCAGTAGCATTTTTGTCGTCCTCGGTCTGCATCGCATCACGTCCGCGAGTCGTTTTTCATCCATAACTCACTTCCCTTCGGACTATTTCGGGGGGTATTCCTGAACGTCTCTTTCTCTTCTTGCCTACGTTTGTTTGTGTATGGCTCGGCAATCACCGTTTCTAGTTGATCGCGGACGTGGTGCATTACGAATGCTGCATTGCGAAGGTATTCCATAAGAAACTCGCGCTCGGTCCCGCCTGACAGATGCTCTATCTGGTCGGCCGTCTGAAAGAGATATCCACTCCAGTACTTAAGGTCGGCCAATCCAACCCGTCGAATGCGTTCTGTCTCGCGAACGTCTTTCACCCGCGCCTTCATTTTGTCGATTCTGGCAGCTTCAAAGGTGTCGGTCATGGTTTGCAAATCCGCGTGCTGGGAGGAGATTTTCGCCAGCTTGATTAGCACGCCTCCTGAGGGCCCTTGGCCATCTTCAATCCGCTGGATCATCTTCGACGAAACCTTCTTGACGGCCCCTCTATTAAGGAGCTCTGCAAACTGTTGCCTCGATAAGCCTAGGTATTGCCGTAGCCTCAGGGTTGCCTCGCTGGCGGTCATAAGGACAGTATCGTCCAGTATGTCCTACATTGCAATTAGCTTGCTTTCCAATCAAAACCGCTCCCCCTTTACAAGCTAGGGACAGTATGTTAGCTTTTGTCCATGGCACGAGGGCGTCACAACTGGATTCCAAAATGGCACTTTGACGCTTTGACGCGAGTGGAAGATGCGTTCATGTTGCTCGATCTCGCGGGTGGAACTTACGTAGTCGTCCGTACCGGCGAGGGCCGTGTCAGCGTCGAGATTACGATCCGTGACCGTGTTGGAAAAACGCAAGGGAAGTCGAGCTCGAACAGTAACGCTCGCGCTCTCCTTAGCGCTCGGAATCGAGGCGCTGTGAGTCGAGAGACATTACCGAGGAGGCTAAAGCCTCGGCACGGAGTCCATCACCGAGCAACATACCCGTCAGGAGGCGCCGGCCGCGGTGCCGTGGATCGTCCGACTGAAACCAGCAACACCAGCGAGCCTTGGAAAGCCGTGTTATTGTCCGCCGGCACGCCGCCGGAATGGGGAACACTGCTCAGCATGGCGCGCAGCCGCCTCAGCGATATTGAGCGTGGATATGTCACGCCGTCACCAGAGGAACTCGCACGCACAGCCGCCGCGCTGGGCAAACTGATAGAGGCCAAATCCTCTCTTGACCGGGTCGCGGCTTCCTTGGGCTGGCCAGGAGTGCGCCGTGACAAATGACCAGCTCACGGCGATCTTAGCCGAGCGCGTCATGAGGTGGAGCGTTGGCCCTGACCGCTTCACGATGGGCGGTCGTCGCTGGCTGCCTCTTTGGCGGTTTCAACCGGTCACACGTCTGGAGGATGCCTTCCGTCTTTTGGAGAGCGTAGCGCCAGAGGAATTCATTATGGGTGCCGCGGAGAGCGGCGGGTTCTGGGTCAAGCTTCGCTTCGCTGGCACAACTGTAGAAGCCCGCGACCCGTCCAAGCCGCGCGCAATAACACTTGCGATCGCGCGCGCCCTGGGGATCGCGGCGGACTCAGCCGAATGAACGCCGCCATCGAGGATCCGATTTGCGCACAGGAGCCAATCAGTCTGGCGATCCCAGAAGAGTTGTGGACCTACCCTCAGTGGGTTGCCTGGTGGGGCGTCGCTGGTGAGGGACGTCGCGTACAACTACCCAATGGCGGATGGACTAACGCTCTCAAGGCGCAGGCCAAAGCGCACAAGCTTCCCATCAATCCGAGGACCGGGGCGTTGGCAGCGAGCACGCTGCCAACGACATGGTCGCCAGCCGACGATGCCCACGCCGCGGTCGAGCGCTGGTCATTGACGGGCATTGGATTTGTTTTTACCGAGCCCGATCCGTACTCCGGCATCGATATCGACAACTGCCGCGAGCCCGACACTGGCCAGATCGCCGAGTGGGCGTGGAAAGTCATCTGGAGACTGAACTCGTATACGGAGGTCTCCCCTTCAGGGACGGGAGTTCACATAATCATCCGAGGGAAGTTGCCAGCGGGCAAGGGCAATCAGGCTACTCATCACGATGGCAAGGTCGAGATGTTCTCTCGGGCGCGATATTTCACCTTCACGGGCATTCACGTCGATGGCACTCCGACCGAAATATTCGATCGTCAAGCCGAACTTCTTGGTCTTCATAAACAGTTGTTCGCGAGTCGGAACACTCCCAGCGCCGAAAAGTATTCCACTCCATCTTCCCCGCTTCTGGCGAGCGACGACGAGCTCATCACTAAGGCGCGCCAGGCCCAAAACGGATCGAAATTTGACCGATTGTGGAACGGCCACTGGGAAAGCGACTACCCATCCCAAAGCGAGGCGGACCTCGCCCTCTGCTGCCTGTTTGCCTTCTGGACAAGGAAAGACCGTGCGCGGATCGACGGACTGTTCAGGCGCTCGGGCATGATGCGGAAGAAATGGCTCAGGGAGCATTACCGGGAGGACACTATGGCGAAAGCAATCGCGATGACCGGGGACACGTGGAGCCCCGGCCAGGCGACGCGACCCAATCGATCTGGGGCCAGCGGTGGCTTGATCCCCGCCGCGCCCCACGTTTCCGTTGATGCGGAATGGCCCGCGCAGTTGCAACCAGAAGCTTTCCACGGTTTGGCTGGAGATCTGGTGGAGACTCTCTATCCGCACACCGAGGCTGATCGGGCTGCGCTGCTCGTGCAGTTCTTAATTGCGTTTGGGAACGTGATTGGCCGAGTTCCTTACTTCACAGTGGGCACGGACCGGCATTTCTCAAATGAGTTTGGGGTATTGGTGGGCGCCGGCAGCAAGGGGCGGAAGGGATCGAGTTGGAGCACGATAGAGCACGTGCTTGGCATGGCCGATGCCGAGTGGCTCAACGCGTGTGTTCAAAAAGGGCTCTCGAGGTGGTGAGGGTTTGATCTGGGCTGTCCGCGATCAGATTGACGGAACGGAACCTATCCGCGCCGGGAAAGAAAAGCGGGTCACCGAATATCGAACCGTCATCAAGGATCACGGTGTTTCGGACAAGCGGCTAATGGTGGTCGAGCCTGAATTTGCTTCGCCGCTCCGAGTTTCGGAGCGCGATGGAAACACTCTCTCGCCGCTCATTCGCCAGTCATGGGATACAGGCCGGTTACGAGTGCTCACCAAGAGCAGCCCAGCCCGCGCCACCGGCGCGCACATCAGCATCATCGGGCATGTCACCAAGGATGAACTGCTGAAGTACCTGACCGATACCGAAGCCGGCAATGGATTCGCCAACCGTTTCTTGTGGGTAGCGGTGAGGCGATCGAAGCTTCTGCCCGATGGCGGCAGCCTGCATACGGTCAACTTCGCGCCGCTGATCCGGCGCCTTACTGACGCCCTCGGTTTCGCGCAGGGCGGAATGGGGCGACCATCATTTCGACGCAGAAACATATTGGCCGGGAGCGGGGAAGCTCGAATCGAGTTCGACCTTCCCCCGGCGCCCGGCACAAGCGGCTTGTTGAGAAATGCGGACTGACAGCCGTTACAAGCTCCTAGTTCGGATTTACGATTTGTGTTAGAAGCATGGAAGTGCTTGTCAACAGATTCGCGTCTCCGTTATAGACCGCCGTGATGGCGTACGTCCCCGCCGCCAGTTTGTTGGTGGTAAAGGTGGCGGCGCCCGTACTGGAATCGATCGTGCCCGTCCCGAGAGTCGTGGGCGTCCCGAGACCGGGGACGCCATTTAAGAAAGTGACCGTGCCCGTCACGGTTCCGCCGAACTTCGGTGTCACGGTTGCGGTGAACGTGATCGCGTTGAGGACTTTCGCCGGGTTGAGCGACGATGTAACCGCCGTCGATGTCGCGGCCTGGTTAACCACCTGCTTGAAGGTCACCGAATCGGACGGATTGTTGAGCGTGTCCCCTCCGTAGGACGCCCAGATTACGTGTGTCCCAAGCGCAAGTGAGTTAGTGCTGAACGTGGCCTGGTTGTTGCTCAGCGCTGCGGTGCCCAGTTTGACGAGGCCGGAGTTGAAGGTGACCGTTCCGGTGACTTCGCCGGCCCCATTAACGGGTACAACGGTAGCGGTCAAAAGTTATGCTCTGGCCCCAACTCGAAGGATCTAGCGAGGATTTCACCGTAGTGTTGGTGGTAGCCTTGACCACGGTCTGGTTGAAGGCCGCGGCGGCCGAACCCAGGTTATTGGCATCGCCTGAATACGCCGCTGTAAAAGTGTGCGTTCCCAACGACAGTGCGCCGTTCGAATAAGTGGCCATACCGGTGGCCGGTGTGACCGTTCCCGTCCCCACAGTTGTCGTTCCATCCTTGAACGTCACGGTGCCGGTGACGGCGCCGCCGTGGGCCGAGGTGATGGTTGCGGTGATTGTGACGGCCTCGCCCCAACCCGAAGGATTCACGTTCGAGCTCAACGCCGCCGTAGTGGAGGCGATGGTGACCTGCTGCGAGACAGACGGTGAGGTGCTGGCCGAGGTGCTTGGGCTGCCGCCATAAACCGCAGTCAGGCTGTGTGACGCGGTGGCAAGCAGCGTTGTGGAGAATGTCGCCGTGTTGTTTGCGCCCACCGAAACTTTGCCCAGCGTAGCGCCTCCGTCTTTGAATGTCACCGTACCGGTCACCGTCCCGCCGTCGACCGGAGTGATCGTCGCGACCAATTGGACGGCCTGGCCGTACACGGACGGATTGAGAGACGAAGTGAGAGCGATGGTGGTGGTGGCCGATGTAACCACCTGCGTCAGCACGGGCGAGGTGCTTCCTGCATCGGATGTATTGCCGGCGTAAACGGCCTTCAGGCTATCGCTGCCTCCGGCCAATTCCGCGGTTGAGAAGGTGGCTTGGTTCGATGAGTTGAGCGTCTGTGTTCCGAGCTTATTGGCGCCATTATAGAAAGTCACGCTTCCGGCCACGCTTCCCCCATGGGCCGCCGTTACAGTTGCCGTGAGTGTGACGTTTTCTCCGTAAACCGAAGGATTCAACCCCGAGGCGAGCTTGGTGGTTGTCGTATCCGCGACGGTTTCGACAACAGGGCTGGAAGTGCTGGTCAGATTGACTGGATCGCCCGCATATTCGGCGGTCACACTGTGTGTGCCGGGAAGAAATGCGGCAGTTGAATACGTGATCGTGCCGGCGTTCAGTGTGCCGGCGTTAAGTTTCGTGCTCCCGTCAAAGAAAGTTACTGTGCCGGAGGGCGTCGGCCCGAAGGTGGCAGTCACGGTAACCGTGAATGTGACGCTCTGGCCCACAACCGAAGTAAGGGTAGAGGCTGTCAGCGCAGTAGCCGTGGGAGCGAGGATGGTGAATGAAAAACTTTGACTCGCTTCGACATTGCCCGCCACATCGGTGCTGAAGTAAGCAACGGAGTTCTTCCCTTGCGCCGAAACCGTAAACGGTGAGGTATAGTTCTGGGGAGGCCCGCCGTTAATTGAATAAGTCGTCGAGGCGACGCCGCTCAGATTGTCCGTAGCGATCAACGCGATGGTCACCGGAGTTGTATAGCTTCCATTTTTCTTAGTGCCAGAGGCCGTGACTTGTGTCACCGGCGGAGTCGTATCGAGGCAGACGGGGCCGTAAGTTAAGTCCCCGGTAGTGCCGCCCTGGTTGTTCCAGCCGCGGACGTGAGCGGTGTGGCAACCCTGGGAGACGCCGCCGAGGCACGCCTGGCCTAGCAAGGAGATGCAGCCCTGGTTAATGTTGGTGAACTGAGGTCCGTCCCAGAAGGAGTCGCCGGAGCCGCCCGTGGGTTGGGTCACGGAGTCAGGCGGAATCGAATCCCAGCCCTGTGTAAAGCCAGCGATGCCGGTACCCGGAAAAGTGCCGCCGCTGTTATCAACGATCGTCCACGATACCTTTTGCTCAGAGTTGTACCACGTATTGATCTGCGGCCCTTGAAAGTCGACGCGGGGAAGTCCAACGGCCGGAATGATGTACCAATTCAGAGCCCAGGCGAGCTGCATCATGTTTGCCGAGCCCCAACCAGTTACTTCGTCGTAGCCGAGGCCCGCACAAAAGTACGTCAGCGGTGGGTTAACCGCGTTAGTCACGTCATTTGAGTTGCAACCCTGGGTGATGTCGTAATACGGATAATGGCTGGCGCTGCCGGCGGAGCCACCTGCGTTGCCCTCGTCGTAGAGGATTGGATTCGGATTCCCGACCGGCGTGCACTGGGCATTGCCATCGGCGCCGCAAATGTTGCCGAGCGCCAGAAGATAGGCATTCTCTTGAGCGAAGAAGCCGGCAATCGCTGGCGCTACGATACTGGTGCCGCCGTTCGGGCTGAGTGATCCCTGAAAGAAAACGTTCTCGTTATTCATGTTCAAGGCGAGGTCAGGCACAGCGCGCATCGGAACACCGACAGAGTTCTGCCAGGACGGAGTTGCAAAAACTACGCTAATGCCGCCGCCGCTGCCGCCGTCGTTGTGATTGCAGGAACCGGACCCTGTGCTGCCCGACCAAGCGACCTCCCCCTCCCACACTCCGTCGGAGTTGAGGCTTAGGATACTTCCGCCGGCGCTAACAAAATCGGGATCCGAGGACGGATAAGAGACAGAGGTATTGTTGCAGTTATCGGTGGCGCCGCGATCGCCTGAAGCGGCAATCAGGGTCCAACCTTCGCCGATCATGTTGTCAAAAAGGTTATGGAACGACATCAAACTGCTCTGCGAGCAGGACAGGCCGATATAGACACCCAGCTCGGTGCACGAATAACTTGTCGTCAGCACGCGCGTGTCGCCGTTGTGCAGAATAGCCCCAAACAGGTCCGACCAAGTGGCGCCGGGGCCGCCTTCATATACACGGATCATTGCGGTGCCGCTGGCAGGACCAAAGTCGTTGGAAGTGGCGATCGCATACTCCACGTCGAGCGTGGCCTCACCGCTGGGGCATGGCGGAGTAACACCGGTGCCGCAGGTGACGGGCCCGTCGATGATCCAGCGGTCATAGTCATAGGCGAGGTAGGGGAAGGTCTGGTGAAATCCCTGGATATCCGAATCGAGGAAGTCTGCGTTGGGCTCTACGACGGCGATGGAGGTGGTCGCCGGATGAGAACTTCCGTTGAGCGGGTTGCAGCAGTGGCCCAGGTTATACAGGCCTTCGTAGTTGTAAGCTTGCTCGCTCATGATTGCCAGTGGGTTCACGCCATTGCCCGTGAAAGTGGGTCCAGTAAACCAGTTTTGCTGAGCGGCGCCGAGCGCGGGGGTGGGACCGATCTGGTTTGCGGAAGGCTCGCGTGAAGGCAATTTGGACGGGTCGCCGTCGGCCTGGAAGGTTGCAGCATGTGAAAGGGCCGGACCCTCCGAGTAATCCGGGCCAGGGCCCTGGTCCGGGCCTTTGCCCGCTCTTCGCATCCGCTGGATGTTGTTCAGGCCTTCGATGAGGGAGAGGACACTGGAGAGTTGCGGGGGTACCAACGGGTCGCGGTCGTTCGAGTAATAGGTTTTGTTTTGAAGCTGATAGTGGTTGATTGTGATGTTCAGAGCCTTCTCGATGACTCCCACCGGAGCTTCCACCGAAACAACCAGGCGGTGGTTGAAACGATTGGTGACGGTGAAACCCTGGCTCGTAACCCAGTCGACAACGGCCTGCTCGGTGTCCGGCGTTGGGGCGAAGCGCGCGTTCCATTCCTCCGGTGTCAGGAACTGGTGGAAACTCGGTGAGCCTTTGGTTTGCAACTCTGTGAGGAACTGTTCTTCTTCCTGGAGGTGCGGGGGCACAATCGCAAACGAGAGCCGCAGTTTCCGAGTGGGGTCGTAGTGCCCGACGAAGGTCGCCGTCCCATTGAGGACCTGGGGCGGCGTGTGATCTGCGAGGCGGATTCCGGTTGTGAAAGGCGTCTGCGCAAAGGCCGGCGCACTGCCCAAAATAGTAAGGACACAGAGAGCCGTTCGTGTCCATCCGATATTAGAAGGTAAACATAGCTTCCAGCTGAACCATTTATTCTTTGTCATGTCCTTCGTCCTCAGTTCGTCTCCAAGAAACTTCCGGGGCGGGCATTCGTTTTCCCGCTTTCTATCGTTAAAGCGTAAAAGTTGTTCTAAAACCCAACCCCGCCCGGTTATTTTTTAGATAGTGCCCGCAAAGCCAGGCACGGGATATACGACGCTTGATACCAACTTGTAGAAAGGACAGGAGATGGCCTCGTCGGGTAAAGAGGTCACGCAGCTTTTGCGCGCCTGGAGCGGGGGCGATGAGAGCGCGCTGGACCAGCTAATACCACTGGCGTATGGGGAATTGCACCGGCTTGCGCGGCACTACATGGCTCAGGAACGCCCTGGGCACACACTGCAAGCGACTGCCCTGGTCAATGAGGCATACCTGCGGCTGGCGAACGACGGACCGGTGGATTTTCAGGGAAGGGCTCATTTCTTCGCCATTTCTGCCCGCGCTATGCGCCGTATTTTGGTGGATTGGGCACGTGTGCAGAACGCGCAGAAGCGGGGCGGCGATGCGCCGGTTTTGGAGCTTCCTCAGAACCTGGCGCTCGACCAGGACGGCAAGCAAAGAGACGGCCGAAGTGCTCAGGGTTTCGGAAGAAACCATTCGAAAGGACTGGAACTTTACGAAGAGCTGGCTGCGTCGCGAGCTGAGCCGGGGGCACCCACTTGGAAATTGAGCGCTGGCGGAAGATCGAGCAGCTATACCATTCGGCCCTGGAGCAAGAGGAGAGCCGGCGGTTAGCTTTCCCGGAAGCAGAGTGCAACAGGGACGAATCGCTTCGGGAAGAGGTGGAATACAGCGGATACCGGCTGTGGGCCGCAGCCATATTTCGCCATAGAGTCTATCCGAGGCCGTGCATCACGCGCATCAGAGGGGATGATTCACAGGGATCCGAGAGCGATGGAAGCTCGCCTCGCCTGGCTACGCTGAAAAATTAGTGGCTGCTCCGACAGCTCTGCCGCTAGCGACGAATGACCTCAATGCGGAATGAGTAACCTATCCCAATGAAATGATCGATCGCCGCCGATGAGAGGCCGATTCCGTAATGGATATCGAGCTGCTGCCTGGGCGTAATCTTATATGCCGCGCCGAAATGCAGTAGGTGCCGTGGCCCGCCGCGCTGCGGAAAGTCACCAGCGTATTCGATGAACGCATCCATTGGTTTCGTAAGTTGCCGATCCAATAGAAAAGTGGACTCTCCGGTAAGATCGCGCGTATCAACTTGCGTTGTTGGCCAGTAGAGCGCGAATTGCCCAGCGGCGCTC
>JBEKLB010000090.1:0-18129 GCA_050010415.1 Bryobacteraceae bacterium | reverse complement strand
TCCGCTTTCCTTCACGCGTGCCAGGAAATGATCCGGATATTCCACGTTAAAGGGCCGCCCCGGTGCAATCCCCCACATCTTGCGAATCTCTGGCTCGCTAATGATATCCAGACCAACCATATCCAGTTTCCCGAGGGTGTAAAGCGGCCCCGGCTCGATTTGAAACTCGATCGCCACGGTGTGCTCCATGTCGTCCACGTCGCGCGCCACCTTAGAGCCGGCGTCCAGATAACCCTTCCGCCGCATGTCGATACGAATCCTCTCCTGAGCGGCCTTCACTTCGTCGAAGTTCACGGTCTGACTGGTCTTGAGCTTCGAGAGGTCCTTCCATTCCGAGCGCGAATAGTCGGCGCCCACGAAGCTCACACGATCGAGCGTGTACGCGGGACCCGGCGTCACTGGAAATGTCAGCGTAAGACCTTCGACGTCCTTGGCCTGCGCGATTTCAATTTTTCCAAACGCCACCCTCAGCAGCCCGTGGGCCTCGTAAATGGGCCGGATGGTGTTGTCCAGCAGCAGCCTTACTCGCGGCTCCGAATACGGAACGCCGATCGCTACACCATACATGGCCGTTTGCAAAACACCTGCTGGAATCTCACCCGTGCCGGTGAATATCACGTGCGCAATGGAACCAGGCCCTTTGGCGGGACGAAACAGCAGCGCCAGGTCCTCGCCAACATCCGCACTCAATTTGCCTGCTAACGGCTGGCGAAACCCGAGCCCGTTGAGGAATTCGGAAATCCACGCGACGTAGCGATCCGCCACCACCTTGGTGGCCGGAATCTTCTCTCCAAACAATGGATCCTTCTGCTTGAGCCAGGCGCGAATCTGGGCGTCGGAAGCCGGCAGATCCTGAAAACGGATGGGGTAGACTTGCGCGACCTCCGCCACTACATACGTCGCGTCGTACCCTTCGGCGTCCTGGGACGGTGCGTACCGGTAGCTCACCTTATCGAATGCCCCGGTCGCCTCCAACTTTTGTTGTGCCGCGTCGAATTCAGACTTGCCCGCCTTCTGTCCCGTATGAAGACCGGCTGCCGCCAGAATCTGCTCAGCGGTGTAATTACGATTGCCTTCCACGGTCAGATTTTCAACGGTATAAGCAGTGGGGGCTGGGCCGGAATCGGACACCGGCGCCGGCTTGGGACGTTGGTGGGTCTGCGCGGAAATCACGCCAGAAGCGAGCCCAAGCAACAACGCCAGCGCAGGTTTCATTCAATCTCAATCGAAACGAACATCAGCCGCCCAGAGCGCTCGATCTGCATGGCCACTTCGTCGCCGGGCTTGAACTCATCCACCTTTTTCCTGAGCGCCTCCACTGTCGCCACGGGAGCCTGGTTCACGGAATAGATGACGTCTCCGGGCTGCAGTCCGGTTCCAGTGGTGAGATCGGTGGCGCTCGACCCGGCGGCTACCACCACGCCGTAAGAGTTGCGCAGGCCCGGGAGCATGGCGGCTACATCCTTGTCGATACCGATGCCAAGGATGCCCAGCTTCGGCACCAGGTTATCCTCCGGATTTACCAGGTCGGCAAAACGCTGCGGATCGTCCACACTGTCGATCACCGGCACATCGATGCTGAGCTGGTCCTTGCCGCGCAGCACTTCGAGCGTGATCTTGGCTTTCATCGGAGAGCGGTAGATGTACGCCTCCAGTTGCCGCGCGTTGCGCAGCGGCGGCCGCCCGTTCACCGACAACACCACATCTCCCACCTTGACACCGGCTTTGTCCGCCGGACCCTCCGGGGTTACATCGCCCACCAAGACTCCCCAGTCCTGCGTCAGGCCAAGGCCCTCGGCGAGGGGCGGACTGATGGTCTGCACGGAAACGCCGATCTTACCGCGATGCACGTGCCCTTCCTTGCGAAGCTGCGTGTAGATGGTGTTCACGATGTTGCTGGGAATGGCGAACCCTAGTCCCTCGCTGCCACCGGATTGGGTAAGGATAAACGTGTTGATCCCCACCACACGGCCCTGGGCGTCGATCAGCGGACCTCCGCTATTACCGGGATTGATGGGCGCATCGGTTTGAATGTATGCCAGAAAATCGTCGGGATGAAGTTCGCGCGAGGTAGAACTCACGATGCCCATGCTGACCGACCCTTCCAGTCCCCTGGGGTTCCCGAATGCCATCACCAACTCGCCTTGACGGACTGCGTCCGAATTGCCAAGCGGAAGATGACTAAGACCCGTGCGATCGATTTTGATAACGGCCACATCCATCTCGCGATCCAACCCAATGAGCTTGGCGTCCAACAGCTTCACTTCCGGCTCGAAGCTAGCGGCGCGGCCCGTCCGGCGCACCACCGAAAGCCTGACTTGGATCCGGCGGGCGCCCTGGACTACGTGCGCGTTGGTAACGATGAAGCCGTCGTCGGACAGTATGATCCCTGAGCCGGTACTGCGTTGCCTGGAGAGCAGCGCCGCGGTGTTGCTGGTGTCCGACTCGTCGGCCGTCACGTAACCGGTGGAAAAGATCTGCACCACCGCTGGACGGACTCGATTGACCAAGCCTTCGAGCGAGACGCTCAGCTCACCCAGGGAAACTGGCGGCGGCTTGACATCGATTGTCGGCGCAGCGTCAGGGTCGGGCTTCTTGTCTTGAGCTGGTGAAGAAAGAGCCAGTCCAGTGAGCAGGATGAGGGGAAGCGAGAGCGCGAGTTTTCTCACACTTCCATTTTCCCGCATGTTGCGGGCCATATCATTGGCCCTGGTATTCGTAACGGTGACCGCGAGCTTTTAGGGCAAACGGGCGCGAAGGTTCTTCACCGCTCGCAGCCCTTCTTGCGAGACTTCGGTATCCGGATCCTGGGAAAGCGCTTCCAAAGGCGCGACGGCATCCTGGCCGCCACTGGCCGCCAGTACTTGCGCCAGGCCGGTCTTCTCGTCCTTGGTAACGGCGGCCTCCTTGAGCACCGGATAGAGCGCCTGGCGGACCCCGGGATCGCGCGCCAGCTCGGTCAGATAAGCACGCGAGACGCCCCGATACGCGCTCGAATTCAGATTATCGACCAGATAGCGCAGCGCATCGAATTCGCCCATGCCAAGATGCCCAAGATTCACCAGCGCAAACGCCATGGAGAGCCGCGGCTCGGTCTTATTTTCGCCGCCGAACACGCGCTCCAGCTCGGGAATGTCCGCGGGATTCTTCAGCCGCCCGAGACCCTCCGCCGCCGCTTCGCGAAGACCCTCGTCCTTGTGAGTGAGATACGTGACATAGACGCCATGCAGTTGCGGATCGGGCATTTGGGCCATGGCGGTAAGAGCGGCGCGCTTGACCTTGAAGTTGCGCGAACGGTCCAGCACATCGCGCAGCTCGTTCATCGCGGCGTGATTCGTCAACAAACCTGTGGCTTCAATGGCCGTCACTTGAACTTTTTCCTTAAGATCGTGAAGCAGAAAAGCGATTTGCGGGCCGGCGCTCGGATCGCGGATCTTTTCGATCGCCACCAGAGCCTCATAGATCACGTCACTATCCTTGGAGCGGATGGCCTGCTCCAGGTCAGGAAGCGCCTGGCGGCCTCGCAGAATGCCCACTGCGCGCGCGGCATTGGCGCGGGATTCCATACTGGCGCCGCCGCTGGTGACGCGGCCTAGCGCCGCGATCACTTCCGGGCGAGGCTGAATATAAGGATCGATCACCAGATCGTTGGTGTCGGTAAATTTGGCCTTGACGGAAGATCCAACCCGCCGCAGCGACGCGGTGAGCCCGGTCTTCACGTAACCGGGCACGTAGAAGTTCACCAGGCCGTCGGTGGCGCGAATCTGGATTTCCGGATCGCTGTCGGCGGTGGCTTTGACGAGCGGGTCCAGGCTGCGCTGGGTCCCGATGTCAACGATCCCTTTGACGGCTTCCCGGCGCACGTCCACGTCCGGGTCCGAAAGATAGGTCTCGAGCTTGGGAATTATTTCCGACCCGCCGTTTTTGGCGTACTCGCGAACCGCTTTGGCGCGCGCCTTGGCGTCTTTCGCGTCTTTCGCATCGTCCGGCGGCGGCGGCGCGGCTGGTGCTTGAGCGGGCGGTTGAGCGAACAGCGAAGCGGCTGTCAGCGCCAGGCATCCCAACCACAGATGGCGCCGATTCCAAGACATAAACCTCAGCGAACGAACTCCACGGTGACCTTCTTGCTGATGAGACCAGCCTCATAGCCCATGTCGAGCAGCTTTTGCGCCGCCTTCGGCACCAAGTCGCCACAGTCCACGGTGAAGTGATTTACGTACATGCCTACAAATTTTTCGGCCAGCCGGGGTTCCAGATCGCGCGCGAATTGCAGCGCGTAGTTCAGCGACTCCTCGCCGTGATCCAAAGCATACTGGATACTCTCGCGCATCACGCGGCAACACTCGCTCTTCAGGTCGTCCGGGAGCGACCGAAGCAGCACGTTCCCGCCCAGGGGCAGTGGCAAATCGTATTCATTCTTCCACCAGCGGCCTAAATCCACGACGTTGTGGAAACCGCTCTTGCCGTATGTCAGCTGTCCTTCGTGAATGATGAGACCGGCATCGACGGAGTGCTCGGCTACCGCATCCAGAATCTTGTCGAACGGGACGACCACTTCTTCGAAGTCCGGCTCGAATAGCCTCAGCGTCAGGTACGCGCTGGTCATTTTTCCCGGAATCGCGATCTTCTTGCCCTTAATTTCTTCGGGGGCCATGGGCTTCATGCTCGCCAGGATGGGACCGTACCCATCGCCGATGCTGGACCCGCTCGCCATGAGGACGTAATTGTCGGCGATATAAGGATAGGCGTGATAGGAAATGGCAGTGAGCTCGTAGACGCTCTCCAGCGCTTTGCGATTCAGCGTTTCGATGTCTTCGAGAACGTGCCGGAAGGAGAGCAGACGCGACCGGACTTTCTTGGTCGCCAAGCCATAAAACATGTAAGCGTCGTCGGAATCGGGGCTATGCGCACAGACGATTTCCGTTACGGAGGTGGATGCCATAGGAGAGCAGACCACCACTATAGCAGACGCGCTTAATCGTTCCTTTGGCGTTAGCAGGCCGTGTCGTTAGCGGGAGAGCGACGCGCCAGAGCCGGCTATTTCGTCTGCAGGCTAACCAACTCAGGACGCAGCGCCGCGAGCGCCTGCTCCAACTGGACCACGCCGTCCTGCGCGCCCGTCAGATCGCCGCTGCGGCCCTGTTTTTCTAGGGTAAAAGCAGCTTCAAACGCACGGTTCGCGCCGAAGGTGGAAACGGAACCCTTCAAGCTATGAGCGGCATGCTCCAAAGCCGTGGCGTCGCGGCTGGCAACCGCTCCCTTGATTTTTTCGAAGGTGGATGGATAGTCGTCCAGGAACAGTTCAACCACTTCTTTCAGCAACTCAACGTCGCCGCCCACTCGGCTGAGTGCGAGCGATTCGTCCAGTTGCTGCAGTTGCGTCTCCACGGAAAACTCCTCGGATGTCAAATCAGCATTCATGGAATTGCCTCCAGGCACTAAGGATTCGGGCACCACAGTCTCAGGCACTGCGATAACGGGCACCACGGTTTCGATCATTCTCATCAGGTCCGGCACATGCACGGGCTTAGTGACATAAGCGTCCATGCCGGATGCGAGACAACGCACACGGTCCGATTCGGCGGCCTGCGCCGTCATGGCGACGATGGGAACGCGGCGCGCTGAACCACGCTCCTTCTCGCGAATGCGCGCGGTGGCCTCCAGACCGTCCAGACCTGGCATCTGGACGTCCATCAGGATCAGGTCGAACCGGGGATGAGAGCGCTCAAACGCCTCCAACGCGTCTTGCCCGGAACCGGCGATGGTAACCGAATGTCCCTCGCGCTCCAGCAGCCGCGCGGCCAAGCGTTGGTTGACGCTATTGTCTTCGGCCACCAGGATTCGCAATTTTCGTTTGGCGCGGTGCCCGGAAGCGGAAGCCGCCGGCGATGACTCCCCGGCTTGCTCGGGCGCGGGTAGCTGCAGAGGGAGGGTGAAGTGAAAGGTGCTGCCCTGCCCCAATTCGCTCTCGAGCCATATGCGTCCGTCCATCAGTTCCACCAAGCCGGAGCAAATGGACAGTCCGAGACCAGTGCCCCCGTACTTACGCGTGGTGGACCCGTCGGCTTGCGTGAACGGCTCAAAGATCGCCCGGTGTTTTTCGGGAGGAACGCCAATGCCCGTGTCGCGAACGCTAAAATGCAGGGTGACACTGGATGCTTCCAGCAATTCAGCCTTCACCGTCACCGAGACCTTGCCTTGGCCGGTGAACTTGACGGCGTTGCCGGCCAGATTGCGCAGAACCTGGCTGATGCGCAGCGGGTCACCAATCAGGCGATCGGGCGCCTGGTCCTCAATCGCGGATTCAAAGGCCAAACCGCTCGCCGAGGCCCGCAGCGCGAGCGGCCGCAACACGTCCCGCACCAGCTCTCGCAGCGAGAACTCCACGCAATCGAGCCCCAGCTTGCCGACTTCGTACTTCGAGAAATCCAGAACATCGTTGACCAGGCTCAAAAGCGCTTCGGCCGACGACTTCACCAATTCCAGGTACTCGCGCTGATCGCTTTCGAGTCTGGTTTCGAGCGCCAGGCCGGTCATCCCGAGGATGCCGTTCAGCGGTGTGCGGACCTCGTGCGTCATATTCGCGAGAAAATCGCTCTTGGCGGCGCTGAGGGCTTCGGCGCGATCGGCCATTTCACGAGCTACGCGGCCGGTTTCTTCCAGATTCCGATTGGCCGCCATCAAATCCCGGTTTGCGGCTTCGGCGGCCTCCTTGGCGCGCGCGAGCTCTTCCGCGTTGCGCCTTTCCGCCGTCACGTCTCGCAGGATGCAGAGCATTTGAGCCGGCTGACCGGGAATATCCACCCGCAGAACCGAATTTTCGAAAATGCCGGATGGCCCGTGCGCGAAATGCAGCTCCCGCTCGAAGTGATGCTCCTTGCTATCGGATGCATAACGCGCGCGGTAATATTCGCGCAGGTTCTCACCCCACTCGGGCTGAAACAGGCCCGTTATGTTCATGCCTTCGAGCGAACTCACTTCGGTGCCTAGCAGGGCAGCGAAAGCCGCGTTGACTTTCACGATCATGCCGCCCGCGTCCGTCAGAAACATGGGTTCGCAGGATGCTTCCCAAATGGTGCGGAACCGTATCTCCGACTTCAGCAATTCCTGGCCGGCTCGATAACGGTCCGTTATGTCAATGCCGGTGACGATGTAATACTCGACATCGCCATTCTTATTCAGCATCGGCACGTTTGAAAACGAGATGCGGCGCGGCTCACCGGATTTGGCGATCCATTCGTTCTCGAAGGCCGACGCCGTCCTCGACGTAATGCCTCGTTCCAGGCGTTTCCGGCTCTGCTCCCGGCCGTCCGGACTTACTAAGACGTCGAAAAACACTTTGCCGGTCAGTTCGGCGCTCGAGTACCCAGTCACCAGCTCACACTCGCGGTTGCAGAAAACGATACGTCCCGCAGTGTCAAACACCAGCACCAAGGCACCGCAGGCTTCGAGAACAGCGGTGATGAAATCTGGCTCCTTAATTAAGTCGCGATGCACGCAGATGTCCTGATGGCTTATCGGCATTTACGGCCGGATTCTTATTGGTACCGATTGGGGCGAAGGTCCCCTCAAAGGCGCGCCATACGCCGCTTTCCTAAGGCGTTCGCCTCATTGTCGGATCAGGGCGAAAAAAGCTAGCCTGGAATCGTGAAGAACTGCCTATTCGCCGGGTTAGCCTTTGCGGCATGTCTCACGGCCCAACAATCCAACGTGAGCAGTACCAGTGCGGTGGACGTCAACGGGAACGTGGTTGCCGACGGTCCGACAATTTCGCAAACTAAAACGGCGAACGGTTCCCAGACCATGGTGACCACGCAGTCCATTAACGGCCGCACGGTTCCGATGGAACAGGTGGAAGAGCGGGTACTGCGGAACGATGCCAGCGGCAAACTGACCGAGCGAATCATCCGCCGGTACGATCCGCAAGGCAATCCCCTGCCGCCGGCGCGCGAAACCATCGAGGAAGAAAAACGGCCGGATGGAAGTTCCACCATCCAGAGCACCACTTATCGGACGGACATCAACGGAAACATGCAGGTGACCGAAAGATCGGTGACGGATACACATAAGAACTCTTCCGGGGAAACTTCAGAGACGGTGGTGCAGCGTCCGACGGCCAACGGTTTGCAGACCGTGGAGAAGCAAAGCCAGGTGGTCAGCAAGCAAGGCAAGGACTTCCAGGCCGAAAGCACCACCTATCGGAGCGATGGCAATGGGGGATTCTTTCAAGCGGTGCGCCAGACCACCGAGCACACCGTGCAAGGTTCGGAAGTTTCCGAAAACAGCGCGGAGTACGAGCGAGGTCCAAACGGCGATCTTCAGCTCCACGGGCAAACGGTGACCAAGACCGTTACACGGCCGGATGGCTCCAAAGATGCCGTGGTGAACGTATATTCGCGCGACGTTCCGGGCACTGTGAGTGGCAACGAATCGGGATTAAAGCTGCAGGAACAACAGGTGATTGAGAGCGCGCCGGGTCCGGGAAATACCGTGGTTCAAACCGTGAGCGTGCGCAGGACGTCCATTGCGGATCCAGGAGCGCTGGGGCCGGAGCGCGAGCTTTCCCGGACCGTATGCAAAGGCGATTGCACGCCACCCAAAGAGTCCGACAAATAGGCTGTTAATTGAGGCTGGAAGCAACGGACCCCGGCCTAGCCGTGGCCCAGTTTCATGAGCCAGCCCAGGCCGATCAAAGCCGCCACGAAATAAGCGAAACAGCGGACACCATAGCGCAGCCTTTCCGCGTCGGTACGTTTGGTGATCACGCCCAGAACGACCGAAGAGAAAAGAGCGAATAATATCGCCGCTTCAAAGTGCGAAAGATTCATTTTCGGCATGCGGCTTATTCCTTCTCGGCGGTCGCGATTTCGTAGGCGTCCACCATGGCAAGCACGTTCAGCAGGCCGGCCGCCACCAGGAACTTGGTTCCATAGTCATGCACATGCCCGGCCATATCGGGCTGCGCGTATCCCAGCCAGACCGTCAGCAGATAAAACAAGCCGGACGCCAGATCGCCCACGAATCCACCGCAATAGATGATGGTGGTGAGCACATCGCCGGTCTGCGGTTGGAACATGGTGCCGCGCATCATCAGACCTAGCAGAAACATGATCGCGACGGAGGCCAGCAGCAACGCTCCGCGTCCCGGCCGCTTGAGCAGGAAATGACCGCCTCCTGGGACCAGCCAGGCGAGAAAAACAACGCCATACCATCCGCGCGCGGGCGGCGCCTCGGCCTGCGCCTTTACGTTAGTCGCCATCGTTTTTAGTGTACCCGATCTTTAGCGGGTTGCCGAAAAAGCCCGGCAGACTGAAGAAGTCCGCCCTACACGGGCACACTCATGTCATTGATAGCCCGTGTAGCGTAGGCGCCCACGCCTGCGGTTCCCGGATTTGGAGGGGCTTTTTCCGCAACCTGCTACAACTGTCCCGTCAGCGCTGGAGAGGCCGGCAAACTTGCTTTCCGCTAGTTCTAAGTAGTTCGGGCCGTGGGGTCATGTTGTCGTGCGCAGATGAGACAAGTTGGCCTGAAACAAAAAGGGGCAAAAATGCAATTGGTTCATTCTTAGGCGGTTATGTTGTGGCGGCTAGCGTGCTTTTGTTTCCGCCATCATGCCAGATTACTCGCTGAAGTATTCACGACGTGCAGCGCGAACCGCGTTTCTAGCCTTCTTTTTACTCATCGCCAGCCGGGCTTTCGCCAACAACGCGAAAATCTCGCCGGATCTGCAACAGTTACTCGGAAATCCGTCGAGCACCATCAACGTGATTGTGCAGTACAGCACGCCTCCGCAGCAATCCTCCGGAGGCCTACTGGGCAGTCTTTTGGGCACTGTAATCAATCTTGTCGACGGGGTGCTAAACACCGTCTTTTCGCTCATTCCGGCTGTATCGGCGACGCTGCATCCTGCCGATGTAATAGCGGTGTCCAACCAGGCGAACGTGACCTACATCTCACTGGACCGGCAGTTGGGAGCTACGCTCGACTATTCGGCTGGCGCCGTCGGCGCTCCGGTGGCCTGGAGCTACGGCCTGAACGGAAGCGGCGTGGGCATCGCGGTGATCGACAGCGGAATCTACAATCACCCGGATTTGAACGCGGCGAACTCGTCGCGCAGCCGCGTGGTTTACCGGCAAAGTTTCATTGGGGGAGATCTCAACGACGATTTCGGCCATGGAACTCACGTGGCCGGCATCGTCGCGGGGAACGGAAGCTCCTCCGATCAACCGGGGGCCTTCCGCACCTTCAAAGGCATCGCGCCGAACGCAAACCTTATCGACCTGCGCGTGCTCGATCAGAACGGAGCGAGCAGCGACAGCGTGGTGATCGCCGCCATCCAGAAAGCGGTGCAGCTGAAGAGCCAGTACAACATTCGCGTGATCAATCTTTCGCTGGGCCGCGCGGTATTCGAAAGCTGTTCGCAGGACCCGCTGTGTCAGGCCGTGGAAGCGGCGTGGAAAGCCGGCATCGTGGTGGTGGTGGCCGCGGGGAACGAAGGGCGCTATGGGTACTCGACCATCCTTTCGCCCGGCAGCAGCCCGCATGCCATCACGGTGGGCGCCATGAAAACCGAGAACACGATGGCGACCAACGACGATCGGATCGCGAGCTATAGCTCACGCGGCCCGACCAACGTGGACCTGATCGCCAAGCCCGACGTGGTGGCTCCCGGCAATCTGGTGGACTCGCTGCTGGCTCCTGGATCCACCCTGGTGAGTAAATACCCCGGGAACATTCTTCCGGCTTCGGCCTACACCACTGCCCCGGCTTCTGGAACGCCGCTGTATTTTTGTTTGAGCGGCACCAGCATGGCCACTCCGGTGGTTTCGGGCGCTGCGGCGCTCATGATCGAGGAAAATCCGGCGCTCACCCCGGACATGGTGAAAGCGCGCCTGATGAAGACCGCTTCGAAGAGCTTTCCACTGATGAGCACCGCGACCGACCCGACCACCGGCGATACCTACACCGACTATTACGACATGTTCACGGTGGGCGCGGGCTATGTGAACATCCCCGCCGCTCTGGGCGATCAAGAGTCGGTCTACGGTTCGGCGCAGTCGCCTCAAATCGTCTACAGTTTCTTGTTCAGCACCCCGTTCCTAGTGCCGAATCTGACTGAAACCTGGTGGAGCGCGCCGAACTGGCTGCCTCCCGTGGTGTGGGGTCAGGCTATTCTGGTTCCCGGCCCCCTGGGAATGACGGCGGTTGCGGGCAATAATTCCGATTGGGGCACGAACGCCGCCTGGGGCACCAATGCCGCCTGGGGCACCAACGCCGCTTGGGGCACCAATGCCGCCTGGGGCACCAACGCCGCTTGGGGCACCGACACGCAGGGAGAGCAATAGCGCGGGGATGTCAGGATGACGGCGATCCAATCCCAGGTCTGGCGCCAGCGGGTGGCTACGTGCCACCTGTTCCTGCACATCGCGCTGGGCCTGGGCGTTCTGGTCGTCGGCCTGTCGAATTGGGATTGGATCGATCCACTTCGCTTCGCGTCCTTTGTGGCCGCCGCGGCCATTGGTTCTGTTCTGAAGGTGCGCTTGCCCGGTTTAACCGGAACCACCTCGGTGAGCGCACTCTTTGTTTTGATCGCCCTGGTCAACCTGAGCGTCCCGGAAGCTCTTGCGGTTGGGACCATTTCGATGCTGGTGCAGTGCACCTGGCGGACGCAGAAGCGGCCCCGCCCGATTCAGGTTGCATTCAGCGTCTGCGTGCTCGCCATCGCCGTCTATGTCACGGCGTTCGTGTACGCCTTCACGCGCCGCCATTTCCCCGAGTTAATCAGTCTCGCGCTCCTGGCTCTCACTTACTTTTGCGTGAACACCTTCCCGGTGGCGGCCATCATCGGCTTAACGGAAGGAGGACGCATTCTCAAGATTTGGAGCAGTTACCGATGGACGCTCGCCTATTACACGGTGGGCGCATCCATGGCTTGGGTAATCGGCACGCTGCCGCATGGCATCCAATGGGAATTTCCGATCATCTGCTTGCCTCTGGTCTATCTGGTGCACCGTTCCAATCGAACGCATTTGTTCCAGATGGAGCAGGAACGAACGCACATGCAGAAGGTGAACCAATTGCATTTGCGAACCATCGAAGCGCTGGCGCTCGCCATCGACGCCAAGGACCACACCACGCACGACCATCTGCAGCGAGTGCAACTCTATGCCAACGAGATCGGAAAGGACTTGCGCCTTTCCGAGCTGGAGCTGGAGGCGTTAACCGCCGCCGCAGTGCTGCACGACATCGGGAAATTGGCGGTCCCGGAATCCATCATCTCCAAACCAGGCAAGCTGACGCGAGCCGAGTTCGAGAAAATGAAGATCCATCCGGTGGTGGGCGCCGAGATTCTGGAGCGCGTCGAATTTCCTTACCCCGTGGTGCCGATTGTGCGCGCGCATCACGAGAAGTGGGATGGAAGTGGATATCCGTACGGACTGAAAGGCAACGAGATTCCGATTGGCGCGCGCATCCTCTCGGTGGTAGATTGCCTGGATGCGCTGGCATCGGACCGGCAGTATCGCCGGGCATTGCCCTTAGATGAAGCTATGGCGAAGGTAGCATCGGAAGCCGGGACGGCCTTTGATCCCGCTGTGGTGCAAGCCTTGCAGGCACGTTACCAGGAGCTGGAGGCGCGCGCCAGGACGAGCAAGGCGCCGGCGCCACCACCTTTGTCGGTGGATATCAAGATCACACGCGGCAGCGCGCCCGCGGCCGGTTTTGAGACTGAGGCGCCCGCGGCTATCACAGCGCAGCATCCAGTGGCGCAAGCTCGCACCAACCGGCGAGTGCAGAATGAATCCAAGCGACCCGCTCTGCCGGCGCCAGGCCTTTGTTCCTTGCAGTGGGAAGAGACGCTGATGGTGGCAGCGCGCCGCATCCGGCGCATGATTTCCTACGACTCCATCGCGCTCTGGGCCTGCGAGGAGGACTACGTACGAGTGAAGTTCGCCGATGGCGAGGAGCGAGCGGAGTTGGAGTCGCTGGCCGTCCGCCAGGGGGAAGGCTTGGTGGGCTGGGTGGCTGAAGTTGGAAAGCCGATCCTGAATGGCAATCCGGCCGTCGAGCCTGGATACGCAAAGGAGGGCGGTAAAGCCGAGCTGTCTTCTGCATTGGCATTGCCGCTGACCAACGCCGGACGCGTGGTGGGAGTAGTTGCGCTGTACCGCCGGGAACGAGACGCTTTTGCGCCCGACGAATTAGTCGAACTGCTGGAATCGTGCCCGGCGCTGGCCTCTCTGTTGCTGGATAGCGATGGCCGCGATGCCAATCAGCCGGACGCCGAGAAGCCCGCAAATAATCTGGTGGAGATGGCAGCCGCCATCCGGCGGGATAGTCCCAGCCGCGTCAGCAAGTAGATCTCCCTCCAACACTGGTTTGCTGTAACATCACGTTTGGGATGAAAAACGAAACGGCATTCGAGATGGCCGCGTCCAGCATCCGCTTTGGTGCCGGCGTTACGCGGGAAGTTGGCATGGACCTGGCGGATCTGAGCGCGCGCAAGGTCCTGGTGATCACTGACCCGGTGGTGGCTGATCTGGCGCCGGTGCAAACGGTGCTGGAATCGCTGGAGAGTGCAGGCGTAGGCTTCGTGCTCTACGATCGGGTGCGCGTGGAGCCCACCGATGAATCGTTCCTGGACGCCATCGCCTTCGCCAGGCAAGCGCCGTATGACGCTTATGTCGCGGTGGGCGGCGGATCCGCCATCGATACGGCCAAGGCGGTGAATTTGTACGTCACCTATCCGCCGACTGATTTCCTGGACTACGTGAATCCGCCCATCGGCAAGGGCATTCCGATTCCTGGTCCGCTCAAGCCTCTATTTGCCATCCCGACCACGGCGGGAACGGGCAGCGAAACCACTGGCACAACCATTTTCGATCTGATTCGCATGCACGCCAAAACCGGAATCGCGAACCGGCGGCTGAAGCCGACACTGGGCCTGTTGGATCCCGAAAACACGCGCAGCATGCCGTCCCAAGTGGCCGCTTCGAGCGGGCTGGATATTCTGAGCCACGCCATCGAGTCGTTCACCGCGTTGCCCTATACCGGGCGGCCTTATCCGGATCGGCCGCTGGTGCGCCCGGCGTACCAAGGCTCGAATCCCATTAGCGATGTTTGGTCTCTGCAGGCTTTGCGAATGGTGGCGCAGTATATGGTGCGCGCGGTGGAAGATCCATCCGACGATGAAGCCCGCGCCAACATGCTGCTGGCGGCTTCCTATGCGGGTGTCGGATTCGGAAATGCAGGCGTACATCTACCGCACGGAATGTCGTATCCGGTGTCAGGCAACGTGAAGAGCTATCGAGCACCTGGCTACCCAACCGGCCAGGGATCCGATCATCCCCTGGTGCCGCACGGATTCTCGGTGATCTTAAACGCGCCAGCGGTTTTCCGTTTTACAGCTTCCTCGAATCCCGAGCGCCATATGCAAGCGGCTGAGGCGCTGGGCGTGGATGTTGCGCGTTGCCACCAGGAAGACGCCGGACGCATTCTCTCCGAGCGCATCACCTGGTTTATGCAACGCCTGAAGACACCCAATGGACTGCGGGAGATCGGCTACACGTCGTCCGATATTCCCAAGCTGGTGGAAGGCACGCTGCCGCAGCATCGAGTGACCAAGCTATCGCCGCGTCCAGCAGGACCGGAGGAATTGAGCGCGTTATTTGAGAATGCGATGGTGGCCTGGTGATGACGATGACAACTTCCCGCCGCGAATTCTTGAAAGCTTCCGTCGTTAGCATGGCCGGCGCAACACTCGCCCTGGCCTCCGACCCGACGCTCGGGTTGATCTTTCCGGTGGCCCGCCCGGTTCCGCCAGAGGCGCTCGCGATGTATCCCACGGGCATTCGGTTCATCAACGCCGAGCTGGGATTGAAGACCATGACACCGGAAGGCTACGACGCAGTGATCGATCGCATCGGGCCAGCCGGCGAAAAACTCGCCGGCCAAGGCGCGAACGCCGTGGTGCTGATGGGCACCTCGCTCAGTTTCTATAAGGGTGCGGCGTTCAACGAGCGTTTGACGGAAACGTTGAAAAAGGCGACCGGGTTGCCCTGCACCACCATGAGCACCGGTGTCATCGAAGGGCTGAAGACGGTGGGAGCGAAGCGGGTGGTTGCGGCCACCGCGTACGACGATGAAGTAAACCGCCGCTTGCAAGCGTTTCTCAAAGAGTCGGGCTTCGAGGTGCTCGGCGTGAAGGGCCTGGGCATCGAGAAAGTGGAAGACGTTGATCGAGTGACGCAAGATGGCTTGCTCAAATTTTGCGTCGGCGTACGCGAAACGCAACCGGCGGCAAACGCAATTCTGGTATCGTGCGGCGGCTTGCGGACGCTCGAGATCCTGGCGCCGCTAGAAGCGCAAGGTCATATTCCCGCGGTTTCGAGCACGCCGCATGCGTTGCGAGCTGGCGTCCGGCTGCTGGGCTTGAGCGGGCGCGCGCCGGGCTTCGGGACGCTGTTATCGAAAGCCTGAGACGCCCAGCGCGATGCTGAAAGGCGCCTGAACTCTTTGGCGCCTGTTAACATGGAACGTTACAAATTCAGGAGGGACAACCCACGTGCGTTGGCCAATTATGTCTTTGCTCGCTGTATCCTGCGCCTTCGCGCAAACCAGCGCGAACAACCCTTTAGTGGCTAGTTCCAAGGTGTTCTATTCGAATGCCAAGAACGACATTTTGAAGTCGGCGGACAAGATGGCGGAAGATAAGTACGCGTTTAAACCCACCGCCACCGTCCGAACATACGGGCAAGTTCTGGCCCACGTCGCCGACGGACAATACGAATTTTGCGGCGCTGCGGCGGGCAATCACGACCAGAAGAACATCGAACAGACCGCGAAAACCAAGCCCGACATCGTCGCCGCGTTGCAAGCGGCGTTCGCGTACTGCGATGCCATCTACGCGGGAATGACGGATGCGAAGGCGGCCGAAATGATCCCCGCCTTTGGCGAATTCAAAGTTACCCGGCTGGGCATGCTCGATTTCAATGTTTCCCACACCATGGAACACTACGGCAATTTGGTAACCTACATGCGTATCCAAGGCGTGGTGCCGCCCAGCAGCGAATCGCAGCGTTAAGCTAATCCGCCCGCGGCCGGAACGATTTGGCCCGTGATCCAACCCGCATCGTCGGAAGCCATGAAGGACACCACGGTTGCTATATCGCGCGGCTGCCCAACCCGGCCCAGCGGTGTCCTCGGCACCAGCATGCTCTTAAATTGATCCCAGTTAGGCATGGACTGAGTGCCTTCGGTTTCCACCGGGCCTGGCAGCACGGCATTCACCCGGATTTTCCGCGGGCCCAACTCCCCAGCCAGGCCTTTCGTGATGACATCCAGCGCCCCCTTAGTAGCGCTATACACGGAACTGCCCGGAGGCGGAGTCTGAGACGCCATGGAACCGATATTAATAATCGATCCTCCGCCATCACCAATCGCAGCGGCCGCAGCTTGCGTGGTGAACAACAGCCCTTTGACGTTGAGATCGAACATCCGGTCGAAGTGGGCCTCGGTGATTTCGTTCAGCGGAAGAAAATCATAGACAGCCGCGTTGTTGACCAGAATATCGATGCGCCCGAACTCCGAAACCGCGCTGGCAATAAGCTGTTTAGCCTCGGCCGGCTTACTTACATCCGCGCGCACCGCCTTGGCTTTCCCGCCCCCCGCTTTGATCTTGGCGACTATCGCGTCAGCGCCTTGCGAACTGGTGGCGTAATTGACGATCACGGACGCACCGTCCTTCGCCAGTTCTTCCGCAATCGCGGCCCCAATTCCCTTCGACGCCCCTGTAACCACTGCCACTTTGCCTGATAGCTTTGCCATCTATGTCTCCCTTTTGTGCCGATCGAGATGTTTCGACAACAATCCATCCGATGCCGGCGGCCAGGGTTTGGATTCAGTGCAACTTAATCCAGGTGGCAGAGCTTGCACGACAACTGAAGGGCGGCGGAATTGCCGGCAAGTGTGAAGCGCGGTTCCGTCACTGCGCTGGGCGCAGCGGCGGCGCTCACGTCCGTCGCACGCGCTACTTCCCAGGCGCGTATCTGTGCCGGATTCTGGCAATGCAGGCCCATCGATTGCGATTCGTTGTCGGCTGCAGCGCTGTGGCCGGCAGGCATCCTGGATAGCGCTACGGCCGCTATGATCACAGTGGCCGCCGAGGCCCACACCAGCCCGCGACGGCTCTCCCGCGGGCGCGATAAGCGAGCCGACTGCACGCGTGACCACAGCTCGGGCGGAGCAGCCACTTCGCGCAGCTCGCGTTCGAGCTCCGGCTCCAACCAGGTATTCATCGCCACGGCGATAACCTCCGCTCCAGAATTTTGTGCGCGCGATTCAGGCGCGATGCCACCGTGCCGGGCGAACAGCCGAGAATCTTCGCGATCTCGTCGTACGACAGGCCTTCGGTGTATCGCAGCACGATCACCATGCGATGTTCGGGCGCAAGGCGCGCCACCACGTCCTGAATCCGCTGCTCGTTTTCAGCGCGCAACAGCCGGTGCAAGACGCTCTCGGCCGGCGCGCACACCGCGTCGAGCAATCCGTCCAGGAAGGGAGTCATGCGGCGTCCGCGCCGCTGATCGTCGATGCAGCTATTCACAACCAGCCGGTACAGCCATGAATCGAAGCTGGCTTCGGATCGATAATCGCCGATGCGCGACAGCAGCTTCAGGAAAGTATCCTGCGCGATGTCCATGGCCTGGGCGGGATTGCCCGAAAAGCGTAGCGCGATGGAATAGACGCGGTCCTGATAGGCCTCAAACAGCGCACGGAACGCATCGGCATCGCCGCGCTGGCAGGCTTCAATGACCTCGCGATCGTTCGCGTCCAACACCATGCAATTGGTTTGGACGGCCGAGCGCGCCGAATCCTTCCCGGTTTTCCAGAGCATTCGTTTTCCTATATGCTCGTCTGAGGATCATTATGCCATCGGAGAAAGAACTAAGTCGCCGCGATTTTGCCACGGCAGCCACAGGTCGGGCGCTGGTGGAAGCGAAGCCTTCGGCCTAGATCATCGGGGATCTCGTGAAGACAATTGTTGAATTTCGCTCCGACATGTTCCCGGCCTACGACGGCGAGGGCGAGCAGATCAACCCTGGCATATTCGGAAAGCGGTTGGCCGAGTTC
>JBEKLB010000089.1:0-18228 GCA_050010415.1 Bryobacteraceae bacterium | reverse complement strand
GTCAGCGGCAAAACCAGCCGCGCCTCACACCCTGGACCATCCGCCGCGTTCTGCAAAGTGAGGACTCCACCATGCGCCTCAGCGATCTGACGGCTGAGCACCAGCCCGATTCCCGATCCGTTCGGCTTGGTGGTGAAGAACGGCACGAACAGATTGGCGGTGTTCGGCAATCCCTGTCCTTCATCACGCACCCACACGGTCAGCTTCGAATCCTGCCGTTCCCAACCCACGCGCACGCCGCCCCCGGTTTCGAGCGACGCATCGGCCGCGTTCCGAATCACATTAATCAATAATTGTTCCAACTGATCGGCATCCGCCTGGATTACGATTTCCGGTCCAGTCACAACCTGCGGAGTAATGCGCGTCTCGAGCCTCGCCACGCGCCGAACCAGCTCCGCCACGCCCACCGGCATGATCTTGGGCTGTGGCAGCTTGGCGAGCGTGGCATAAGCGCTCATAAAGCGGCTTAAAGCTTCGCTGCGCGCGGCGATCACAGCCAGCCCCCTGCGAGTGTCGGTTTCCCAATCTTCCGGCCGGGGCTGGCGCGCCAATATGCTTTCCAGGCTTCCCGCAATCGATTTGATGGGTGTCAGGGAATTGTTCAACTCGTGTCCCAAAACCCGCACCAGCCGCTGCCAGGCCTTCAGCTCTTCTTCACGCAACGGGCGCGTTAAGTCCGTCACCACCACCAGTTGGTGCGGCAGCCCTCCTTCGCGAAACAAACTGCGGCTGACGCCCCAGCGCGCAGTCCCGCCGGGAAATGTCCGCTGCTCGGTGCGCTGCGCTTCGCCTTCCAGGTATTGGTTCAATCCCAACAGCTCCGCCGATTGATCCAGCAGGCGCACGGCCGGCTCATTCATCAGCCGCTCACCGGCTCGATTCACCAGGCGTAGCCGGTGCTCGCCGTCAAATGCGAATACGGCGACATCGATCTCCTCCATCACCTTGCGCAGCAGTGTGGTGGCTTCCATGGCGCCCAGGCGCTGAGCGCGCAGCGTGGAGCTCATCGCGTTCACCTGCTGCATCACTTCGCCCATCGCATCGCCGCTTTTCGAATGCCGCGCGCGGATGGAATAATCGCCTTCACGCATGGCTTCCAGAAGATTGGCGAGTGTTCGCAAGGGCGACGCCACGCGCTCGCGCAGGGCGAAGCAAAACCCCAGCCAGATTCCGCCGATCACCGCCGTCAGCGTCCACTGCACGCGGGGCGTGTAATCGCCCAGCCACAGCACCAGCATCGACGTGATTACCCCGGGCAACCCAGCCACCAGCGCCATGACGAGAATCCGCTGCTCGTGAACCAGGCGGGGGCTGTGGAGCTTCACGAAGCGATCATAACCCGTAGCGCTGGAGACGGCGGTAGAGCGCGCTGCGGCTCAGTCCCAGGGCGTTGGCGGCGTGGCTCACGTTTCCGTTGTAGCGCGCCAGAGCTTTCTTGATGAGGAAGGCTTCCACTTCCTCGATGCTCATATCTTCGAGCCGCGGACTGACATCCCGTCCCGAGCGCAGCGCCAAATCGGCCGGCTTGATCTGAGTGTCTTGCGCCATCAACACGGCGCGCTCAATCACATGATTCAGCTCGCGCACGTTGCCCTGCCAGGGATGCTCCAGCATCAACTGCAACGCGGCGCGATCGAACCCTCCGATACGCTTCCGGTAGCGTTGCGCATGCGCGGCGAGAAAATGCGCCCCAAGCACGGGAATGTCTTCGCGTCTTTCGCGCAGCGGCGGCAGATGAATTTCGATGGTGTTGAGCCGGAACAGCAAGTCCTGCCGGAATCGCCCGGAATTTACTTCTTCGTCCAGGTGCGCGTTGGTAGCCGAGATGACGCGCACATCCACGCGCTTGGTCTTCGACGATCCCACCCGCTCCATCTCGCCCACTTCCAGCACGCGCAGCATCTTGGCCTGCAAATTCATGGGGACGTTCGCGATCTCGTCCAGAAACAGCGTGCCGCTATCGGCCAGCTCGAAGCGCCCCACGCGATCGGTCTTGGCATCGGTGAACGCGCCCTTCACGTGCCCGAACAGTTCGCTTTCAAAAACTCCTTCGGCCAGCCCGCCGGCATTCACCGTCACCATGGGCTTGGCGCTGCGCGGGGAGATCGCGAACAGCGTCTTGGCCACCACTTCCTTGCCCGTCCCGGGTTCGCCGGTGATGAGCACGTTCGCGTCCGACGGTCCGACGCGCGAAATCATCTGGAGCACCGGCTGCATGGCTTGCGAATCCGCAATGAGCGACGGAACGCCTTCCGCGCGCAGCAGCCGGTTCTCGGCTTCCAGGCGCATGCCCCTGCGGATGGCGTTGCTCAGATCGATCTGCGTCTTGACGATGCTGAGCAGCCGCTCGTTTTCCCAGGGCTTCTGCACGAAGTCGCGCGCACCGCCGCGCATGGCTTCCACCGCCAGGCCCACGGTGGCCCAAGCCGTCATCACAATCACCGGCAGCACGGAATCGATGGCTTGAATGCGCGAAAGCAGATCCAGCCCTTCTTGTCCCGACGTGGTGTCGCGCGTGTAGTTGAGGTCCATGATGACCACGTCGAAGTCGCGCGCTTCTAGCGCTGCCACGACACCGGCAGGCGAAGTGGCGGCGTCAATCTGATAGCCTTCGCCCTTCAGCAGCAGGCGCAAGGCTTCCAGCACGTCCGACTGATCGTCGGCGATCAAGATGCGCGGCGCGGCGGAACTTTGCCACTCCTTCATCGCCGTTCCGTCACTGCGGCTCAATCCAGCCATCAGCGATATTGATGATGCGGTGCCCGTACTCGGCATTCTTCTCGTTGTGGGTCACTTGAATGATCGTGGTTCCCTCGTCATTCAAGCGCTTGAAGAGATCCATGATCTCCTTGCCTTGGCTCGAATGCAGATTGCCGGTGGGCTCATCGGCCAGGATGACTTTGGGACTTGCAACGATGGCCCGCGCGATAGCCACCAATTGCTGCTGGCCGCCCGAAAGCTGGTTCGGATAGAGATCCTTCTTGCCTACAATCTGAAACCGGTCCAACACGTCGCACACTATACTGTCGCGTTCAGACTTTTTGATGTTGCGATAAGACAGCGGGATATCGAGATTCTCGTACACCGTGAGCGAATCCAGCAGATGATAGCTCTGGAACACGAAGCCAAAATACTTCTTGTACAGCTCCATGCGATCTTTCTTCGAGAGCTTGTGAATGGCATGATCGGCCAGATAATATTCGCCGGTCCAGGAGCTATCGTGCATCCCGAGCAAATGCAGCAGCGTCGACTTGCCCGCGCCCGACGGCCCCATGATGGAAACGAACTCGCCATCCTTGATCTCCGCGTTGACGCGGCGCAAGACGAACGTCTTGGTGGGACCGTGCTCGAAATACTTCTCCACATTCCGCAGAACTATCATGGGGGAACTCATAAGGTATCTATAGTATGACGAGAATTCAGAATTCAGAAGCCAGAATTCAGCATCCGGACCCCATCAGTCCCACCAGCCCGAATTACGACTTCTACTCCCACGCCCGCCGTTCTGAATTCTGAATTCTGGCTTCTGAATTCTGAATTCTAATTGAAGATCGAGGCGAGATTCGAGAACACCCGCTGGGACACCGGGCAGCGCTCGATCTGAATCGCATTTTCGACGCGAATCGAATCCAACGCTTCTTGAAGATGCCACGACCGCACCTCGGCGAAGCCGAGCATCGCGAGCGCGATAAACAATACCGCGAAAAAATCGACGTTTCGTCCAAACATCACGCCACCCCCACACTTTCTTCCACAATCCGTCCATCAAACAACCGGATGGTGCGGTCCGCGTAACTTGCATAGCGGGGATCGTGAGTCACCATGCAAATGGTCGCGCCGCCGCGATGCAGTTCGCGCAGCAAATCCATAACGGCTTCGCCGTTCACTGAGTCCAGGTTCCCAGTCGGCTCATCCGCGAGCAGGATGGACGGATCTCCACCCAGGGCCCGCGCCACCGCTACGCGCTGCTGCTGGCCGCCCGAGAGCTGAGATGGATAATGCTTGATGCGGTGCGACATGCCTACGCGCTCCAGCGCGTCGTGTACCCGTTTCTTGCGTTCGGCGGAAGGCATTCCCCGATAAGTGAGCGGAAGCTCCACGTTCTCGTACACCGTCAAATCGCCGATCAGATTGAAGGCCTGGAAAATAAAACCAATCTCGCGGTTACGGATGCGGGCGCGCTCGGAAAGTTTCAGGTTTTGCACCGGCTTCGAATTCAATACGTACGCGCCGTCGGAGGGCGAATCGAGCAGCCCCAGGATCGCCAGCAGCGTGGACTTCCCGCAGCCCGACGGCCCCGCGATGGCCAGATATTCACCCTTCTTGATGTGCAGATGAATGCCCGCCAGCGCGTGCGTCTCCACTTCGTCGGTCTGGAAGACCTTGGTCACGGCGTCCATGCTGATCAAAGCTGTTTCGTCAATCGCCATTGAGCACTCTTTCCCCTGCCAACCGCTCCCTAACGGTCACGGCTCAGTTCAAACGGATCCTGTTGTATTGATCCTGCGAGGACATGTCCGACAGGATCACTTGATCGCCCACTTTCAATCCGTCCACCACTTCAATGTTGTTCACCGAGCTGCGCCCCAGCGACACCGGTATGCGCTCCGCTCCTTTGTTGTCTGGATCCACTTTGAACAAGGTGATCTTCGCGCCCGGCTGCCCCACCACGGGACGGCCCACGTACACCACGTCGGCCAGGCGCTCGAGCGTAATGGTTCCGTCCACGCTCAGATCCGGCCGCGCGCCCTGCGGCAGCGGACCCTCCAGAGTCACATCCACGTCCACGGTTCCGTTCACCGCCGCCGGATCGATACGCGAGACATGCCCGGGAATAATTCCGTTACGCGTGTCGATGGAGGCCACCTGCCCGATGGCCACGTCCTTCACCTGCGTCTCGGGGATCTTGAGGGTCGCCTTCAGCTTATTGGGTTGCGCGATCTTCGCCAGAATGGTTCCGGGAGCAACACGCATGCCCACTTCGAGAGGCGTGGCCGTCGCACCCAGCTGCGTAAGCGTCCCGTCCGCTCCCGAGCGGATGACCAACTGATCCACTTGTTCCTTCTTCAACTGGTAGCCCGCTTGCAATTTTTCGATTTCCACTTTTTGTGCATCCATCTGCGCCTGGATGGATTTGTCGCTGATATCCAACTGCTCTTTCGACAGCGCGTAGCGTCCCTTCAACTCCTGATACTTCGCCACCGAAAGCTTGGTGTCGAGATCGGACTTCAACCCGAGCTTGGTCAATTGAGAATCGCGATCGGCCTGCAACTCCGCCTGTTCCATGTCGGACTTTACTTGTTCGGTGGTGGCCTTCTGGGCCAGTTGCTGGGTCTGCAGTTGCACCCGCAGATTCTCCAAATTGGCCTCCGCCGCTTTGATCTGCCACTCCAGATCCTTGGCCGCCAGTTCCATATCGTGATTGCTCAAAACCATGAGGACATCGTTGGTGTGCAGCGTGGCGCCGGGGAGAAAATTAATCTTTTCCACGCGGCTCTCAAACTCCGCCGGCACCCACATATATTGCTCCACCACCAGCGTTCCCAGGCCGCGCACATCGCGCACCATGGGACCCCGCTTCACCGAGTCGATCCACACCGTCGCCCGATCCACGGATGGCGCCGCAGGCTTCAGCCTGGAGAGCCCCCAGGTGATGAGCGGAATGGCCGCCACCAGGATCACGATGTAGATAATTCGGCGAATCAGTTTCCGTCGAGCGACTTCTTTACCGCGGGGTACATCCATTGCCATGGGAGATTTCTCCTGATCTCAATTCGCAAGTACTCTTCCAATGTCGATATTACTGAAAAATAAGGCGCGACGGGTGTTTTAGGAGTGATGAGGCCGCGCGGTGTGTCCGGTTGTGGGACTCACTGTGCGACGGGGAACATACCTTGGCGGGATCCGAATGGCGCGATAGCTACTGGATCGACCCGCCAGACGCTGTCATCGCGGCATACATCATCCCGAACGCCACCACCGTGAGTGCGATGCACACACCGGCTAGCGCCTTCAACAACGGCTCCTTCCACATCAGGCGCGCCCGCGGCGTACTGGCCAGCCATCCAGTTAGGAATCCGCCCGCGAACCCGCCCACGTGCGCCCAGAAATCCACGCCGGGAAGGAAGCTCAGCACCAGGCCGTAGATCACCCAGCGCGTGTACAGCGATTTCACCTGCATGCCGAGCGAGGAGCGGTCCGTGAATCCGAACGCGAGCATTGCGCCGATCAACCCGAAGATGCCGGCTGATGAGCCCACCGAAACGTGTCCGCCGCCGATATGGGAGCTGGCCGAGAAACCCGTCACCGTGGAAACGAAGTAAAAGACGATCAACCGGCTGGTGCCGTACAACATCTCCACTTCGGCGCCCAGATCGAACAGCACCCAGGAGTTCATCAGGATGTGAAGAATATTGCCGTGCAGGAAGCCGGCCGTCACCAGGCGCCACCACTGCCCGTCCATATATGCGGCGGGAACACTGCGGCCAAACTCGGATATTCCGGCCTGCGGGCTGACATACTCGGCGATGTACAGCGCCGTGTTGATGAGCAGGATGATCACGGTTGTAAACCGCGCGTGCGGGATCAATCCTCCCAAAATCTCGCCTGGATTGCGGCGCTCCACCGCTCGCGGACCCATGGGAGCTTGGCAATACGGACACACCCGGTCGCTGGTCGTCACAAACGCCCGGCAATTCGGGCACATCCGCCTGTTGTCCACTGCACCCATTGTACGACGTGCTCTTTCCAAAACGACGCCTTCGGCAGTTGGAAACTACGATTGCTACAATTGAAAGTCCGGATGGCCAAGACGGAAGAACAATATCGCCAGGACATCCTTGACGTCGGCAAGCTGATCTATCAAAAAGGATGGGTCGCGGCGAACGATGGCAACATCAGTGTGCGCCTGGACGGCCGCCGCATTCTGTGCACTTGCACCGGCGTGAGCAAGGGCATGATGTCGCCCGCCGACATCATCGTCTGCGATCTGGACGGCAACAAGATCGATGGCGCGCGCGAGCGAACCACCGAGATCGCGATGCACCTCACCATTTATCAGATGCGCCCGGACGTGTCGGCGGTGGTGCATGCGCATCCGCCCGTGGCTACCGGATTCGCGGTGGCTGGCCGGCCGCTCAACCTGGCTCTTCTGCCGGAAGTGATCGTGAGCCTGGGATGCGTACCGCTTGCCGAATACGGGCTCCCCGGCACGCCCGCGCTCACCGACGGCATGTTGCCCTACATCCCGCAATACGACGCGATTCTGCTCGGCAATCATGGCTCGGTTTGTTATGGCGAGGATGTTTACAAGGCGTTCTTCAAGATGGAAACCGTGGAGCATCTGGCGCGGGTTACGTTGGTGGCCGAGCTGCTCGGCGGCCCGAAGGTTCTCTCCAAACATGAGGTGGGGAAACTGTTCGACGCACGCGGGCGTTATGGCGTGAAGTCCCACAACCGCATGGAACCCGGCCGTCCGATCGTAGCCGAAGACCGGGCCCCGGACGCGGAGGGCGGGAACGACCGGTTGAACATTACTCGGGATGAGCTGGTCGCCTTGGTGGATGAAGCGCTGCGCTTGCGCGGCGTGTTGACCTGAATAACGCCTTGACTTCTCCTTTTGTTCGCCTCACAATAGTTCCATGGCTTTGACCAAGCGGCAAAAGGAAGTGCTCGACTTCATCGCGGACTTCGTTGAAGACAACGGCTACAGCCCCAGCTATGAGGAACTGGCCCAGGGGCTCCATCTGGCGTCGCTCGCAACCGTTCACAAGCACATTCAGGCGCTCGAATCCCGTAATTACCTGCGGCGCCTGTTCAATCAAAGCCGGTCGCTCGAAGTGTCGGCGAAATACATTCAGGAGCGGCGCAAAGGCCGCGCATCGGTGCGATCCAACGAAATTCCCCTGGCTGGCCGCATTGCAGCCGGCACGCCGGTGGAGGCCATCGAAGGACAAGATACGCTGCAGTTCACCGACTTCACAGGCAAGGGCGATACGTTCGCACTGCAAGTGAGCGGCGAATCGATGATCGACGATCACATCATGAGCGGCGATTACGTGTTGGTGGAGCGCGCGCAGCAGGCGCACGATGGCGAGATCGTGGTGGCGCTCGTGGATGGCCGCGAAGCCACGCTCAAGCGCTTTTATCATGAGCCCGGCGGACGCATTCGTTTACAGCCCGCCAACGCGTCTATGCAACCTATCCTTGTAGATGCAGCCTCGGTGCAGATCCAGGGCCGCGTGCTGGCCGTGCTCAGGAAGTACAAGTAACTCCTCCCTAAGCTTACTGCTTACATTCACTTACATTCGACGCCCAGGCACGCACGGGGCACATGTTAAACTGAAGGCGATATGGATAGCCCGATCAGCGGGATCAAGCGCTTTTTGTTTTGGGATTATCCACGCGCCGGCTGGCAGTACGACGTGATGGTGGGGCTGATTCTGGCCTTCATCTTCCTGACGCCGCGGGAGTGGTTTCGCGATCAGCCGCGTGCGAATAGCATCGTAATGCTCCCCTCCGAACATGGCGACACCGTTTTTTGGATGGATGCGGAGCAGCTTTCGAATACTCCCGAAGGCGCTCGGGCTGTCAAGGCCGGCGCCCTGCTGCAAGCGCGCACCGGCAAGAAGTATCATGTTGTTCGTTTAGAACCTATTGTCGATTCCGAACAGGAAATTAAAGGATTCATGGCGTTCACAACGCCGTAGCCGCGAGGCTCCCTCAGGTATCCAATAATTGATGCAAAGGCGACTGCGCGGATTTGTTGTGTGTCTCTTCCTGGCTGCTCCGGCCGCGATGGCCGCAGCCGACAACGATGTGCAGCAGGTGTTGGCCCGCATGGACAAGGCCGCGAGCGAGTTTAAGTCCATGACCGCCCAGGTGGCTTACGTCACGCATACGGACGTTTTGAACGAGGACGACAAAGAAAGCGGAACCGTCACGATGAAGAAGGTTCAACCCGGTGAAGTTCAGGGGTTGGTCGATTTTACCGCGCCGGACCGTAAAACTATCACTTACGAGAAACGCCGAGTCCAGGTATATTTGCCGAAGATCAAGACCGTGCAAGTGTATGATTTGGCAAAGCAAGGCGAACAACTGGATCAGTTTCTAAGGATCGGTTTCGGCACTTCCGGCAGCGAACTTGCAAAAGACTACGACGTGAGCGTGCTAGGGACGGAAACCACAAAAGGTCCAGCGGCCATTCATCTGCAGTTAACCCCCAAGGACAGCGCCGCGCGGCAATATGTGCAAAAGCTTGAATTGTGGGTCCCCGTACAAGGCGATCCGTATCCGTTGCGTGAGAAGATTATCGAGCCGTCGCGCGATTATCGTCTGGTGGTCTATAGTGAGTTGAAGATAAATCCGCCGTTGCAGCAGGACGCTTTGCAGCTAAAACTGCCGCCAGGCGTGAAAATCGAATATCCGGGTAAATAGAGAAGTGGAAACCACAGCGCAATTAAACAGTCGCGATGCCGGCAGCCGCCTGACCTTTCTCGATTGGGCGCGCGGCGCGGCTGTGGTGGTGATGCTGCAAGGCCACGTGTTTCATTCGTTCAATCGAACCGATCTACGAACCGATGGGCCGTTCATGCTTTCGCAGTTTTTCGGCGGAATCGGCCCCGCCATCTTCCTGGTCCTCACCGGCATCACGCTCTCATTCCTGATGGATGGGCGCGAGCGGCAGGGTTTGAATGCCATGGGCCGCTGGCGCGCGGCGTTAAGGCGCGCGGGTTATTTGTTCACGCTGGCCTTCCTGTTTCGCTTTCAGCTCTGGGCCTTCGCATTTGGACAAAGCCCCTGGACGGACCTGCTCAAGGTGGACATCCTCAATTGCATGGGATTCGCCATTCTGCTGATGTCCGTGATGGCGATCTTCACCACCGCCGAGCGTGTCCGTTTGTGCGCCGGGCTGGGCGTCGCCATCGCGGCTGCGTCTCCGCTGGTCTCCGCTATCGACTGGCGCTGGCTTCCTCCGCAATTTACCGCGTATTTCGTCCCCAGCTATCAATACTTCGCGTTCTTTCCCTGGGCTTCGTTCATCGCCTTCGGCCTCAGCATCGGTAGCATCTTGCGTCTGGTGAAGCCGGACCAAATGAATCGCGTAATGCAGTGGGGCGGGCTCATGGGCTTCGGTTTGATTATCGGGGGCCAATACTTTTCGAACATGCCCTACTCGCTGTATCCCAAATCCGAGTTTTGGCTCGACAGCCCAGGGCTGATCGTGATCAAACTGGGCGTTGTGATGCTGGTGATAGGCTTCGCGTACTTGTGGACTGCACTGCCGCTCGCGGCTTCCTGGAGCTGGGTACGGCAGCTGGGCACCACGTCGCTGCTGGTCTATTGGGTGCACATCGAACTGGTATACGGCCGCTGGTTCGGAGCTTTCAAGGAATCGCTGAGCAACGTGTATTGCGGCATTGCGGCTTTGGCGGTGATCCTGCTCATGGTGGGGCTCTCCCTGGTCCGCACGCGCTGGAGCACGATCCGAGTAACGCTCGCGTCACTGGTCTCGTACAATCCGCCGCGCCGGGCATCCGGCGATTAACACGATCAACTCGCAGCTTCGGCCAGCAGCGCGCCCCAGTGAAAACCAGCGCCGAAGGCAGCGAAACAAATCAGATCGCCTTCCTTAGGCCCCGGATCGCGCCACCATTCAGCCGCCGCGATGAGCATCGACGCCGACGACGTATTCCCGTACCGCCGGATGTTGGAGTAAAAGCGCGTGGCGTCTACTTCCAGAGCGCGGGCCACTCGATCCATCAGGTTTTGATTGGCCTGATGCATCAGGAAAACTTGTACCGAGGATGCCGATTTTCCGTTCCTTCCCAGTAACTCGCCGATCGCGGCTGGGATCTTGCGCGAGGCCTGCAAGATGACGGATCGTCCGTTCATTTCGAGTGGCGCATCGAATTCGAGACGCAGGTCCTCGGCGAAGGCGCCGTCGGTATGGAGCACCGAATCGACGATCTTCACCGGCCCGTCGTCAGGGCCGATCAGGCACGCCCCCGCGCCGTCCCCAAACAGAGGCGCAACGCCGCGCTCCAGGGGCTGGCGCGAAACAATCGCGGACATCTTCTCGGAGGCGACGACCAGGATATTGCCGTGAATGCCGCATAACGACGCGGCCACTGCCATCCCGAACAAACTGCCGGCACTGGCGATGGGCAAGTCGATAGCCGGAACATGATCCAGGCCCAAAGCATGTGCGATGGCGGATGCCGGTCCAGGAAAGCGGCGTTCGGAGGAACCTGAGGAAACCAGAATCATTCCCAGGTCGCCCGCGCTGACTCCCGCGTTCCCCAGGCTTTGCTGGGCTGCGGCCACGCCCATGCTCGCGACGGTCTCCTCGGGCGCGGCATAACGCCGCTCCTCAATTCCCGAAACGTCGAGGATCCAGCCAGCTTCACAATTCAAACGAGCGGCCAGTTCGGCGTTGCTGACCACGCGCGGCGGCAGATAGGCTCCCAAGCCCCGGATCGCCGCCACCAGTTACATCCTGCTCTCGATATAGCTTTGAATGCGCGCGATGGATTCGAATTTGCGCGGATTCAAATCTGAGTCGGGTATCTTGATCCCGAACTCGCGCTCGAGGTCGCTCACCAGATCCGGCAGCGCGAACGAATCGAGGAATCCCGAGTCGAACAGCGACTCCTCAGGGTCGGGAAGCGTGTTGTTCTTCGACACCTTCCGAACGATCGCCAGGATGCGTTCTTTATTGTCCATGCTTATTGACTGTGGCTTTCTTCGGCGCGCACGCTGAGAAAGCGATTGTACTGTGCCATTAGATCCTCAAAGAGCAGGTCGCTCGTCGTGCGATATCCGGCGCCGGTCTGATGCGTGTAATCGCCCTGGCCAAGGCCAGCCTGCACCCATTGCCGCACCGCTCCGGGTCCGCCCATGGCAGCGCGCCAATCCCAAAAGGCGCAGCCGTTGGCTTGAGCCACTTCTCGCTGGATCTGGATCACCTGATCCAGATGCGGGAACGGCAGACGGCGGCCGCGGGCGCGATATTCGCAATCCGGCGGACCGATGAGGAGAATGCTCGCCACCGGAACCGCGCTGCGCAACCGCTCAATGATTTCCGTCAAGCCGGCGCGATACTCTTCGGCGGTCCACTTAGGGCTGAGTGCTTCGTTGGTTCCATACGCCAGGACGATCAGCGCGGGATCGCGGCTCGCGAGCTCTGGCGCAAGGATGGAAGAATTCCAATCGAGCATCAGGCCGGCCTGCGCGCCGTTGATGCCCAACGTTTCATAAGTGACACCCGAGTGATTTTGCGCCACCCATCCAAACAACCGCACCGGCGCCGAGCTCAGCGTGCGCAACGTATATTGATGCGGCCCGAGCGCGGCGATGTGGGAAAATACGCCGGGTCCGGTTTCGCCGTCTGTGTCGATGGTCGTGGTGGGCGCTCCGTCCACCGAAAATTCAAGCTGGCCGCCGCCGGGCTGGCGCAAATAATGCAGCTCGAGTTGCTCGCACTCGACGGTCAACGTCACGGTTTCACCCGCGGATTGGGCAGTGAGACTGACTCCACCCAGACCCTCGATGCCATCGCTCTTGCGCGTGACGATTCCGCTGGTATACCAACCGCGCGAATTATTTCCTTTGCTGTCGAATCGGCGATAACCGAGAAACGGATGACCGGGCAGAGTGTAGCCAGCGCCGCCGGCGCCGAACTTGGCCTGGAAATCCTGACGCATCTCGTTGGCCCAATCATCGGACGCGGTGTGCGAATCGCCATACTGCAAGATGTGCAGCGACGTGTTCTCGGGCGGATGCGAGAGCTGCTCGAAGAATGGCACCAGCGCTCCAGCGCCTTCGAGAACGCCGAGGGGGCGCGACGTTCGCTCACTGATAGCGCGCAGCGCCGCGCCACGCACCACGGGCGAAACATATACCGCGGGAACTCGCACCCGTTTCTTGAGCGGCTTTTTCTTGGTGGTCTTTTTCGTCGGGGCCGGCGTCACGGCTGGGGCAGGCGCAGCCACAAGAATGACCGCGAAGATGAGCGCGAGCTTGCCCACTAGCGGGTCACCTTTGACAAGGGGGCGCCGCGCGCCGGGCGTTGCTCGCGCGCTTTGAATTGCCGGTAGCCGGATTCGAGCGCTTGATCGAGCAGCACGCCCACTTTCCGCGCGCCAGCCGGCAAGGGATGCGTGAAATCGGCACTCACCAGTCTAGGCTGGCTGTCATACCAGCGCGCCATGGTTCCTTCGCCGCCCATGGCTTGAAAAGTATTGAAGAACGCGCAGCCCATCTCAGACGCCATCTGCCGCTGGATCTCGACCAACCGTGGCAGCGTCGGAACCGTGGCGATCCGCGAGTTGGCATCGCGCTGCCCGCGATCCATGGGGCTCATAATCAGCACCGAAGCGCGCGGCACCGCCGTCTTTACGCGCTCGATCACCTGACGCAACTCGCCGGGGTAAGAACGCTCGATGTAATCGGCATAAATGCTTTCGTTCGTGCCGTAATTAATCACCACCAGATCGGGATGCTGGTGCTGCAGCTCCGCGGTCCACTGCGGCTTGTCAAAATAGCGGACCACCGATTGCACCTGGCCGCCGTTCAGCCCAAGACTATTGTAGATCACGCCCGGCGTGTTTCTTTCGAAACTGACGCCGAAGAGGCGAACCGGCCCGCGCTCCACCGAGAGCTCGATCTCGCGCGCCCCCGCCGCCAATGGGAAGGTTCGGTAGTCGGGCTGCTTGTCTGGGCCTTCGGTTTCCACATTCCCCAATTTTTGCCCGCCGGCTTCCACCGCAAGCACGCCACCGCCGGGCTGGTGCAGGAAATGAATCTCCATTTGAGCGTGATCTTCGGCGAGTTCGAAGTGCGAAGTAGCGCCCGTGTCGCCTTCGAAACTTACGCCACCCAGGCCGTGAAATCCGTCCTTGGCGCGAACTTGTGTGGCCGCATTGATGCGCCACCCTTTACCTTGTGCCTCTACCCCGCGGTGTCCATACCAGGCCCACGGTTTGGCGATGAGGACGAAACCGTGGCCGGCGTCACCAAAGTGCTGTTGCAAAAGCGAGCGCACGTCGGCGGTGATGGAATCGGCAGTCACCGGCGAATCGCCATAGTGCAGCACGCGCGTAATTGCGCCGGGAGCTCCCAATTCCGTGCGCCAGAGCGCAAGATAAAACGCCCGCAGATTGTCGTGCGGATCCATCAGATTGGGCTCGATAATCGGGTGCTTAAAGGCAGTGACTGGCCGGTTGGTAGCCGGGATGGGCGCGAGCGGCTCAACGTTGGGGATGTCGTGCGGACGAAAATCGAGGACTTCAGAGAGCGTAAAAGGCCGGGCGAGTTTCGCGAAGTCCAGCAGCAACAGCAGCGCCCCCAAGGTTGCGATGGCCAGCGATGTCTTCTTGGGAAACATGGGAGGCGGCATGCTCTTAGAATCGCGAATAGATGAAGGGAGCCGACCCCGAGCCGGCCACATATCGAATGGCCACGGCGAGCGCGGCGATCACCGCGGCTTGGGCGTAGTAAGGAAATTGGCAATAAAGCTCAAGACCGCCCGCATACCAACGGTCCGGAACAAAGTGAGCGGCAGCGGCGATGATCAGCACCAGCACGAAGGCCGGCGTTATGTTCGCAAACGAGATGGTGCCGGAGATAATTTGATAGAGGATGTCGCGCGCAACCCCGACGCTGGAGGCGCGGAAGAAGATCCAGCCGATCAGAACAAAGTGAAACGTAGCAAGTCCGCACAGGATGCGCGCGCCACGCGTGAGCGTCAATTTTGGATTCCCGTGCAACGCGTTCCACGCGCGGTGCGCCGCTAAGCCGATCCCGTGCCAGGCGCCCCACACCACGAACGTCCAGCCGGCGCCGTGCCAGAGGCCGCCGATCACCATGGTGATCACCAGATTGAGATAAGCAAAAATCTTCCAGCGGGAGCGGAGGCCGGGGAGCGAGAAATAGAGGTAGTCCCGCAGCCAATTGGAGAATGAGATGTGCCAGCGACGCCAAAAATCAGAAATGTTTTGGGCTGCGTAGGGGCGATTGAAGTTGCGCGGAAGCGTGATGCCCAGCACCAGCGCGGAGCCGATTGCGATGTCGGTGTAACCGGAGAAATCGTAATAGAGCTGGAGCGCGTAACCATAGACGCCCGCCAACACTTCGGCCCCGGAGTAGAGCTTAGGCAGATCGAAGACGCGATTCACGAGAGTCTCAGCCAAGTAATCGGCAATCAGGAACTTTTTCACCAGACCCAGTCCGATCAGGAACAGCGCCCTGCCTCCTTCCTGCGACGTCAGCATTTCGCGTTTGGACCATTGCGGCAATAACGTCGAAATGCGGGTGATGGGGCCGGCCACCGTGGTGGGAAAGAAGCTGGCGGAGGCAAGATACGCCAGGTAGCTGTCGGCCGGCTTCGCATCGCGCCGGTAGATATCTATGGTGTAGGTCAGCGATTGAAAGCCATAGAACGATAGCGCGAGAGGCAGCACCCACGGCAGGATGGACAGATATTTGACGGATGCCATCAGGCCGACATTGAGCGCAATGCTGAGCGTGACAAGCAAGCGCCGGACTGGAGGGCGCGTCTCTTTGTGAAGCGCGTTGCCAATCAAGAAGTCGCAGGTGGAAGCGGCGGGAATGAGGACCAGATACGCCAGATCCCAGCGGGCGTAGAAAAAGTAATTGGCGAAGACCACCACGGCCAGCGTGCCCAGACGATAGCGCGCGGCGAACCAATAGGCGAAGAATACGGCGGCGAGAAAGATGAAATAAGCCGCTGTGGTCAACAACATGTGCGGATGCCCCAAGTATAGCGGAGGGGCCGGTATCGGCGATTAGGGGATTGGGTCAGAATCGACCACGATCCGTGCGTTGCATTACCATGGTAATGTAAATTGTGGCAATTGCGCGTTCCAAGCTTACGGCCCAGGGACAGATTTCGGTTCCCGCAGAGGTGCGCCGAAAGCTCGGCGTAGGCCCGGGGTCGGTCCTGGAATGGGAAGAACAAGGCAACCAGATTGTTGTCCGTCGCGCGGGACGCTTCAACTCCGAAGATATCCACAGCATGTTATTTGGGGAGCATACACCTGAAAGACGAAGTGTCGATGAGATGAAAGAGGGCATCCGGCGTTATACGCGGAAGCGCTATGCGCGCGATTGACACAAATGTCCTGGTCCGCCTGATCACTCGCGACGATTCCCGCCAGGCTACATCCGCCGAAGCCTTTATCGAGCATGGGGCGTGGGTCTCCGTGCTGGCGCTGGCCGAAGCGGCGTGGGTGCTAAACACAGTCTATGGGTTGAATTCGAAGGACCTGGCTAAAGCAATTGAAATGTTGCTCAATCACCGGGACTTGACACTACAAGATCCAGAGACCGTCGCGGCGTCCTTGGAACTATTTCTCGCCAAACCGGCGCTCGGTTTCTCCGATTGCCTGATGCTGCAGCTGGCTCGGAAAGCTGGGCATCTTCCTTTGAGCACGTTCGACCGCAATCTCGCCAAGGCTGACGGAGCTCAAAAGCTTTAGTAGCTCTACGCGGTGGTTGCTTCCTGCTCGGCCAGGAACTCGGCGTACGGACCCTTGAAGTCTTCGATTTCCCGATTCTCGAAATGCCAGATGCGTGTGGCCACTTCATCCACCAGATCGTGATCGTGCGTCACCAGCAGGACCGTTCCATCGTACTTCTGGAGCGCGATGTTCAAGGCATTGATGGCTTCCAGATCCAAGTGATTGGTGGGCTCGTCGAGCAGCAGGAAATTGGGTTTCTGGAGCATTAAGCGGCAGAAAATTACACGCGCCGCTTCTCCGCCCGAAAGAACTTCGGTCCGCTTGGTTGCATCGTCTCCGCTGAACAGCATCTGGCCGAGCAGCCCGCGCAGCTCTTGCTGCGATGCACCGGGTTGGAATTCGTGCAGCCATTCCAGCAGCGTGAGACCGGGCTGAATGGACTCCTTGTGATCCTGCGAGAAATATCCCACCGACACTTCGTGTCCCCAGGTAACCACTCCGCTGTCGATTGGAAAGTCCCGATCCGGCGCGTCAACGAAGCCGGTGGCGTTGCGCAGAAGCGATCGCAACATGGTGGTCTTCCCCGCTCCGTTGCGGCCTAGCAGCGCGATTTTTTCGCCACGCGCGATGGACGCGGTAAAGTTCCGAACGACGGCCAGGTCTTCGTACGATTTCGACAGTCCCTTAATTTCCAGTGGATGCCGCCCGGAAGGACGCTCGTTTTGAAAGCGGATAAACGGACGCTGAATATTCGATTTTGCGAGGTCCGAGGTTTGCAGCCGCTCCACTTCTTTCTTGCGCGAGGTGGTTTGCGCGGACCTGGTTCCCGCCGAAAACCGAGCGATAAAATCGTTCAATTGCGCGATCTTTTTTTCACGCTGAGCATTGCCGGCTTCCACGCGCGAGCGGATCTGAGTTTTGGCCAGCACCATGTCGTCATACGCGCCGGTATAGGTGATGATGCTCTGATAATCGATATCGGCGGTGTGGGTGCACACTTCGTTCAGAAAATGGCGGTCGTGCGAAATTACGAGCAGGCAGCCGGTGTACGCCAGCAGGTACCGCTGCAGCCAGTGGACTGAATCGAGATCCAGGTTGTTGGTGGGCTCGTCTAATAGCAGAACAGTGGCGTTACTGAAGAGCGCCTGCGCCAGTAGCACGCGCACCTTCTGTCCGCCCTGCAGCTCCGACATTTTGCGTTCATGCAGCTCTTCACCGATGTCCAAACCCTGCAGCAATGTGGCTGCGTCGGCTTCGGCCGTATAGCCGCCCTGGTCGCCGACGATTCCCTCCAGTTCGCCCACGCGCATGCCGTCTTCATCCGTCCAGTCGTTCGCGTTCGCGTAGAACTTTTCGCGCTCCTGAAGAGCATCCCAAAGCGGCGCGTTTCCCATGATCACGGCGTCCAGGACGCGATAGGCATCGAAGGCAAACTGATCCTGGCGCAGGATGCCGATCTTCTTGGGCCGGGTGACGGAACCTTTCTCAGGTTCAATTTCACCGGTGAGGATTTTCATGAAGGTCGATTTGCCCGATCCGTTGGGCCCGGTGATCGCATAGCGGCGTCCCGGGAGAAACGTGGTGGTTACTTCTTCAAAAAGAATTTGGGCGCCGAAGCGCATGGAAATGTTGTTGACTGTAATCAAGGTTGAAAATCGATTTGCTTGCCAGGGATTTGCGGATGCCGCCTGGAATCCGCCTGAGTTTTCATTGTACCGCGTTCTTCAGGAAAAACCTGTAGTGGGTC
>JBEKLB010000088.1:0-18246 GCA_050010415.1 Bryobacteraceae bacterium | reverse complement strand
TTCGAGCATTTTCTGCTGGCGCTGATCATACCGCCCTTACTGCTGTTGGCAGCCCCAGGCCGGATTGCCAGGTTCATTTCGCGGCCAATTTCCCAGCCGGTACTCTGCTGGCTACTCGGCGTGGGAACCATGCTGACGTGGCATATTCCGCTATTCTTCAACGCTGCGCTCGTGAACCAAGGCCTCCACATCTTCCAGCTACTGAGTTTTCCCATCAGCGGCGTCATTTTCTGGTGGCCGATTCTGAGCCCGCTCGAAGATCGCCGCCTGCCGGTGCTCGGCGCCGTTTCTTATTTGTTCAGCGCCTGCGTCTGCTGTAGCATTCTAGGCGCGTTTCTGACCTTCGGCCCCGCCGGCCTCTACGCGGCCCACACGCATGCCCAACCCGATCCCAGAGGCGACCAACAACTGGCTGGGATGTTGATGTGGGTGCCCGGTTGCTTCGTTTATTTATCTGGGATCCTCACAACCGTGATGCGCTGGTATGGAGCCGCCGCCCAACATGAAAACTGACACTCCCTGGCTGCACCGCAGCGCCATTCTCGTCGCATTCTGCGCGTTGCTTGCTATCGCCGCGGGTGCCGTTGTCACCAGCCTGTATCGCCCGATTGCGGCCAACGGCGCCATCTCCATCAACCCAGCCTTCGAATTCTGGCATCACATGGTCGCTGGCGTAGTTGTGGTGTTGATGTTCGCGCTCGCGATTGCGCTTCGATCCCAATTCGCTTGGATCGCCCTGGCCGCCGGGATGGTGGACGCCGGCCTCGGATTTGCCGGGCAAGCCTTCGCCAGCATTCTGCATGCCCTGCTGGCTCAAATCTTCTTCGGGCTCATCGTCGCCCTCGCCGTCATGACTTCGGAAAGCTGGAGACGCGGCCCTGACCCCATCCAGGACTCCTGGCGTCCCTCCCTCCGCTCACTTTCAATCGCCCTGCCAGCCGTTGTCTTGTTCCAAACCACCTTGGGTGCTTCCTACCGCTACCACGCCCTCGGCGTCATCTGGCACATCTTGAACGCCATGCTCGTCCTGCTCCTGGTCTTGATCGTCGCCGTCTTTCTGATCCGCCAGTTCCCTCAGCATCCAACCATACGCCCAGCAGCCATCGCCGCGGCCGTCATCACCTCCGTTCAAGTGATGCTCGGATTCACCACCTTCATGATGCTGATCCTGTCCCCGGACGAGTCGAGCCTGTCCGTCATCATCACCAGTGTCCTGCACGTGGCCACCGGCTCCCTCACCTTCGCGGCCGTCCTGGCGCTCGCCATCCTGATTCGCTACAACATCGACCGGTCCCAGCCGCTCACCGGCCGGTGACCACCCCATTCTGGACTCTGACTTCTGAATTCTGACCTTCTGAATCAGCGCGCCAGACTCGCGGTCTGCACTTGCTTGGTACTGCCCCACGCGATGAACGTGTCACTCCCGCTGTGAAATAACTTCGGATATCCAAGCGCCATCTTTCCGCCTTTGGCCACTTCCACGATCGGGCCAGTCACGCCGGCCGCGCTTACCTGGCGGACCAGCACTCGCGCGCCACCCGGAGCCTGCTCCAGCCACGAGACGATCACGCCGCCATCATCGGCGAGCGCCATCGCTGTGTAGCCGAACGCATGGCCCATGCTGAGAGTCACCGGTTTGGTGAAGCTGGAGCCGCTGTCGTTCGAGAAAGCCATCTGTTCGCGCGGCATATCCTGCGCCTCGGTGAACCAGGCGACGGCGACGTGATCCCCCTTGGCCGCCACTGCCGCGGCATTGGTCGGACAGGCTTCGATTTTCCAGCCGTCCGCATTCACGATCTTGGGCGTGGACCACTTTCCGTTCTCCAGCCGCGTTACCGCGATGTCGCGAATGTCTTCTTTCGAGTGGGCCCGGAAAGCCACCAGCAGCCCCTTCGAAGTCTTCGCCACCGCCGTGGGGCAGCAGCCGCACACGTCGCTTTCGATTACTTCCTCGCTAACTTCCTTGCCGGTGGCATCCACAATGGTGCGCTTCAACGACACTGGACTGTCCTCGCCCTTCAGCGCCTCCAGCCAGAAGATGGACCCTCCACCGTCCGGGTTTGCGATCATCGAGGCCAAGCCATGCTGCACCGGGCTGCGGTCTTTGTGCGCTTGTAAAGGCATGCTCCAATGCGTGCCGTCGGTGGACGACGAGACAAAGACGTACTCCGCGTCGCTGTCGCCACCGGGCGACTCCACCCAGTGAGCAAACCAATGTCCGCCCGCCAGCGCCAGCACCTCCGGCATCTCAGCCGGATGATGGAAGAAGTGCCGATTGTTAGCGATGGTCGTCGCCTGGGACCAAGCGCCGCCCTTGCGCACCGCATATCGCAGAGCAAACGCGCCCCCTTGCGATGGTTCTATCCAACTGAACACCGCCGCCCCGTCCGGCGCGATGGACCAATTGGGTTGCAGGCTGCCAGGCCCTGCTGGATTCGCAAGCGGGGTGACGGAAAAAGTTTGGCTGAAGGCCGGCAGCGCCAGCACGGCGCCCAAAAGTATGGATTGGATCTTCACTGGGGTTGCTCCAGTTTTAGTATACGGGTACTGGCTTATATCCAGGCCACTTCATTCGTCAGCGTGCCGATCTTTTCAATGCTCACCGAAACCGGACCGCCCAGCTTGTTCAGATCGATATTCTGTACCGCGCCGCCTTGCGCCGATTTCTTGAGTGCCGTACCCATCGAAATAATGTCGCCCGGGAGCAGCGTCAGATGGCTGGACAGAAATTCGAGCACTTCCGGTATCTTGTAAAACAGATTCTCCGTGTTGTCTTCGGTGACCAGCCGCCCCTGGTGGCTGCACGACACCGCCAGATTGTGAGGATCGATGATTTCGTCTTTCGTCACCAGCCACGGCCCCATGCACGCGAACGTATCGCAGCATTTGTACCGTCCCGGATAACTCACCCAAGTGTCCACATAGTCGATGGCCTTAGAGTCACCGTCCTTGGGGTGAATCGCGCGGTAATGAAATGTGTCCTCGGTGCGCATGGTCGGCGACGTAATGTCGTTGTGGACGGTATAGCCGAAGACGTAATCGTAAGCGTCGCGCGCGGCGATATTCCTGGCTGTCTTGCCGATCACCACCGCCAGCTCAGGCTCCGGATGCACGCGCCCATATTGCGGCCGGCACTCGATCGAGCCGCCATGGCCCACAAGCGAACTGCTGGGCTTGATAAACATCGCGGGATGCTTGGGCCCTTGGATAATCCGGTCGCTGTTCGCGTTATTGTTCAGCGCCAGGCAGCAGATCTTCGAAGGCCTCCGGACGGGCGCCTGCCAAGTGACATCTTGTGCTGAATATGTTTCAGCGCCCGGCCGAATCTCGTGCCCGCTTTCGATCAACTCCAGCATGCTGCGGGGACCATTCAGACCGGTCAGAATAAGGCCGTCGAATGAAACGCCAATCCGATTCTGGCCGCCGGCGTGAAAACTGGCTAGTCTCACCTTTTATCCGGAATGACCGCCATGATCTCGCACTCCACGAGCAAGGGCGACCGCAGATCCGGAGTCGGAAAAGTATGCCGCGCCGGACGCGAATGCGCGTCGGGAAACATCTGCACCCAATATTTATTGACCACCGGCCGGTCCGCCATATCCTTCAACCAGACGCTCAGCTTGATGACATCTTCCGGCTTCGCGCCACCTGCCTCCAGAACTTTCAGCACATTGGCGAACATCTGCGCGCACTGCGCGTCCACCCCTTCAGGGACCTTGCCGGTGCTGGGATCCTTCCCGAAGATTCCGCCACTGACCAGAAACGGACCCACGCGGCTGGCATTCGGGATCGGATTGATGTGCTCCAAGCCGGGGACTTCAATGCTGATACGATCGCTCATTTTAGTAGTGTACCGAGTACGTCATTCAGACCGGGCGCAGCTCCGTCCTTGAACTGTCCCAGGCGTCGAAAGATTTCAGCCGCCGCCCGATGGAAATCGGGAGGCAAGCCCGCGCCCTCAAACGTCGCAGCGATTTCGTGCATTTCTCCGGTGAATCGCCAGGCCTTGGGAGCGGCCCGCGAGATTTCGTTCTCCAGCTCTGCCAGCGAAGGGCCGCTCCTGGCCCATTGCCGTTTCAGATCTTGCAGTACATCCAACTGCTGCGCGGCGGCCAGCACCGAACAGGCCAGCGCAATGGAGCCTTTGGAATAGGCCGCAAAGCACATCTTCAGCGCCGACGCTTGTCCCACGCCTCCGGCCAGGACTTCCACTTCGATCGGCCCGGCGGAAAAAAGCGGCGCGATTTCAACCGCGTGCTCACCGGCCAGATAAAGGCAGGTGCGATTGCGCGTTGTGGCGGGCGGACCGATGATGCCACCATCTACGAACCGCGCCCCGCCTTCTTCCAACCGGCCCGCGATGCGCTGGACGCGGCCGGGCGCGATGGCGTTCGCATCCACATACGTCCCTCGATACGAAAGCCGCGCCACCTGCTCCGCGGCCGCCTCCGCGAATTCCGGAGGACAGATGCTCACTATCACCGGACAAAGCTCGCACAGCTTCGCGAGCGTTCCGGTATCCTCTAAGCCTGCCTGGGATGCGCGTTGTCGCGTGGCAGCGCTCCGGCCTTCCGAAGTCCAATACACCTGGTTGCCGCTGTTCCTGGCCGAAACGGCGACCACGATTCCCATTTGTCCGGGATGGATTATACCGATGTGACGCGGGCTGCCGACGGGATGCACGGCTATAGTGTAGAACGCTCCAGAGTAGAACGGCCCGGTATGCTCGGAGCATTGATATACTCGGCGAACGGAAATGAACTCTCGCTGGATGGTGATCGTTGCGGGGGCCATCGCGGCTCCGGTGATTCTTGCGCAAACCGCATCGGACTGGCCGAGTTACAATCGCGACCTGGCCTCGACGCGCTATTCGGCGTTGAAGCAAATCAACGCCGGCAACGTATCCAAGCTCGCGCAAGCCTGGGTCTACAAACTGCGGCCGGACGCGAACAGTCCCGCGGCGGGCACCTTGAACGAGGTGACGCCCATCGTCGTCAACGGCGTGATGTATCTGGCGGCCGGCAATCGGGTCGTCGCGCTCGATCCCGATACCGGCGCCGAGGTTTGGCGCTACGAATTGAAGACCGGCATGGCGTCGCAACGCGGCGTGTCGTACTGGCCCGGCGACAAGCAAAATCCAGCGCGCATTCTTTTCCTGACAGGCCATAAGATGGTGGCCCTGAACGCGCAGAGCGGCAAGCTCGACCCCGGCTTCGGCAACGAAGGCGAACTGACCATGGACGTCCCGTTCGCCGGCGTCCCCACCATTTACAAGAACGTGATTCTGGTGGGTATGAATATGTTTGGCCCCGGTGAAGAGCATCTGCATCAGCAGGACGAATTACCCGGAGGAATGCCGGGAGATTCGCGCGCCTACGATGTGCGCACCGGCAAGAAGCTGTGGGACTTCCACGCCGTTCCGCTACCCGGCGAAGTGGGCCACGACGATTGGAAGGAGGGCAACTGGAAGCGATCGGGCAATAATATGTGGTCTTACGCCATCACCGTGGACGAGAAGCGCGGCATCGTTTACATGCCGATGGGCGGCCCGGCCGCGAATTACTACGGCGGCGATCGCAAGGGCAATAACCTCTTCGCGAATTCCGTGGTCGCGGTGGACTATCAGACGGGCAAGCTCAAATGGTATTTCCAAACCGTACATCACGAGCTTTGGGACTACGATCTGCCGCCCGATCCGGTATTGATCGACATCGTCAAGGACGGCAAGAAGATTCCCGCGCTGGTGCAGACCGGCAAGTCCGGCTACATGTTCATCCTGGATCGCCTGACCGGCAAACCCGTGTTCGGTGTGGAGGAGCGGCCAGTGGCGCAGGGAAACGTCCCGGGCGAATGGTACGCGGCCACCCAACCCTTTCCGTTGAAACCACCCCCGCTCGCGCGCGTGAGCATTTCTCGCGCGGATCTTGTGACTGCGGATGACACCTCTGCCGATCATGCCAAAGCTTGCCAGGAAGTTTGGGACAAACACGGATTTCAGGATGCGGGACCGTTTGCGCCTTGGGCTTATCAAGGTGAAGGCACGCCGCCGCATGAAACCATCAGTCTTCCGGGGCCCACCGGCGGCACCAATTGGGGCGGGGCATCGGCCGATCCAGAAACGGGCTATGTCTTCGTAAATTCTCAAGACAGTCCCGGAACCGGCTGGCTGCAGAATAATCCGAAAGCCAAGGAAGAAGGGGCGCTGCCTTATGTGATGCGTCCGGGCTTCTTCAGCTTCTCGGCGCCCTATAAGGATGCCGAAGGTAAGGCCCTGGGCAACTTGCCCTGTATCAAACCGCCCTGGGAGCGATTGTTTGCGGTGAACGCCAATACCGGCGACATCGCGTGGCAGGTGCCGCTCGGCATAACCGATTTTCTCCCGGAGGGGAAGCGCAACACGGGACGCTCTGGCGCGTTCGCCGGTCCCATCGCAACGGCGGGCGGGCTGGTGTTCATCGGGGCAACCAGCGATGCCCGCTTCCGCGCCTTCGATTCGAAGACCGGCCAGGAGCTTTGGACCACGCAGCTGGAATACTCCGCCACCGCCAACCCGATCACGTATCAAGGCAAGAACGGCAAGCAGTACGTGGCTATCGTCTCGGCGGGGCCCGGCAAAGGCAATAATCAGTCGCTCGTGGTTTTCGCGCTACCCTAGCATGACAAGTGAGGAGGTAGCATGGCTATCCGAAATATCAGCTCCTTGTTCCTTTTGGCCGTGACGGCGTTTGCGCAAGACACAAGCACTATCACGGGCTCGGTGGTCAACTTGGCGGGCGATCCGGTGGCGGACGCTGAGATTCAGGCTACGAATTCAGAAACCAAAGCCGTTTATAACGCGATCACCTCGGCCGCCGGTATTTATACGCTCGCGCAATTGCCGGCGGGGACCTGTGAGCTTTCGAGCAATGCTCCCCTGTTCGATCCGTTCGTCCAGCGCGACGTCACAGTGGGAGCGTCCCGAACCTTGCATATGAACCTGCACTTACAGGATTTCCAGCTAAACACGCTGGGGGACGGCCGCGACACTTTCATCGCCTTGTCCAAGCCCCACGTTACGCCATCCGGGTCAACTCCCCGCATGCCCAATGGCAAGCCGGACCTTTCCGGCATGTGGTATCAACAGAGAACCGTCGATCCTGGAAAACCTGAAATAAAGCCCTGGGCGGAAGCGGTAGCGAAAGAACGCATGGAGAGCAATGTGAAGGACTTTCCGCAGGCGCGCTGCCAACCGCTGGGCATAGTTCTGGCGCCTACACTGCAGGCCTGGAAAACGGTGCAAACTCAGGCCCTGCTGGTGATCATCGTGGAAGGGGAACTGCCCCGGCAAATTTTTCTGGACGGCCGAAGCCATCCGAAAGACTGGAACCCGGCGTGGCTGGGACACTCGATCGGGCATTGGGACGGCGACACCTTGGTAGTGGACACCATCGGTTTCAACGATAAGGCATGGTTCGGCGGCCAGGGCCCGACCGCCTCCCCGCACACGGAAAAGATGCACATCACGGAACGCTATCGCCGCGCCGATTTAGGACACCTTGAGATTGAGATGACCATCGAGGACCCCGACACGTTCACCAAGCCTTGGATCATCAAACGGGCCGCCGAACTCGCGCCCAATGAGGAGATCCTCGAATACGTCTGCACGGAAAACGAACGCGACCGCGAGCACCTGATCGGCAAGTGACGCGGCGCGTTAGCGCTCGATCGCGCCGCCCGCCCGTTCTGGAGTTGAGACACGCGGTTCGGCGGAACTCCGGCTCTCGAATCACCCGGTGATCGCGCCGCCCGCCCGTCCTGGAGTTGAGACACGCGGTTCGGCGGAACTCCGGCTCTCGAATCACCCGGTGATCGCGCCGCCCGCCAGCCATCGCTTTCCGCGCGCGTACAGCGCCTCCACTTCGGGGCCTTTCAAGCCTGGCATATCGGTTTTCACCTTATAGCCGATGCTGCTCTGCAAATACGCCAGGTGGCGATAACCCTCTGGAAAACGCTTTAACAATTCCTGATCAAGAGGCAAAAGTTTTCCCGGATCTACCGGGTCCATGCGATCCTTCTCGTAAATCGGCTGCCTGAGCACGATACCCCACCGATTGTTCCGCTTCTCGAAGAAATCGTAAAATCGCCCGGTGCAGACCACGTCGCAGAGAACGTCGTCGACCAGCGCCCGCTGATTGATGGTCATCTTGGTTTGCGAAATGGCCCGCGCGCCTTCGATGTCCGCCGTGAATGCGCCTTGAAAGTGCAGAATGTTGACACCGCGCTCGAAGCCTTCCTTACTGACGCGAATGAATTCGTCCGCGGTGCCTTGAAACCAGGTGGCCATCATCACGCCATCGTCGTGCCAGACGGTCCGAAAGCGTTCCCAGTCGCCGGCATCGCGCCACAGCACCCAGTTGTCCACTACGGTTCGAATCGCTAGCGCTTCCATCATCAGGTCGTTTGCCATGCTCAGACATTCTATCCTGAGGGACATGGAACGACAGGACATGCAACGAGCGATCGGCGTTACCGGATCCCAAGCCGGATGGATCACAAGGCTTATTTATCGGATGTTGCAGAAGCGCCTCGGGCGAGTGTCCAAATCGAAAACGCTGGCGGCTCACCATACGCCGACGTTGCTGGCGACCACTTGGATGGACTCAGTGTGTGCCTCCGCGCGAACAATTTCACCGCTGCTCAAGGAACTGGTGCAATTGAAAGTGGCCACCCTGGTTGGTTGCCCGTTTTGAATCGACATCCACTCTGCCGTGGGCAGAAAAGCAGGAATCACTGAAGAGCAGTTGCGCGATCTGGCGTGTTTCGAACGGAGCGCAGCGTTCCATTCAGCTGAGAAGCTAGCGTTGAAGCTCACCGTCGCGTTGACCAGGACGCCCGCGTCTGTGGACGATCAGCTCTTCGCCGATCTACGCGCCGAATTCAGCGAACCGCAGCTGGTGGAACTGACAACCGCCATCGCGTGGGAGAACTATCGCGCGCGGTTCAACCGAACATTTGGGATTATGGCGGAGGGGTTCTCGGCGGGCACATTTTGTCCCTTCCCCGAAGCTTGAAGACTAAGGAAGCAATTGAAATTGGACCGACAGCGAGCATGTCACAGGCGATGGAAGGGGCGTCAGCAGGATTTCATTGAAGGAGTAAGCGCCAACGACGCCCGTGAGCGTCGCGTTTTCTGCGACGAGAGCAGGCTCGGCCGGCTGGGACCGGGGTGCATTCGAGAGCCTGAGTATCGGCCCCAGCGACATTCCCGCCGCGCTCGCCAGCTTCTGCGCCTGCGCCGTCGCATCGGAAATCAGATCGGAGTTGGGACACGTTTGCGCCTGCTGTAGTTGCTGGGATACTTGCGTCCCACCGATGTAAAACGTCAGCGTCAGGCCGCTGTTATTCTGCGCGATGGTTTGCTCGATTTTTGTGATCGATCCGATCGTGGCAGTCAGGTTGGCTAGGGGCGCGGTGAAAGAGAAATTCCACGTCAACGTTGGCGGATTTGAGTTATAGGTTCCTGTCAGGTTTGCATCGGTGATTCCGAGACCCGATAGCGCGCCGACGATCTGATCCAGCGTGGCGGAGGGATTGGAACTGACAGTCAACTGAAGCACAATCTGATCGGGCTGTAAAACCAGGGAGCGGGTGGCCGATATGGTGACGGTGTGTGATTCAATCTGTCCAAAAGCCGGCGCGGCCAACAGCAGCGGGATCCCCAGTAAGAGTCTTCGCATCGGTCTAATTGCGAGTGACATTGAACTTTACTGTGATCGCGCAGGTCGGAAGAGTCGCATAAGGACTCGAAACATAATTTGAAGTTGAACTGGACAGCGCAAGAATGGAGCCCAGTGTAACTCCACCGGCGGCGGCCAGGCTCTGCGCCTGCGTGGTCGCCGAAGTAATCAATGCCGGGAACGAGCAGGTCTGCGATTGCGCCAATTGCTGTGAAACCTGAGTGCCAAGGATGCTGAAAGAGAGGGCCAGGCCATTGTTCGCCTTCGCGATGTTCTGCTCGAAGGTGGTCAAGCTCGCGACGGTGCCCTTGGTGTTCCCGAGTGGCGCAGTGAGGCTGAATGACCACTGAAGTGAGGTGCTTGACGCGGCGCCATTGTAGTTAATCTGAGTGCCGACGCTGGAGAAATTGGCAGCGGTGATTCCCGATCCGGCCAAAGCGTTGACCACATCGTCCAGACCTGTTGTCAGGCCGGACTGCACAATTACGGTGAAAACCGCCTGATCGGGCTGCAGACTCGTGTTATTGGACGCGGTTACCGTGATGGAATTCGACTCTAATTGCCCGAACGCAAGCGAGCAGAATACCAGCGGCACGACAATTACAATGCTTTTTCGCATCTCTGCTAGTATACTCTCGAACCGTGAATCATAAATTAAAGCCCAACCCCCATACCCCTGCTCTTTTGGCTTTTCAGCGCGTCTCCGTGATGCTCGGCAGCACCAGAGTGCTCCACGAGATCACGCTCAGTATCGGAGCCGGCGAGCACGTCGCGATTCTGGGACCGAACGGTTGCGGCAAATCGACGTTGATCAAGACCATCACCCGCGAATGCTATCCCCTTGGACTTCCCGATTCTTCGCTCTCCATCCTGGGGCGCGATACCTGGAACGTTTTCGAGCTGCGGCCGCTCTTGGGCATCGTTTCGAATGAATTGATGCGCCGCTGCACGCGCGAAATTACCGGCCGCGAGATGGTGCTCTCCGGTTTCTTCAGCAGTATCGGCCTTCAGCCGTATCACGAGGTCACCCCCGCGATGATCGAAAAAACCAACCAGGTGCTGGAGCTGCTGGAAGTTCCGCATCTGGCCGACCGCGAGATGACCGAAATGTCATCCGGCGAAGGGCACCGGCTGCTGATCGGCCGCGCTCTGGTGCACGATCCGCTGGCCCTGTTGTTGGACGAACCGAGCAATAGCCTGGATTTTCGCGCCACTCTCGAGCTGCGGGATATATTGCGAAAACTGGCGCAGGCCGGCACCGGCATCCTGATGGTGACGCATCACCTTCCAGACATCCTTCCGGAAATGGATCGCGTGATCCTGCTGCGGCAGGGCCGCGTCTTTGCCGACGGCCCTAAGAGCGAGCTTCTGACCACGGAGCGGCTAACGGAGCTGTTTGGCCTTCCCGTGGAGCTCGCACGCCGCGACGGCTATTATCACCTTTGGTAGCACTCAGAAATTCAACTTTTCGATCAGCGTGTTTAGCCGTGCTTCGTCCGCGGCCTTTTGTTTTTTCACATCGCTCAGCTTGTCCCGCGAACTGGCCAACGTACTTTCCATGGCCCCCAGTTGACGCGCATATTTTTGAACCTGATCCTGCTGTCCGCTCACCTGGTTCAAGCTTTGAATGTTCTTCCGGATGCGGTCTTGATCGCTCACGGTGCTGCTGATGTCGCTGTCGAGCTGATGGATCTGATTGTCCGCGTCGGCAATTTGCCGCTTGATATCCAACACTTGCTGGAGCTGGCTCCGAGCAGCCTCCGACAGGGCCTTGTTTTGCACATAGGCGAGCAATACATCCGGAGTCAGGCTGGAGACGGATGTGGTAGTTTCGTACACCCGTTCTTCCGCCACGGGAAACTTTTCGCTGCCGTCCGCTGCCAGCTTCACTTCAAACCGATAGGCGTTTGTCGCGGTCTCGGCGGGCTTGAGAGTCATCAGCTTGTACCCTGGCCTGACGGGATGCTCGATGATCAAGGTCTTGGCCTTTTGATCCACGTTGCGAATCGTGTAGGTCTTGGTCTCATCCAGGGCCAGCCGAGCCGTCAGCGTGCCTCGATTGACATGAATCTCGCGTACCAATTCGCGGCTGAGATCAAGCAGCGTGGTGACGCGCGTGCCCAGGTCGACGGAGTAACTGATCAATCGCTTGTCGCTGGCTTTGAGCGTCGTCATCAGGGCTTCGCCGGCGTAGCTGGCTGCATCGAACACGGTGATTGGCCCGCCATCCAGCGTCTTCGAAGTGGAGTTGTTCAATTCGGCCGCGTTCATCGGATGCTCGCCATAATTCTCCGAATAGATCAGCAGCTTCCGCGCACCGATCGGCTGTTGCAGGAACGGCAGCATGGTGGACTCGTCCTTTTTCACCGTAACGGGCGTGGAGAAGCGATATTCGAAAAGCTCGCCCAGATCTCCGGACGCAACGTTCACGGCCACATCGCTTGCGATTTCCTGTCGCTGATCTGTGATTCCAAACTGTGCTTGCGCTTTCGGACTGACCAGGAATCCTCCTGACCCAGCGTTGATCGCCCCCAGGCGCCTCGCCGCCGCCGGCGCAGGAGCGTCGAGAGGGGCCCCGTTTATGCTTCCCGTCACAGCCCCGCTATAGACCACTGGATTCGCCGCTCGATCCTCAGGCAGTTCCACCGTTTGCCTCGGCACGTACTTCGGCTCATACAGATTGCTAATGAAAGATACCGGGCGCCCCGACACCACGGCCAGCCGAACGTTCGTCCAATCTTCGCCGGTGGTGTTGTCGATGATGGCCCAGCCCTCTAGCGTCGGGTCGCCTTTTTCATTGAAGATCAGCCGGTAACTGGATTTCCAGACCGGCGCCGGGAGCATGTAGCTGGCGTCTACCTGGCGCTCTTTGGCGTCGGATGAATCAATGTAGATGCTGCGCTTGTCGCTGGAGCGGGATTGATTCACGACGGTCAGGTAATCGCGGAGCTGAGCCTGCAGCTTCGCATCGGCCAACCGGATGGAACTGGCAGCCGCCAGGTCGAGCGTTCTCAGCTCGCCCGAATCGAGCAGCGCCACCAGCTGCTCCCGCTCCGGCTGCTTGTCGTCGGCCTTGACTACGCGCCCGCTGACCACCGTGCCGCTGATGGTGTCGGTCCCGTACTTCAACTCCACCTTGGCGCCTTTCATCTGATCCAGAAACAGAGCGAGCGACGCTTGGCCATCGATCTTAAAGGGAAAATCAGCGAGCTTCTGGCTCAGCGGTTCGCTCGAATCGTAGCGCAAGCCGGTAACCTTGGCCCCGTTCTGCCCGGAGACGGTCAGCGACTTCAGCACATCGTTCATGTCCGAAGCCTTGAAATCCAGCCGCGCGGATTCGCCCGGCCCCAGCCTGCCGCCGCGTTCAAAATAGCCGACTCCGCTCTTGTAAAGAATTACTTCGCGGATCGGGATGTCAGCGGCCATGGCCGCCGACACGAAAACAGCCAGCAGAGGAAGGATTCGTCGCATAATGCTCCTACTCGAGGAATGCCCACAACCAGGCAGTCCTTTCAACGCTTCACTCGCCCATTACTTTAATAATGACGCGTTTCGGACGTAGTCCGTCGAACTCGGCATAATAAACGTGTTGCCAGGGGCCAAAATCGAGCCTGCCCTCCGTCACCGGAACAATCACCTGATGATGCACCATCAAGCTCTTCAGGTGGGAATCGCCGTTGGTTTCGCCCGTGCGGTGATGGCGGTAATTCTCGCGGAAAGGCGCCAGTTTCTCCAGCCATTCGTCGATGTCGGCCAGCAGCCCGTCTTCGGCGTCGTTCACCCAGACGCCGGCCGTAATGTGCATGGCCGAAACCAGGATCATTCCTTCGCGAATCCCGCTTTTCTTAAGCGCGGCATCCACTTCGGGTGTGATGTTGATGTACTGCCGGTGTTGCTTGGTCTGGAACTTCAGATACTCGGTGTGAAATCGCATAGGCCGATCATACCGAGGCCACCCCAATGAGGACACCCAGGCTTGACACTCAGCGGACCGCGCGTCAGACTTGAGTCTGCAATCAAGGAACGAGCAGGCTGGCCTCCAGAATCCTCTTCCTGGCTTTGCTGGCAGCCGGCTTCGCTCCGGCGCGGGACCAGCCTGATCCTGGCGCGCGGGAGCAGCAGGAACCAACTTACGAAGCTCCGTCCGTACTTAGCCGGCAGACTGCGTTCGGCATGTACGATTTCTCCGGCCCATTCCCGGCTCCCGAGACGCCGGCTGTTCCGGCCGCGCCCGATCCGCAGGAATCCGCGTACGACGGACCGTCCATCCTCAGCCGTGGCAGTAATCTCTCGCCAGGAACAAAGAGCGCCATGAACGCGTTCGGGCTCTACGCGCAGATCATCGGCGTGTATGATTCGGGACTCATCGCGCCGGCTGTGGTGCAGGGAAAACAAGTGAACGCGCTTTCGAGCTACGGCGAGGAAGCCAATTTCGGAGCGAACGCCTCACACAACTGGCGCCGTGGCAAGCTGAGTGTCGAGTATCGAGGCTCCTACCGGCGGTACACCAATGCGCCAGCCTTTGATGGCCTGGACCAGTTTCTCCAAGTCAACTACAGTGAAGCGCTCGCGCGGCATCTCATTCTGGATATCAAGAACACGCTGGGCACTACCACGCTTGCCAACGGAGCATTCGCCTACTTCTCACTCGCGAGTCTGGATCGCATCGGTCTTCCGACTGACGATTTGTTCGACAACCGCACGAACTATATGCAGTCGCGCGTGGACCTCACCTGGCGCCTTACGCCGCGATTGTCGTTCGATTTTGGAGGCGATGGGTTTGTGGTTCGAAGAGAGTCCCTCTTGCTTGCTGGGTTGAACGGCTACAATGCGCGAGCGAGCGTGGCTTACCGCCTGACACGGCGGCAAACCCTTTCGGCCGTTTACGACGACACGTACTTCGATTTCGAGCGCGCGTTCGGCGATTCACGCCTGGAAACCGTTGCGCTGGGTTATTCGATCGCGCTCACTCGTGAATGGGATCTCAGCACGCTGGCCGGGGGCGTCCGGGTTTATACGCTCGGCCTGACCGAGGTTCCGCTCGATCCAGCCATCGTCGCGCTCACCGGCGAAAGCTACGCCACCGTGACATTCAGCAACGTGGTCTACCTCCCGGTGGGCGAAGTCCGATTGACTCGCCGCTTCGAATCCGCGTCACTGACGTTCGACTACTCGAATGGCGTCACACCGGGCAACGGCCTTTATCTGACCTCCCGGCAAACCTCGGGAGCCGTCGCGTACTCGTACCTGGTGGCGCGGAGCCTCGAAGTACGCGCGCACGCCGGTTACAACCAACTCTCCGCGCTAGGACAAACGCTGGGAAAATACGCGAATCTGCAGGGCGGAATTCAGGTGTTTTATAAGTTGACGGGTGCTACTTCGCTCGATGTACGCTATGATTATCGCCATTACAATACAGGAGATGCATTCTTGGAAATGGATTCCAACCGCGTGAGCCTGGGTGTCGTATTTGGTTTAGGGGAAACGTCACCGGTGACGTGGTGAGCAACAACTTGGCGAGCAATGGCGTGCTGAACGGCTCCGTGATCAAGATCCTGCTGGTGGAGGATGAACCTCCGCTGTTGCAGTTGATTGAGAAGTATCTGCAGCGGCTCGGATTCGAGGTGGAAACACACCTGAGATCGTTCGACGCGCTGCGGAATTTCGAAGCCGGGCCCCATCGCTACGGCATGGTGATCGCCGATCTTGGCATGCCGGACATGCCGGGCGATACGCTGCTCACCCGCATGCTCGAAATCCGGCCGGACCTGCGCGTCCTGGTCTGCAGCGGATCGCCTTACTTTATCGAGAATCTTCCGGATTCGTTGCAGCAGCAAGTGGCGTTCCTGCAGAAGCCCTTCGTGCCCAAAATGCTGGCGGAAGCGGTGCAGAATTTGCTCAGGGAACGTCCGGGTGCTATTTCGCCACCGCGGTGAGCGCCTGGTGCAGTTTCTCCGCGAAATTTTCTCCCGATTCTGACCACAGCCGGCGCGTTTCCACGGGCAGCGCATCGTCCAGATCGTGCACCAGTTTGAGCAGACTCTTGATGTTCGATTCAATCATACGCGGGCTATCGGGCAAGTCCGGCTGCGGAAGAAAATTTGCGTCGATACCGAATTCGATTTCGAGCGCGCAGCCGATGGCGGCGTCTTCATTGGGATTCGGAAACGCAATCACCGATGCCGGCTGGGCATCGGGCGCGCGCTCAAGGCCGCTGGGGCTCTGATTAAACTCCGGACCAAAGCAGCACAGCGCCACGCGCGCCGGAGCAAGCTTCCAGTCGACGTCAAACTGCCACAAGTCCCACCACGTTTCCAGGCGATAGCTGGCGTCGGCGTTCTGGAAGTCCTTGGCCACGGCCAGCACCGCGTCGATCGGGACGGGCGGAGAATAGGGAATCTCCGCTACCACTGGCTCGCTCGGGTCCACGGCCATAATCTTGAACGTGGTGGCCTGCTGGGCAAGCAGCGAGAACGGAAACAGCCGCAGCAGTTTTTCGTAGTTTCGGAGCATCGTCGAGTCGCTGTAATTCCGCAGCCAGTAAGAAAGAAAGAGTTGATCGGCCATCTGTTACCATCGTACTTTCTTCTCTTGCGCAAATCTCCGCTTCTTCCGATATTCCTGATCGTCTCCGTCGACGTACTCGGGCTCACCATCATTCTGCCGCTGCTCCCGTTTTATGCCGAGCATTATGGCGCTTCGCCGGCCGTTGTAGGATTGCTGGTTTCTCTCTATGCTTTCTGCCAGCTCATCGCGGGGCCGATGCTCGGCCGCTTGTCGGACCACATGGGCCGCCGTCCCTTGCTGCTGGTGAGCCAGGTGGGTACCTTCATCGGCTTCCTGATTCTGGCCTACGCCAACGCCCTGTGGCTGATCTTTCTTTCGCGCGCCATCGACGGAATCACAGCCGGCAATTTGTCCCTGGCGCAGGCTTACATCTCCGATGTGACGAAGCCGGAGGATCGCGCAAAATCGTTCGCGCTGATTGGGATCGCCTTTGGGATGGGATTCCTGATCGGTCCCGGCCTTTCGGGTTTTCTGTCGAAATTCGGTTATCAGTACCCGATTTTAGTGGCGGCCGGACTTTCTGCTACCAGCATTGTGTGCACTTACTTTCTGTTACCCGCGGTTACTCCGCCCGCCGCCGACGACGCCACTCCGCATAAATTCACGTTGCTCGATTGGGGAAACTACGTCCGCTATTTTCGCCAGCCCGGACTCGCGCCGTTGTTGTGGCAATTCTTCGCGTTCACATTTGCCTTCTCGATGTTCATGTCGGGGTTTGCGCTCTTCGCCGAGAGACGTTACACCTGGCACGGCGAGGCTTTCGGAGTACAGCAGGTGGGCTACGTTTATGCATTTCTTGGCCTGCTCGGAGTGATTTTGCAGGGCGGCCTGATTGGACGCCTGGTAAAAGCATTGGGAGAAACAAATCTAGCGAGGGCCGGATTCTTCTTCGGATTGGTCGGGCTGGTGGGGCTCGGCTTCACGCACTCCATTCCGCTATTGCTGATTTCGGTGGCAGTGGCATCGTCGGGTACAGGAATCGTTCGCCCCACGGTAACCAGCCTGATCACGCAGAAGGCAGGACGGTCCGAACAAGGCGTGATTCTGGGCCTGACGCAATCGCTCAACTCGATTTCGGCAATCGCGGCCCCCGCGCTGGCGGGTTTCTTGATTGATCATTCGCTATTATCGACCTGGGCGGTTGTAGGCGGTGTCATTTGCGGAATAGCGCTGCTACTCTAATCCTGGTTTCCTCGGGACTGTTTGCGCAAACGGTTCGCGTTCCATTCGTGGGGTGTCCGTCGGACGGTCAACTTGGTCCGAGGAAGGCGCCAAGTGGAGTTGCCCAGGTAGTTCGGGCCGCTGCACGCGCCGCCCAGCGACTCGCGTATTACAAGGCTAGCGCTGCTCCTGGAATTCCCGCTCCACGGGGCTGGTCTTGTCGCGGCGGGGACGGCTCGGCAGGGGAGGCCCTGCTCGTCCTGCCCCAAGCGGCCGCTGCGGATAGTTTGATCTCTGGACCCTTCGTGCATGTTGAGCACGTCTCGGCAGAAGCGTTCGGAAGATTCGAAATCGCTCAAGTGATCGCGCGGGTTTTCCCAGCCCAAAGATAGTTCGTCCAGAGTGCAATTGACGCAGGCCCGGAGTCGTCGGCGCACGATTACGTTTTTGGCCCTTATCCAAACGATAAATTGATCGTTCAAACAGCCCGTCTCGTCCAATTCCAAACGCCTCCCCATTCGGAAGGCCTCGGTACAATGGGCCACTTCAAAGCCAACGACGATCCGATTGACGGCGTTGCGATTTTGCAAGGGCAGAATCCCGACTTGCTGATGCTGCGCGTGCGCCTGCCACCAGAGTTGCGCGACCCCGCGCCGGTAATTATCAAGGACCTACTTCTCCGGCAGAGCAACAACTCCCGGTAACTCGATCCCAGCCAGAAACTCCAGCGACGCGCCTCCGCCGGTCGAAATGTGCGAGATTTTGTCCGACACGCCAGCGGACTTAATCGCTTTTTCCGAGT
>JBEKLB010000087.1:0-18260 GCA_050010415.1 Bryobacteraceae bacterium | reverse complement strand
CCTTCGAGCGCGCGCCGATAGTTCACATGCTCGGCGAAATCGGTGATGCCGAAATTCGTCTTGTCGAAGATCTCGAATCCGATGCGTCCAGTCTTAGGCAAACCCAGCCCGGCCATTTCCAAACGCAGTTCGGGGACTTTGTCCTCCGGCACCAGCAGTTCGCTTCCGTTATTGGCGATTTTGTAGTCCACGCCGGCTTCACGCAGCTTCTGCACGATGGCGTTGGCGTCTTCAGGAGCTAATCCGGTGTAGAGCGGCCGCAGTCCACTGGCGCGCTCCCAGCGCGAAAAACCCAGCACGCCCGCCACCACCGCGATGGCCACGATAACAATGGTGGTTAGCTGGCGAGGTGTGAGCGCTCCGAGAAGTTTCTTGGCTTGATCCATTTTCTTTCGCTAGAGGGCAAGGAGGCGAGGAAGATTCACGCGTCAGACCTGCATCCGCATGATTTCCTGGTAGGCCGATACGGCCTTGTTCCTCACTTGCAAGAACAGATTGAACTGCAGGTCCGCGCGCTGCGCCGCCAGCGCCACCGAATGCAGTTCCTCGTCGCCTCCGCTTAAGAAGTTTTGCGCGGCCTGCGTAGCTTGCGTCTGAGTTTGTTCGACGCGCCCGATCATGCCCTCCAGCATGGATTGAAACGCGCCCGTGCCGCCTGCCGAGCCGGTGGCTTCTACTGGCGCCGTTTGCGGCATCGCGATCATCGAAACTGGAGTAATTGGGGACATGTGGATGAAACCTAGAATCTATCGGAAGAGATCGAGAGATTTATTAATCATGTCTTTCACCGCCGAAATGGCCGCCACGTTCGCCTCATATCCGCGCGATGCGCCCATCAGATCCACCATGTCTTCGGCCGGATTGATTTTCGGGTAAGCGACGTAGCCGTCTTTGTTGGCATCCGGATGGCCGGGCTGGTAACGCATCTCGGGCGCGCTGTCGTCGATAGTGGTCTCGCTCACCGTCACGCCGGAAAGAGCGGGTCCCAGCACACCATTGAGTTCGGAAGAAAACGATCCGATGGAGCTATCTTCGGCGAACACCACGTCTTTTCTGCGATACGGGCCGCCTTCGGGCGTGCGCGTGGTTTCCGAGTTCGCAAGATTTTCCACCAGCACTTCGGTGCGCGCGCGCTGCGCCGCCATTCCAGAGGCACTGACCGAAAGGCTCGAAAAAAGACTCACGAGCTCTTACCTCCCTCTTGGATGGCGGTGCGGATGGTGCTGATTTCCGAGTGCGCCAGGTTGGAGGCGACGCTGAAACGAAGGGCATTCTCAGCGAGCAGGCGCGCTTCGCGGTCCATATCCACGTTGTTGCCGTCGTTCTTGTTCTTGAGGCCCGAGACTTCGATTACGTTGGGCTTGGCGCCCAACATCTGGCTTTGGAGCTCGTTTTCGAAGTCGAGGTCTTTGGTTTGATAGCCCGGAGTGTCGGCATTGGCGATGTTCGACGCCACCAATTTCTGGCGGGCACTCACCAGATTCATGTACTGCTCAATACCAGCGCCGACATTCTCCAGCATGAAGCAGATCGGGAAGCAATCGGGATGCCACCGGGACAGACACGATTATCAGGGACTTATCGGGCTGGGGCGCTTTAACTCCGACGCCCACCGTTGAGATTTCGACGCTTTAGCGCGACGCTTTAGCGCGACTCGCCGGACGACTCAGCAATCGGCAGGCGGAGCAAGGTTGGAATCGCCAGCGTACTGGCTTCGACGTGCAGGTGAGTCACCCCGGTCGCGGTATCAAACGTTTCGATGTTTGCAGCCGGCGCGCAGGCACCGGCGGTGTTGTTCCCCCCGATGGTAACGGTGGCCCAGACGGCCGTGCGGGCGCTGCTGGTTCCATTCGTCGGCAAAGTTTCCGAATACGGCAGGGTAGCGGAAAAAATCTGGCCCGTGCCGATGGCAAAGGACGGGGAGGAGGTAATGATGTTACCGCTGGAGTTGTAAAACGATATGCCACCCGTACACAAGGCCTTTACGCCTTGGTTCGGTATGCTGCCGGGGGCCACGGACTGGACGGAGGGAGCCAGGTTCACGACGTTGACCTGAGCCGTTTCGGAACTAGCCAAACCAATCACGGCAAGGTTCACAACTCGCGGCAAGGAGGAAGGTTCCTGTGACTGGCAGACGCCAGTCCCAAGAGAAACAGCGATCAGAACAGTCAGGAGCTTCTGAAAACGCATACTTTCACCTCATTTCGGGGCTTTTTCAGCAACCGTTAGACGAAGCCGGGTAAGCGACGGTTTCGGGATCGATCGGTCAGCGGCCGGTGCCGAGAGCGGCGGATTGAAGGTAGAGAGAGCGGGCGATCTGATAGCGGCTGGCCTTTTCGACTACGGCCAGGTGTTGGGCCGCCAGAGCCTGCTGCACGATGGTCATTTCGCGCGCCCAGTTGAGGAGTTCGATGGATTGTTTCGGAAGCGGCGATGTGGCGCGCTCCTGGCGGGGCAGGCTCATCCAATGCTCGCGCAATGCCGCGGTGTACTCCTCGGTCAGGCGCTCGGCCTTTTCGTGATGATTCGCGAGCACCGCCGCTCGAAGCCCGCGCGCGAGATTATCCAGCGGTTGAGGCATCCGGGTTGTTGCTCGTGTCGGCCTGGAAGAGGCCCTCAAGGAAGGTGGTTCGAGTTTGGAGCGTCGCGATCAGCGCGTTGGCCTGCGCCATCTGCGACTGCAGATTCGTCTGCATGAGCGTAAGCTGCGCCTGGTCGTTGGTGATCTGTGTCTGATCGTTCTGGCTCTCGCTCTCGAGCGTTTGTGTTTCGGTTGCGACGGAGCCGGCCACTGGGTCCGTGATGCCGTTCAAAGTATTATTCGCGTACTCGAGAAATCCACCGGTAGTTGTGCCGCCCAGGAATGTCAGGGCGTCGTTGATCTGCGATGAGCTCAAACCAGCGATCGCCGACGAATCGAATGTCAGAGTGCCCTGCTGGGTAAACTCCACACCCAACTGCGCCAGCGACGTGATGGAGCCGCCCGCTCCACTGTAGCTGACCATTTGATTCAGCGCCTGCTGCATGTCGAGCACGGTGCTGTCGCCCACCAGCGTGCCGCCACTCTGGCCGAAATTCTTCTCCAGTTCGGCAAAGGCCGCGTTATAGGCTGTGACGAAGGACGAAAGTTCGCTCGATACCGAGCTGAGGCTGGAGGACACCGTGACAGTGCTGGTGCCCACTGCCGCCAGGTCTACGCTGAGGCCCGGCGCGATGGTGACCGTGGAAGAATCGGTCGAAATGCCCGTGGGTGGCTGGCCATCCACCGTGTAGGATGCATCGGTGCCGGTGTTCAGGCTGGTCAACAGATTGTTCGTGCCATCGTTTAATTGCAGCGCGACATTCCCGAGCCCGGTGGCTTGCAGGCTGAGCTGGTAATTGGGGGACGACGGCGAGCCTAGGTTGACCACTACCGCCTGCACCGGCGCACCGCTGGAGTTGATGGCCGCCGCCAAATCGTTCAAGTCAGATGCGGCAACGGTGTAAGTGGATGTGCCGACCGTGAGGGTGAATGAGGAGCTGGAGCTAATGTCTTCGGTGGCGGGATCGGTTACCGCTGTGGCGGAGTTGCTGATGGCGCTGGACGAGGACCCTGCGTTGAGAACTTGAACAGTGTAAGTGCCGGGCAGAGGGCTACCGCTGACGCTGGCCGATAGTACGGATTGATCGCTCACCGCCGCCTGGACGGAGCTGCCGCCGGTTCCCCCGATTGCATCGAGCGAGGTTTGCAGGCTGTTAAACAGGCCGCCCAACGTGGTGAGCTCGCTGACCTGGCCGCTGATAGTAGATTGATCGTTCTGCAAGGCCTCCATGGGCAGAGATGCGATCTCCAACGCCCGGTTGACCGAGGCTTGCAGGTCCGAAGCAAAAGTGCTCGATCCGGTGGTGCTCGATTGCGGGTTAGCCAGGCTGGCCGCGAGAGAGGTGATCGAGGTGGTGCTGCTGCTCATGAAGACTCCTCTAGCCAAACAACGAACTGGGCCGTAGTCAGTTAAGATCGGCCCAGAACGTTCTTAGCTTTAGCTGACGACTATTGCAGGAGCTTGAGGACCGCTTCCGGCATCGAGTTGGCTTGCGCCAGGGCGGCGATGGAAGATTGCTGCAAAGTCTGCTCCTGGGCCAGGTTCGAAGCAGCGGCGGCGACGTTGGCGTCCTTGATGGCGCCTTCCGACGACGTCAAGTTCGTAATTTGTGAGTTGGCGAGGTTGGTGGCGTAATTGAGCAGGTTTTCGCCCGCTCCGACGTTACCCTGCACCAGGCCCAATGTGCTGATCGCGGACTGGACGGCCGTCAGCGCGGTCGCCGAGTCGGTCGCGTTGTCCACTGCCGAGGCGCTCAGCCCGAGGCCGAAGGCATCCACGCCGTTGCCACCGGCGCCGCCATTGCTTGTCAGGTTGACGGTAACCTGGTCGTCGGTGGCAGTGTTTGAGTCGCCACCACCCATGAAGATGGTCAACGGAGTGGTGTTGTATTGCGACGCACCGATGGTGCCGGTGGTGGTTACCGTGCCCAGACCGCCGGAGGCGACCGTGCTGGCCAGTCCGATGTTACCGGCCTGGCGCGTGATTTCGCCCAGTACCGACTGGAACTCGTTGTTCAACGTGGTATAGCTGCCGGCGAACGTTCCGCTCGCGCCCTCAGTGGCCAGGGTTTCCAAGCGGTCCAGCAGGTTAGAAATGTTACTCAGTCCGCCGTCCATAATCTGCAGCGTGCTGCTGCCGCTGGCGGCATTGATTACGCCCTGCTGAAGTTCGGCGACTTCGGCTTGCAGTGTATTCGCGACGGCGAGGCCAGCGGCATCGTCTCCCGAATTATTAATGCGATAGCCGGACGTCAACTGCTCAATCGTGGTGCTCTCGGCGTTACCGTTCAGATTGAGCTCGTTTTGCGCGAACAGAGACGTGACGTTAGTTTGAAGTGATAGCATTTTTTTCCTCTTTCGTCCTTTACTCGGCTCTCGCCGAAATCACGCCATTGTCCAGCGTGCAGTACTCTAATCGATGATCCGGCGCGCATTTTCACGGTTTTTCTGGATTTTTTTGCATGCTCGCGGGAACTGTCGAAAGATCGTCACTGCGTAGATATGGAAGGTTGCGGGCGGAGCGGAGGGGCGGGCCGGGCTCACTTACGGAAGGCGTCCTTTTTGTCTTTATCTTTATCCGGACCGTCGGCGTGCTCGATGCGGAGACTGTTGAGGATGACGACATCCACGCGGCGGTTGCGGGCCCGGCCCTCGGCCGTCTCATTCGAATCGATGGGCACGGTGTCGGCGCGCCCCACCACCGAAAAGCGCGTCCGGCTCAGTTGGAAAGTGCCGCAGAAGGTTTCGAGCACCGCGATGCCGCGGGCGCAGGAAAGCTCCCAGTTGCTCTTGAATCGCCCGTTGTGAATGGGGATCGCGTCGGTGTGTCCTTCGAGCTGAATGGAATTGGGAAGCGTCGCGATCAGTTCCGCGAGTTTCTTCATGGTGGGCAGATTGGCTTGATCCAGGGCGTCGGTGCCCGAGGAAAAGAACGCGGACTGGCGCAAGCTGATCACCAGGCCACGCGGCTCCATGCGGATTTCAAGCTTGCCCTCCTCAACCTCGGTGGCCAGTTCCTTGTTCAGGCGATCGAGCGACGGCATCAGCTCGATCACATTGTCCGGCGGGGCGTCTTTCACGGCGTGCTGCGCGCCTCCCGGACCTTTCATCATCGCGTTGCCTTGCCCCTTATCGTCCACCGTGCCGCCCAGAACCTTCGCCACCTCCACCGGTACGCTGATGGAGCGGCCGTTGTCCAGCGCTTTTTCGACGGCTTCGGAAACCTGCTTGGCACGCGCCTTATCGGTCTGCGAAGAGGCGAACATCACCACGAAAAAGGCAAACAGCAGAGTGATGAAATCGGCGTAGGATACCAGCCATCGCTCGTGATTCTCGGGTTCCGGCGCGTGTTTCCTGGGCATTGCGCTAGCCCTGAACCGCGGCGGTCCGCGCCCCTTGCGGAGCTTTGGCCTTTTGAGGCTCCACAGCTTCGCCATCCGCGAAAGCGTTCAACTTCACCCGAATCAGCTTGGGGTTCATTCCTTCCACAATGCTGCAGACCCCTTCGAGCATCAATTCCTTGATGTGCAGCGTTTCATGCAGCCGGGCTTTGATCTTGTTGGCGGCCGGCAGGAAAAACAAATTCGCCGACGCGACGCCATACACCGTAGCCACAAACGCGACGGCGATGCCGCGGCCCACCTCTTCGATGTTTTCCAGATGCTTCATCACCTGGATCAGGCCCAGCACGGCGCCAATGATGCCGATGGTGGGAGCGTAGCCGCCGGCGGATTCGTAAACCTTGGCGACCGACTCGCCGCTGCGCTGCTGCAGTTCCAAATCCAGCTCCATCATCTTGCGCAGCTCCTGTAAATCCGTGCCGTCCACGCTCAACGAAATCGCTTTGCGGAGAAACGGGTCGGCGATCGTCTCCAGATCCGATTCGAGGGAAATAATGCTGTTCTTGCGAGCTTTGGTGGCATAGGAGATGATTTCCTCAATCACCTCCTGGGGCTCCTCGTCGGCCGAGAAGAAGACGGTTCCCAGATACTTCGCCGCGCGGATGAGAGTCTTGAGCGGCGTGGTTACCATAACCGCGCCAATGGTGCCGCCCAGCACGATCATGAGCGCGGTGACCTGGGTGATGTCGGTCAGCTTGCCGCCCTCGATCAGCAGGCCGCCCAGAATGCCGCCGGCGGCCAGTAGCAACCCTCCCAGCGTTGCTAAGTCCGGCCGGCTGGATGGCTTCTTGCGCTCAGCGTTGTTTGCCATCGGGTTCCTTTACTTGGCCCACGACGCGGCCGATTTCCGGCCTGCGTCCACTTGGTCTGGGCCATCGTCAATCGTCCGGTCTGTGATCTTCAGGGGACAGTGAGCAGAACCGAGCAGGGCCTTCCGAAACTGGATAACCTTCTCCACCACCTCTTCAGCCGATTCCAGAACCATGAATTTCTGGCCGTTGGTCAGGGCCACAACGGTATCCGGCGTCACCTCGACGTGCTCAATCAGGTCTGCATTCACAATCAGCGGAACGTGGTTTAGCCTGGTGAGCTTGATCATGATGGGCCGTTCGTTTATCGACGATTTCTTCGCCAGATTTACGATTTCTCGGACGGATTCAGTGAGTTAAGTGCCGTAAGGTAAAGTGTTTGCCGGAGCCAGCCGATTCTATGATTTACGGTGAGTCCCCCAGTATGGAATCGAATCTTACTAAGGCCGAGTTCCGTGTTGCGAGCAAGTTACAAGGAGAGTCTGGCGAGCGGCTGCGGCTGGCGAACGAGACGCTGGCCCGGGAGCTCACCATCGGCCTCTCCGCGTTTCTGCGGACCACGGTAACCGCGAAGCATTCCGGCGCCGGAGAAATGTCTTTCGGGGAGTTTCCCGCCGCCGACAGCCGGGCCTGCTTCGGATTGGCGCTGGTGCGTCCGGACGACCGCAAGCTGATTGTGGTGCTGGAGCACTCGGTGCTGTTGCCGCTGGTAGGCGTGGCGCTGGGTGCGAAAGCGGGATCTTTCGGCGAGGTGGACCGCAAACCGACCGAGATCGAACTGCAGGTAGTGGGCCTGTTGTACCGCATGATTCTTGGGGATGCGTGCCGCTGCTGGGCCGCGCTGATGAAAGCGCCGCTGGAGACGGTGAGCCTCGAATTTGAACCCACTCCGTCGCGTATTCTTCCGCCTACCGATCCAGTGTTTGCGGCCCGTTTCGAATTGACAGCCGGAGAGCAAACGGGACAGCTCACCCTGCTGGTGCCGCCCGATTTGTTCGCCACCGTAGTGGTGGAAGACGAGCCGGTTGCATTCGAAAAGCCCGAAACCAGCGTATCCGTGGAGGCCACCATGGAGCTGCTCCTGGGTAGCCACATTGGATTGCAGGTGTGGCTGGACGGATCCCAAATGCGGCTGGGAGATCTTCTGCGGTTGCAGGAAGGGCAGATCGTGCGTTTGGACCATCCAGTGGAGCGAACGGTGGTTTGCACCCTAAATGGTGTTTCCAGCTTTAGCGGGCAGATTGTGAGCACTGGACAGCGGCGGGCATTCCAGGTGGAAGAGTTCATTCGCTAATCACGCGGGGGGCGCGCGTGGTGGCCAGGTGTTCCAGCAGCCGTGCCGCGCCAGAACGCTCGCTGTAGCCCGAGCGAAGCGCTTCCACCACGCCGGACAGCACTTCCAGTCTCTCCATTTCGAGCGTGCTGGCCATTTCGAACTTGCCGATATAGGGCGCCTGGGAGGCGAAATATCGTGCGCGCTCCAACTCCTGCCGCAGGTTGGCGTTTTCACCGTTGCGCCAGGCTATCAGGATTCTACCCGCCACTTGCGCAACGCCTTCCCTTTGGACCTGCGTGGACTGTGTCATGGTACCTGTATCGAAGATCCGGGGCTTGGATTGAAGAAACTTGGAGAGGAAAAGTACTTAGAACCAAGTAAGTGGAGAATCGGTCACCTACAAAAGAAAACAGCGGCGGGGGTCGAACAGCACCCTCCCGCCGCTGGCTGGAACCGAGCGAATTGGCCGGAGCCCGGTTATTGAATAGCCATTGTTACACCGGCCTGGCTGGTTACACCGCCCATTGTCACCAAGACCGGAGCTGTCGCAGAGGCAGTGGCCGTGGTTGGGATGGTGGCATTAACCTGATACAGTCCAGCCACTGAGTCCGCCACCCATCCTGCGTAGGTGACTGTGGCCGTTTTCCCGCCGATGGTGACCGTCGGCGAAGTGGTGAAGCAAGGCGGGTATTTATTGGTCCCGAGATTGCTTTCCAAGATAACCGCGCCATCGTCGCTGGTCCACACCGGGTTGGGCGGCGTAGCGAGAGCATTCACGGCGGCGAAGTAACTGGCCGGCGTGATGCACGACGTGGGGAACTTGAGCGCACTGGTGGTGTTGGCGTCGTTGGCGGTGCTGTTGGGCACACCCAGGCCGCTCAGGTAAAGCATTACAGTGGAGCCTGCGGCGGCTGGATTGCTGGCGGAGTTCACCGAGTAGTTGCTGTTCAGGATCGCGCCCTGGCCCTGTCCATCCGCGCCCACAGAGAAGACTCCCGGATTGGTTGCCACCGGAACGGCGTTGTACGGAGTGGCATTTGAATTTGAGCCATAAGTGACGACGATTTGCAGGTTTGTGATTCCCGACGCGGTGACTCCCGACGGAACGATCGCATTGATCTGCGTATTCGAGACATAGACCAAAGGTGCGTCGCCGATGAGGGTGGGCGCGCCAATTGTGCCCTGCTTGTAGAACGAAACGGTGAGCGAGTTGCTCCCGCCGCCAGGTACCACGAGAGTGCTCGGATACTGGCCGAAGCTATTGGCCGTAGCTGCCACCACGGCTCCAGCGGCTCCGCCCGAGAGATCGAAGTTAGCGCCGAAGATGGAGATCAGTTCGTACGGCGCCAGCTTCAATGGAGCCGGCGGGGTGGCTTCTACCAGCGAAGCGGCGTCGGTGATGGAAGCAATAATCGGGTCGCTGGTAATGGTCAGAGCTATGGTCTGCGCAGTTTCGCCGCTCAGGCCGTTCGTGATGCTGAGCGTGATGGTGCCTGCCGCCAGGACGTTACCCGGAGTCCCTTGGACATCCATCGCGGGGATGGTGAGAATCATGGTTGTTGGATTGACCACGTTGATGGGATTACCGCTCGAAACGAGAGATCCTATGGACACGGCGCCCCCGGCTCCGGCGTTGGACGCGGCATAATTGATTGTCACGGCTGTCTTGTCGCCGCAAACCGCGGGCACGCAAGTAGCGTTGCTCGAAGTAAATCCGGTTCCGGTGACGACGACGGCAAGCGACCCAGAAGTGGCCGGAGCTGCTTGTCCAGGGAAGATTCCTGTAACCGTCGCAGGGGGCTCGCCCACTGTAATGGTGATGGTGACAACGATTGGACCCGCGGAGCCTCCAGTTATCGTCACGGTGCCTGTCAACGACGCCCCAATCGCTGCGTTATTGAGCACGTCGCTCAAGAAGCTGATGGTGATCGGCGTTCCAAACGTGTAGGCGATTCCAGACGGCGCACTGGACGAGATCCAGGTGGCTGGTATGTTCTCCGTGCTGCTGACTGTGGTATTGGCCGTCGTGACAGTGAAGGAAGCCGGCTGGGCGCTGGAAACGATGGTCAACGTAGTTGTAGGAGCCGCGGAGCCGTAAATCCAGGTGATCGGTATCGTGGTGCCTTGGGTCACCGACAAGGTGTTCACACCGTTGGTCACCGCGAGCGAGACTGGGACCACGAAATTCGCGAATCCGCTGACTTTGAAGCCGATGCTTGCGGCGTAGTCGCCCACTTGCAGGGATTCCGCGGCAGTATTGGCTTGGAAGGTAATGGCGACATTGGGCGTGGTACCACCCATGACTGACAGCGAGAGCCAGTAAGGCACGGTGGTGGGATCGATGTCGAAGATCGTTGCGCTCGATGCGGTAACCGTGACCGTAATCGGGCCGTTGGCAACATTGCCCGTCAAATTGAATGTGAGCCCTACCGCAGCCGGGGAATTGGCCCAGGTGGCCGTCAACGGCGACACGGGTTCGGTCTGCGATTGTGCCAAGCCCGCACACAGAAGGAGCGCGGACGCGGCGAGGGAAATCTTGCTGGCAGAAATTCTAAGCATGAACTAAAATCCTTTCCAAAATCGTGTGAACGGCTCGATACCCTCGCTGCTTTTGACCACCCGCTTGGGTACGTTCTTCTATCGCTATTTCAGGGTCTTAATTGAAGATTTATTTGCACTTTTTCCGAAAAATAGCATGCTTGCGGTGAGAGTACTGGGGGAAATTTACCCCCGCATGCGGGGTACAGGACAAGTACTTGGGCTAGCTGATCGGCAGATAGTCGAACAGCGTGGTGGTGGGCTGGTGAGCCTGGGCCGACATGGCGGCATCGAGCGCCGTGGAGTCTTGCGTCGCCTGGACCGCGAGTGTGGTCGCGTCGGCGTCTTCGAGAGTGCCGAGCTGGGTTTGATCCTGGGTCTCAAACTTCTGCGCCAGATCGAGAGCGGACGAGACGTTGTTCTCCGCGGCGCCGTAGAAGCCGGTCTGGTCATTTACATACCCGGCAGCCCCCTGCAGCACGCCGATGGCTTGCGTGATCGCACTCGTGCTGCCGCTATTGAGCGCCTGGGTCAGCCCGTTGAGGGCCGCGAAGGCGTTGTTGGCGGTTGGATTGTCGTTCACGTCGCGCTGATCAAACAGGTCTTGCGCGGTCATGGAGACTTGGAACGTGACGCCGGAGGGGCCGGCAATCTGCAGCGTGGACTGCTGCGGTGTCACCAATCGATCGACTCCGGTCGGGCTGGAGGTGTCCACTTGATAGAGCGGTGAAGTACCGGTATCGCCGCCGAACACGTACACACCCCCCACTTCGGTGTTGGCGATGGCCACCAACTGGGACTCGAGTGATTGGACCTGATTCGCCAGGTCCTGCTGCGCCGGTTGGGACGTGCCGGCATTGGCGCCTTCCGTACCGTACGAAACCGCCTGATTGAGCAACTGGATGGCACTCTGGACCGCGGAGTCCGCAGTCTGGACCTGGTCCTGTATGGAGGACAGGTTTTGTGCCGTGGTGGTGGCCTGGCCGAGTTCGGCGCGAGTCTCGAAGATATCTTGAACGGACTGTGGGGCGTCGGAAGCCTGGTTGACGCTCAGGCCGCTCGAAAGTTCCTCGTCAGTCTGGCTCAGATTGTTCTGAAGAATATTCAACGACGCCAGGAATTGTTCGTTGCTGGCACTTAAGCCGCTGACCATAAATTATCCTCCATCATTTGCGCCTCAACATTGCCTCACTCAGGAATCGCGATCATGTAGGAATCATGGTCATGAGCGTCTGCAGCGTGTCGTCGATGACTGTGACCACTTTGCTGGCCGCCTGGTACGAACTCTGGAACTGCACCAATTGGATGGCTTCCTGGTCGAGCGAAACCCCCTGCACCTGCTGCTGCAAGCTCTGGGCTTGCGCCACTAGCCCGGATTGCGCGGTAGCCTCCGTGCTGGCGTTGCTCGCGGCGTAACCGACGGCCGAGGTGAGCGAGCCGAAATACTGCGTGAAGCCTTGACCGTCCACTGGCCCGGCTGCGGTGGAATCCAAGCCTGCCAGCGTGAGCGCGGTGCCATTGACGGAGTAAGGCGGCCCAGGAGTGCCGGCCGCGAGTTGGCTGCCTGTGATCGTGGAGCTAACGGCCAGGCTGCCGGCGACGCCCGCAGGCACGGCGGCGTTATAGGTGAACAGCGCGGTGCCTGCCGCATAGGGTGGCGTAGTGGATGTGGTGCCTTGCTCCAGCAAATTGTTGACGCTGTCCGCCAGGCCCTGCGCCAGCGTATTCAGGCCGCCCACCTGCTGTCCGCCGCCAATCAGGGATGGAAGCAAAGTGTTGGACACGCTCAAGAGTCCGGCCAGGCTGCCCGACGTGACTTGGCTGGTGATGTCGTTACCGTTGCTGTCTTCAATGCTGATGGTAGGAGCTGCACCTGGATTTCCGGCGTTCGAAGCGGTATCGTTCACCGCTTGAATCGCGTTCACCTGGTTGCCTTCCACCAGCGCTGTCTGGCCGCCGAGCAACACGGTGACCTGTCCGCCGATGCCGCTCACCACCTGGATGTTGGCCAGGCCGGAAAGATTCTCGAGGGTGTTTTCCAACTGCGCGCTCAATCCGGCATCGGGTGTTGGATTCTGAGCGATCTGTTCGTTGTAGGTCTGAATCTGGGCGGCGTCCTGATTGATCTCGGTGACAGTGGACTGAATATCCTGATTGGTGGAGGTCTGAATCTGGCTGAGTTGCACCGCGGATTGATTGATCGCCTGGGCGGTCGCCTGGGCTGCGTCCATGACCGCCGATTGGTAGTTCGAGTTGCCTGGATCCGTGCTCCATTGTGAAAAGCTCTGGAACAACTGATTCAGCGCCGACGGAATCGGGCTGCTGGACGAGACATCGAAGACGTTCTGCAGCGGCGCTAGCGAAGTCTGCAACTGCTGATACATCCCTTGGAGCGACAACTGCTGCTGCACGGCAGTGTCGGCATAGCTGCTGCGAGTATCTTGCGTTATTTCCTGAACGCCACCCGCGTTGACGCCGGTGTCGGTCTGGAAGTCCTGCGAGATCAGCTCGGGCACCTGATTGGCATAGCCGGGGCTGTTGGCGTTAGTGACGTCGTTCTGCGTGACGTCCATCGCGCGTTCGAAGGCCTGGAGAGACTGGCTGGCCGAATCCAACGCCGAGAAAAGACTACCCATGGCGAACGATCCTTTGAAGCATAATCATCCTTCCACGCTCAGTTTTCCTACCAGCATCAACGGCGCGGACTGTCCGCGCTCGGTGTATCCGCCGCGGCGCGATCGAACGGCATCCAACCAGCCGGAGAGCATCTTGTCGGCGCCCGCGAGGAAGGCCGCGAGTACAGCCACTTCGCTCTGCAGTTCCTCGATGCCCTGGCGCATTCCCGCGTCTGGTTTCGGGGCGCTCTGCCGCAGGATGGCGGCCACGCAACCCAGTTGAACTTCCACGTCGCGAAGCAGTGCCGCGGATTCATCGGCGGTGTCGGGCGACGGCCGGGAGAGTAGCCGCTTCACCTGGCGCATGCTGACGCGGGCGGCCTGCAGGCATTCCCGGGCGTCGCCGTACTCGGTGGCGTTCTCCATAGCATGTCCGGGTGGGGCGCTAAGCTCCCGTTAGGTGCGCGTCGATTAACGCGCTGCTGACTTCCTGGGCATCCGGCTGGTATTGATTGTTCTGCACCAGCGCTTTCAGTTCCTGGACGCGGGCCGAGCGTTCGGATGACGAAGAGTTGAGCGCTTGCTGCACCAGATTGGGAGTGTTTGAGAGCGAGATGGAGTCATCCCCTGGCGTGCTGTCCACGGCGGCGAAATTGGATGCTCCGGCGCTCGCGGTGCGCGACGAGCCTTGCGTCTGCTCCAACGCTGTTTGCAGGTTCGAGAGGTCGGGAGTCGGGTTGTTGTTAATCATCATCGCTTCCTCATTCCGTCCGCGTCATCGGGCCGCGGCGACCGCCGATGGCAGCGGGCATTTCGAAACATGCTTGTATCGCGCAATCTCGAACAACATTTAAGGTTTTTCTGCACCCTCTCCCCCCAACGGGGCAAACACAACCTCCTCATAGGGGCGCATGACGATTTTGTGGACTTTCACCAGCAGGTCTACCTCACCCCGGGGGACGCGCAGGCTTCCTGCGATCCGGTCGGGAGACTGGCCTAAACGATGCAGTTTCAATACTTTGCTACGGAGCGTGTGGTTAACGCCGTTGGCCGTTGCCCCTGGCGCTCCAGGCGCCGCGGCGCCCGAAATCGAATTGCCGGATTGTTCCAGCTCCAGGATGTGACCCTTCAGCTCGGTGATTTCGGCGGACAGGCGCGTGGTTTCCTTTTCGAGCGCCTTATCCTGCTTCGCGGCGCGGGCCCTAAGCTCATGAACGCGCTGGTTCACCGTAAACAGGATTCCGAGCACCAGCGCAAGATTGGCGGCTACGGTCAAGTAAGGAAGCAGAGTCAATAACATTTTCGTTACCTAAGCTTTTGGGAGAGGCTGAACAAATCCGAGGACCCGTTCTCCGCCTCCGCGCCTTGGTTCTGCGAAGCAATTTTGGTGATGCGCACGCCGTAATTTCCCGATACCACCACCACTTCGCCATGCGCAATCACTCGATCGTTCACGATAATCTCAACCGGATCGTCCGGGGAACAGTCCAGTTCCACTACTGCTCCGTTTCCGAGCTGGGCAATGTCGCGGAGGCAAAGCTCGGTGCGTCCCAGCAGCACGCGAATGGGCAGCTTCACGCCCATCAACAAAGGCGCGGCTTGCGAAGGGCCGGCGGCGGGACGCGTGGTTGCAGTGGTCGCGTCTCCTTGGGTTCCGACCTGGGATCCCCCTTGGGCTTCCCCGGATTCGGCGGGGCCCGAGGTGGTTGGAGTTTCTGTGCTCTCCTGATCGCTCATTTACAAAATTCCTCGGGTGGATGGCCATTTCTTTACCACGTAAGCGCGCAGCCGCAGCACAGCTTGTGACTTGAGCTGGCAGACGCGCGTGGTGTGAATTCCTAAAATCTCGGCGATCTCGTGCAGGTTCTGTTCTTCCTTGAAGTACAGCGTGAGGATGGTTCGTTCCAGGCGCGGCATTTTGTTCACCGCCTCCACCAGCAGCTTCTCCAATTCAGCGCGCTCCAGTATCCGGGTGGGCAGGTTCTCGTCGTCATGCGGGATATAACGGAGCAGCTTGCTCTCTGAGAAGCCCTCCGAGATTTCATCCAGGCTGCCCAGGCTGACGCCGCGCAGCTCCGCCAGAAGCTCTTGATATTCATCCAGCGGCATGTTCATCTCGCCCGCGATTTCCTCTTCGCTCGGCACCCGCTGCAGCCTCTGCTCGGCGCTCGCGATGGCCGCTTCCACGTCCTTCAAGCGTTTACGCTTGTGCACCGGAATGCCGTCCAAGCCGCGAATGCTGTCGAGAATGGCGCCGCGGATGCGATGCTCGGCGTAGGTCTTGAGCTTCACGTTGAACTTGGGATCGTAGCTATCGACGGCGTTGATCAGCCCGATCACGCCGGACGACACCAGGTCTTCCAGACTGACCGCGCCACCGATCTTCTCGTGAATTCGCATGGCCACCCAGCGCACGTGCGGTAAATTCTCGAGAATCAAGCGGTCCCTCTCGCTGCTGTCGATGGCCGGCGTTGAGGTGTAAAAGGCCGCGTTCGCTAGGAGGTTGGAAGCCATCTATGCCGCCGAGACAGCCTCCGCCGCTTCCGGCTGGAACACCGACGCGAGCAGTGTCCGCGCCTGGGCCGGCTCAATATCTTCGGGAATGTTTTGGCCGTTCGCAAAATACGACAGGGGCTTGCCGGCTTCGAGCGCAGCCGAGAGAATGGCTCCCTGCGATTCGGTCTCGTCCAGTTTGGTGAAAAGCAGATAGTCCGCTTGGAGCGCCGCGTAGTCCCGGATAGTGCGCGCCAAGTCCGCGCGCTTCATGGAAGCGGGCAGCACCAGATGAACTCGCTTATTGGGCAGGCGTTCGAGACAGCTCGCGATTTCCTTCAGGCCTTCCAATTCCGCGGGACTGTAGCCGGGCGTATCCACCAGCACAATGCTCTTATTGCGGGATTCCGATACAGCCGACAGGAACTCGGGGACGGAATTGACGGCGGTGAATCCGACGCCGATGATAGCGGCGAAGCTGCGCAGCTTTTCATGCGCGGCCACGCGTTGCGGGTCTACCGAGAGAATGCGGACAGACTGCCGTTGCGCCAGGCACTCGCGAATCGCGATCTTGATCAGCGTGGTGGTTTTGCCGGCGCCGGCGGGCCCGGCGAAGACCACAACTTTAGCGGCATCCGATGCGGGCTGGGCGGGCGATGCTTGGAACGGCTGAACGAAGCGCAGCTTCTTGGACACTAACTCCAGAGCATACGCTCGCAGAGTGGTCGGGTGCGCCGGCTGATCGCGCGATAATTGCTCGCGCAAACGAACGGCGGACGAAACTGTTTCCTGGGCGATGTTACGCGCCAGATCGTTGGCAACCAGCTCTTCGAACAGCTCCTCGGCTTCCGAAGATGGCGCTTCCGGACCCCGGGCGCCTTTGAGCGTGGTCTTGATTTCCTGCAGTTGCGCCCGCAGTTGTTGCAACTCGCCCGATAAATCCGAGGGTACACTGGCACGCGGCCGCGCTCCGGCCGGGTTGGATGTCCCTTGCAATCCGAAGACGACTTCGTAAGCGCCGAGGCTGCGTGTTTCGGGCGACGATCGCCGCGAAGTGATCAGCATGGCATCGGTGCCCAGCTCTTGCCGCGCTTCCTGAATGGCCTGCTCCACGGAGCTGGCGAAATACGATTTAATTTTCATGGAAGAGGTTGATTGTTCCATTGGTTATTTCGTCCGTTACCCCACCCAACCCAACGACTTGATCTTGATTTCCGGGGGCACTTCGCTGTGCGATAGCACCGTAACATCCGGGAAAGCAGTTTCGAGCAATTGCTTGACGAAGTACCGGATGGACGGGTTCACCAGCACCACGGCGGAGGAATCCGGCCGCTCGAGTTTGCGAGTGATGCGGCCCACCAGATCGCGAGCCGATTGCGGCGCCAGGCCCAGCACGCTGTTGTGCTCGCTGTGTTCCACCGCTGCCTCCACGGCGTGTTCCGCCGAGGGTTCCACCATGTAAGCCGTCAATTCGCCCTGCTGCGTGACATGCGAACTCACGATGGCCCGCCGAATGGACTGCCGTACGTATTCGGTGAGCAACACCGGGTTCTTCGTCATCTGCGCTCCTTCGCTCAGAGCCTCCAGGATCGTAACCGAGTCGCGGATCGGTACCCGCTCCCGCAGAAGATTCTGAAGCACTCGTTGGATCACCGAAAGCGAGAGCATTTTTGGAACCAAATCTTCGACCACCTTCGGGTTGCTCTGCGCCACCCGGTCGCAGAAAGCTTTGGTGTCCTGACGGCTGAAGAGTTCGTGGGCGTGGCGGCGGACCACTTCGGCGAGATGCGTTCCCATCACGCTCACGTCGTCCACCACCGTGTAGCCTTTGGTGCGTGCGAGTGCTGCGCGTTCGGCGGGAATCCACAGAGCCGCCAGTTGGAACGCCGGATCCTTGGTCGCCTTGCCCTGTACGCTGCCGTCCACGCCGGCGCTGGGAATCGCCAACTCCTGCCCTGCGGGCATTTCGTAGCGTCCCATTTCAACGCCCTTGATCAGGATCTTATACTCACGCGAGCGCAACGATAGATCGTCGTTGACCTTCACCGGGGGCAAGTAATAACCCAATTGCGACGCGAGGGTCTTGCGAATCCCGGCGATTCTTTGCAGCAGCCGGGAGTTCGATCCGCCCTCCACCAGCTTGACGAGTCCCAGACCAACCTCCACCGTCAGAGGGTCTACCTGGAGCAGCGCTTCGACGTTTTCCTTGGCCGGTTTTTCGGCGGTTTCCGTCGAGGTTTTGACGGCAGCGTCGTTTTTCCGACGCATGCGCCAGGCGATTGCGCCCAGTCCGCTGCCCATGGCGAGGAAAGGAATGGTGGGCAATCCGGGGAACAGCGAGAGCACCACTAGTACGCCGCTGGCCAGCAGTAATGGTTCGGATTTGCCGAATACCTGCGCTTGGAATTGCGCTCCGAGCCTGGAGTCCGAACTGGCGCGGGTGACGATCAAACCGCCGGAAATCGAAATCATCAAGGCCGGTATCACGGTCACCAAACCGTCGCCGATGGTAAGCACCGTGTAAGTTTGAAGGGCGCGTCCGAGGTC
>JBEKLB010000086.1:0-29874 GCA_050010415.1 Bryobacteraceae bacterium | reverse complement strand
CCATAATACGGCCATGGCGCGCCGCCGTACGCTCGACGTTTTCTTCCATCCCAAAAATGTCGCGGTCGTCGGCGCCACCGCAGCGCCCCACAGCGTGGGACGCGCCATCCTATCCAATCTTAAGGGTGCTCCTTTTGCCGGCCCTATCTATCCGGTGAACCCGAAGCACGATACTCTGCTCGGCCTGCGTTGCTACCCGAACATCGCGAGCGTTCCCGCGCCGGTGGACCTGGCGGTGATCGCCACACCGGCCGGCAGCGTGCCCGCAGTCATCGGTGAGTGCGCCGCCGCGGATATTCCAGCGGCTAGCATCATTTCAGCCGGATTTCGCGAAATCGGCGAGAGGGGAGCGTGGCTCGAGCGTGAGATTCTGGACATCGCCCGCCGCAGCGGCATGCGAATCGTCGGGCCCAATTGCCTCGGATTGATGAGCCCGCATCACATGCTCAACGCGACGTTCGCCAGCACGATGGCTCGGCCCGGCCATCTCGGGTTCATCAGCCAAAGCGGCGCTTTATGCACCGCCATCCTGGACTGGAGCCGCCGCGAGATGGTGGGCTTCAGCGCCTTCGTATCGGTAGGTTCCATGCTCGACGTCGGCTGGGGCGATCTGATCCAGTATCTGGGCGACGATCCGAAGACGCGCAGCATCGTGTTGTACATGGAGTCGGTGGGTGACGCGCGAAGCTTCTTGTCGGCGGCGCGCGAGGTGGCGCTTTCGAAGCCCATCATCGTGATCAAGCCCGGCCGCACGCAGGCTGCCGCCAAGGCCGCTGCTTCGCACACCGGCGCGCTCACCGGGCAGGATGACGTTCTGGACGCGGCTTTTCGAAGATGCGGTGTTCTGCGCGTGGACACCATCGCCGAGCTGTTCTATCTGGCAGAGGCGCTCGACAAGCAGCCGCGTCCCAAGGGACCATGCTTGACCATTGTGACCAATGCCGGAGGGCCCGCCGTGCTGGCCACCGATGCGTTGCTCACGCAAGGAGGCGAATTGGCCGAACTGGGGCCCGCCACCATTGCCCAGCTCGATGCCTTCCTGCCGCCGCACTGGAGCCACCAAAATCCGATCGATATTCTGGGCGACGCGAGCGCCGAGCGTTATGCCAAGGCCGTGGCTCTCGCCATCCAGGACCCCGCTTCCGACGGAACGCTGGTGGTTCTGGCGCCACAAGCCATGACGGACCCCGCGTTGGTAGCGCAACAATTAGCGGCGCTGCCGAAGAGCAATGCGAAGCCGTTGATCGCCAGTTGGATGGGCGGCGTGGATGTCGCGGCCGGGGAAGCGATCTTGAACGCAGCGGCGATTCCCGCATACCCGTATCCCGATTCCGCGGCCCGTGTCTTTCAATTGATGTGGCGCTACAGCGCAAATCTGCAGGCGCTCTACGAAACGCCCGCGGCATGGGAGATGGAAGTTTCGAGCGGCGCCCGGGGTGACGCTGCGTCGTTGATCGAGAAAGCGAGAGCACGTGGGCGGACGCTGCTTACGGAGGCCGAATCGAAAAGCCTGCTCGCGGCTTATGGCATCCCGACCGTTCCCACCGAGATCGCAACTAGCGCCGGCCAAGCCGTCGAAGCCGCCGCTCGCCTGGGTTATCCCGTGGTGCTCAAGTTGCATTCAGAAACCATCACACACAAGACCGACGTGGGTGGAGTGCGGCTGAATCTATCCGACGAGAAGGCGGTGCGCGACGCATACCATGGCATCGCGGATTCTGTGCGGAAGATTGCCAGCGCATTGGATTTTCTCGGCGTCACTGTGCAGCCGATGATCCAGGCCGAGGGATACGAACTCATCCTGGGATCGAGCATCGACTCGCAGTTCGGCCCGGTGCTTCTCTTTGGCGGCGGAGGGCAACTGGTCGAAGTGTACAAAGATCGCGCCGTCGGGCTACCCCCGCTCAATACCACGCTGGCCCGGCGGATGATGGAGCGGACAAAAATCCTCACTGCGCTAAAAGGAGTGCGCGGAAGAAAGCCGGTTCACGTGGCGGCCCTGGAACGGCTGATCGTACGCTTCAGCTATCTCGTCACTGAACAAAGCTGGATCCAGGAGATCGACATCAACCCGCTGCTTGCGTCACCGGACGGACTGCTGGCGCTGGACGCGCGCGTAGTGCTGCATCCGGCCGATTTGAAGGCTGCACCCAGGCTCGCCATTCGCCCTTACCCGACGCAATACGTCCAGCCCTGGACGCTTCCCGACGGCACCCAGCTTCTGATCCGCCCCATTCGGCCGGAAGACGAGCCGATGATCGCGCGATTTCACGAGCGCCTGAGCGAGCGCAGCGTCTATTTGCGGTACTTCCACTTGATGGACCTGGACCGGCGCGTTTCGCACGACCGGCTGATCCGCATTTGCTTTAACGATTACGATCGTGACATTGCGCTGGTAGCCGAGCATGCCAACGCGATTCTGGCGGTGGCGCGTCTGAGGAGAATCGACGCCAACGATGCGGAGTTGGCCGTGCTGATCAGCGATGAATATCAGGGTCGCGGTCTGGGTACCGAGTTATCGCGGCGCTTGGTTGAAATCGCGCGCGCCGAGAAGATGGAGCGCGTGATCGCCGAAATCCTGCCCGAAAATACACACATGCAGCGCGTCTGCCAGGAGCTCGGGTTTCGCATGAACCAGCATTCCGACGGAGGAATTCGAGCGGTTTACGAAATCGCGCAGTAGGTGACGGCCGCCCTCGTCTGCGCCAGCTAGCGCAAATTATACTTCGCCATTTTGTAGCGCAGCCGGTCCCGGCTGATGCGCAGCATTCTAGCGGCTTCCGATTGATTGCCGGCGGAGCGCTCCAGCGCATCGGCCAGCAACCCCTTTTCGTGTTCGTCGAAGGAAACACCGGATGCCGCGGCCAATTCGCCGGCCGGATTGGGTTCGTGCGAATTGCGTTCGCTGTGGCGCAACGATGCGGGCAGATCCTCCACGTCGATAGTGTCGCTGATGGCCATCATGCAGGCATGGCCCAACACGTTTTCGAGTTCGCGGATATTGCCCGGCCAGGCATGCCGCGCCAGCAGGATCTGCGCGCGCCGTGTGAGTCCACCAATGTCCTTGCTGAATTGAGCGGCAAATTTGTCCAGGAGAAACTTTTCGAGCAGCGGAAGATCCTCGCGCCGGTCCGCGAGCGCGGGAGTGTGCAACTCCACCATCGCCAGGCGATAATATAAATCCTCGCGAAACTGCTTTTGGACGATCAAGTCCTGAACGTCGCGGTTGGTGGCCGCGATGACGCGCACATCCACCTTGCGGGGCGTCACGGAGCCGACGCGCGTCACCTCCTGATTCTGCAGGGCGCGCAGCAGCTTGGCCTGGGTGCTCAGCGGCATGTCCCCGATCTCGTCCAGGAACAACGTGCCGCCGTTGGCGAACTCCATCAGCCCCATTTTGTCGGCAGCGGCGCCGGTAAACGCACCTCTGACGTACCCAAACAGCTCGCTTTCGAACAGCGTCTCCACCACGGCGGAACAGTTGCAGGTGACAAAACGGCCGGAACTGGCCGGGCTCAAATTATGCAGCGCCTTGGCTACCAGGTCCTTCCCCGTTCCGGTGGGCCCGGTGATCAGCGCCGAACGGTAGTGCGGGGCAACGCGGCGAATGCGCGCAAACAGATCCCACATCAATGGACTGCGCCCGATCATTCCCTCAAAGCGTGACGTCTCCAGCAGCTGGCTATCCAGTTCGAGCGCGCGCTGGCGCTTGCGCACGTCGCCCAGCAGCTTTTCCACGCGGCTGCGCAGCGCCGGGATGGAGATCGGCTTGTTCAAGTAATCGCTGGCGCCCTTCTGGATGGCTTCCACCGCGGTTTCGGTGGTGTAGTGCGCTGTCATCAGGATTACGTCGATGGCTGGATCGAATTCCACAACGCGCTCCAGAACCTCCAGGCCGCTCAACTTCGGCATCACCAGATCGAGCAGTACGATTTGCGGATGCTCCTGAAAGATCAGGTCCAAACCGTCTTCGGGGTCCGTAGCGGTGAAGATGGTAAGGCCGTCCTGCTGTAACGCTTCGCTCACGAGCTCCAGGCTCGCGGGCGTGTCGTCGATCGCCACAAGCTTAACGGATGGAAGCATAATTAGGGCTAGATAGTTCTTATGTTAGCCGAGAAAACTGGCATCGCTGTGTGCATATTCGGCAGTTATGCCGGAAGTGCTTAGATTTCGCTGTTCTGCCGATGAGATAGGGTGTAGGATTCAGCCGTGCTGGAAGCAATCATTAAAGCTTCGCCGTTGGCGATTATCGCGGTCGATGCGGAAGACCGGGTCATCCTTTGGAACGAGAGCGCCGAGCGGATGTTCGGCTGGCTCGAAAAGGAGGTCTTGGGTCAGCCGGTACCGATTTTTCCGGCCGGGCTGGATCGCGCGGCGCTGGGCATCGATCTCAGCGCCGGGCCGGTTCGGGGCATCGAATCGGTGCGAGTACGCAAGGACGGTGTGCGTGTTCCCGTCAGCGTCTGGAGCGGTCCCATCGACAGCCTGGGCGGGCGCCTCTCACTGCTGACCGATCTTACCGAGGTGCGCGAAGCGGAACGCGTTCGAGCGGACCTGGTTGAGAAAGAACGCGCGTCGCGGGAGCTGGCGATAGCGGGCCAGCGTTTCTCGCTATTGCTGGAAGCGGCCCCGGACGCGATTCTCGAGGTGGACGCCCAGGGCCGAATTGTGTTGTCGAATACGGAAGCCCAGCGGTTGTTCCAGCGCACCAAAGAAGAGCTGGCGGGATTACAGGTCGAAGAATTGCTTCCAGAGCGGTATCGCGGGGGCCACTTCGCTCATCGCGCGCATTACGCTGCCCATCCGGTGCGCCGGCCGATGGGAGCGGGCCTCGATTTGTATGCCGTCCGCAAGGACGGTACGGAATTTGCCATCGATATCAATCTGAGCCCCCTCAAAGATGGAACCGATAGGGGAAACGTGATCTGTGTGCTGCGCGATGTCAGCCAGCGCCGGACGAGTGAAGAAAAGATTCGCGTGCTGAATCAGAGTTTGGAGCGGCGTTCGTCGGAGCTCGCGGCGGCGAATGAAGAACTGTCGGTGAGGAACCGGGAAGTAGAGCGAACCAACCGGCTGAAGAGCGAGTTCCTGGCCAGCATGAGTCACGAGCTGCGCACTCCGTTGAACACTATTCTCGGGTTCTCTGAACTGCTCGCCGAGGAGAGCGCCGGAGCGCTCAATGAAAAACAGAAGCGCTTTCTGACGCACATCCAGCGCGATGCCGGCCATCTGCTGGAGTTGATCAACGACATTCTCGACCTGTCCAAAATCGAAGCCGGCCGTCTGGAACTGCATTTGGAAAGATTCCCCATGGCGGGCTCGGTAGCCGAGGTGCTTACCAGCATAAAACCGCAGGCCGCTAGCAAAGGCATCCGGCTGGAGAGTGACCTGGACTCCCAGTGGGTGTTGCTCGCCGATCGGCTGCGCTTCAAGGAGATCCTCTACAACCTGCTCAGCAATGCCATAAAGTTCACGCCGTCGGGTGGACGCATCTGGATTGAATCGTCGATGGTGGAGGGAGCGGTGTGCATCATGGTGGGCGACACGGGAATCGGAATCGCCGCCGAAGAACAGCAGCCGATTTTCGAAAGCTTCCACCAGGCCAGCGCCACCACCAAGGGCGTGCGAGAAGGCACCGGTTTGGGATTGGCCATCACGAAACGGTTGGTCGAGCTGCATGGCGGAAAGATCTGGTTGGAGAGTGAGCCGGGCAAGGGCAGCCGCTTCTTCTTCACTTTGGGTCTCAGAGAACCTGCCGGACAGGAGGCTAAGCAGGAAGCGGGCAACTTCGCCCCGCTTCTGTTGGTGGCCAGCCATACGCCTGCCTGGCGCGATCAGATTCTGCAACCGCTGCTACAGGTGGGATTTCGGGTGGAAACCACCGCTTCGGGTGCGGACGGAGTTCAAAAGGCCAAGGATCTGGGTCCGGATCTGGTGCTGCTCGACATGGACTTGCCCAGTAAGAGCGGCTGGAAGATGCTGCATGAGCTGAAGAGCTCGCCCGATACCCGCGCCATTCCGGTGATCATTGCTTCCGCCGAGGACGAGCGTAAGATCGGAACCGCATTAGGCGCGGCCGAGTCACTGACCAAGCCTTTTACCAACCAGGCTTTGATCCAGACGGTGCGCCGGGTTTTGCAGCCGGGGGGCGCTCTGCGTGTCCTGATCGTGGATGACAATCTGGAGACCCGCGAACTGCTGGAGGATACTCTGGCGAATGAAGGGCACGCGCCGTTGATCGCCTGGAATGCAGAGGAGGCGCTGCGTATCCTGGCCACTGCCCGCGTGGATGCAGTGGTGCTGGACGTGATGCTGCCTGGCCGCAACGGATTCGAGGTGCTGAGCGACATCCGCGCAAATCCCAAACTGAGCCGGCTCCCGGTGCTGATGGTCACCATCATGGACCTCTCAGAGCACGAACGGGAATTTTTGATTGCTCAGGGCGCGGAGGTACTCGCGAAAGCGGTGGGTTGGCGTCAGGAGCTGGTGGAGCGGCTGCGCCACCTGCGTCCGGCCGAACAAGCGAAGCGCGTGCTGGTGGCCGACGACAATCCGGCCTGCCGCGAGCTGGTAAGGGAAAGCTTAGCCGAGCAGGTGGGTTTGCTCATTGAGGCCTCTAACGGCCGCGAGGCGCTGCAGAAGATCCGCGAGACGCTTCCCGACCTGGTGCTGCTCGACATCCAGATGCCGGAGATGGACGGCTACGCAGTGCTGCGTGCAATCCGCAGCGATCCCTCACTCCAAAGCCTGCGAGTGGTGGCGCTCACCGCTTTTGCCATGCAAGGCGACCGCGAGCGCGCTCTCGAAGCCGGTTTTGACGACTACATCACCAAGCCCGTGACGGTCGCAAAACTGAAGGCGCAACTGGATCCCTCTGGCGCGAAACCCTCGCCGGCTGAGTCTCTAATTCCGAACGCTTGAGTCAAATCGCGCAACCAATTTGCGCCAGACCACGCTACACCCCACAGAACTAGGGGATTTGGCGGGCTCGCCGACGGCAAGCTGATTGCTCCTTGCTTTACGCGAGGACATCCGTGTCAACAACCAACATATTCAATCCTACGAGCGATCCCAAAGCAAAGCCGCCGCGCAATGAGCGGCCCGCGAAATGGCTCGCACTGGCGGGCTTCGTGGTAGTCACCGTATGGGCAGTGGTGCTGTTCGCAATGCCAGTACGAGGGTCGGGAGCCGGAGAGCAGGCTTTGATCGAGTCTATTCGAGGCGATAACCTCTACAAAGCCTATTGCGCCTCCTGCCATGGCGGAGACGCGAAGGGCAACGGCCCCATGGCGCGTTGGCTGAAAGTGCAGCCGGCAGACCTTACCCGCATCGCCGCCCGAAACGGGGGCAATTTCCCGTTGGAGCGCGTGGACCACATCATTTCCGGTGAAGTGGCGCTTCCCAGCGGTCACGGAACTAGGGTTATGCCGGTTTGGGGGCCAGTGTTTTCACGGGTAACCAGAGATCAGGATCTCGGGCGGCTGCGAATCGATAATCTGGCACGCTATCTCGGTGACCTTCAAGGCAAGTAGCCTACGAAGTGACCCCGCGGGCAAAGCTGGCGATTCGCTTTTGGGCCGACGAAACAGACGCATCGGCAAGAATCCGATGTTAGCCTGATGATCGCTGGGAGCGAGTCCGCAACGGGGCCACTCGATTGACACGGTGTCCCACGTAGGCAGCGGAACGCCTCCCAGCGTTAATTACAGAGCATTCCTGTGGCCCTATCGAACTGGCTCTCCCGCGCGCGGGACGATGTCACCCTCGGCTTTGGCACAGCGCGTGCTTTGGTTAATCTAGGAGGCGTCTATGTTCAGAGATAAATCTGTCCAGGAAGATGTAATCCGCGAATTGGATTGGGAGCCGATCGTCCATTCCACCGAGATCGGCGTCGGGGTCAAGGATGGGATCGTAACGTTGAGCGGCGCAGTGGATAGTCACGCCGCTAAACGTGCCGCGGAGCGGGCGGCTGCGCGCGTGCGTGGAGTGCAGGCGGTGAGCAGCCAATTGGAGGTGAAGCCAGCGGGGCTGGCGGAACGTTCCGACGCCGACATCGCCTGGGCGGGGGCCAACGCGCTGGCCTGGAACACGCTGGTTCCTCCTGGACGCATTTCCGTCAGCGTAACGCACGGCTGGGTGGTGCTCGAAGGCGCGGTAGAACGCAGATTCCAGAAGATGGCTGCTGAGGACGCAGTGGCGGACTTGGCGGGGGTATTAGGCGTCACCAATCTGGTCGCGGTGCAGCCCACCGTCCCGGCGCAGAGGTTAAAGGAAGAAATCGAAATTGCGCTGGAGCGCTCGGCGGACGTGAACGCCCGGCGGATCGTGGTTGAAGTGGACGGCGATTGCGTCCGGCTGTGGGGCGGCGTTGGGTCGCAGGCACAACGTGAAGCGGCCGAGCAAGCGGCGTGGTCGGCTCCGGGGCTGCGCGAGCTCTCCAACCACTTGACCATTGAGTCTCAGGTAGAGGCGCATGTGTGAGGCTGCCCAGGTGTGAGGCTACCAATGACGCACGCGGCCCACGTTACATGAATGAAATCGGACTTGGCGTAGTAGCCAACGCCTCCCCGATGAAGCGCGATCGCGGAATACGGAAGTTTTCAAGCCAGGCAGACGGATGTCGATGGCTTCGGCTTCCATGTGCAGGCTATGTTGTGCCACTCCCGCCGTGTGAGTGCGGAGAAACTCGTTGCTCCCAGGCGTGCGATATTCGCAGATGACTTGCAACTCGGCGCCCGCCCGTCCCACCGACGCCATTAAATCGTTCAGCAGGTCGAACAAACGGGGATCGTAGCGTTGAATGTCCCCGGTGCGGTGATCTCGAAGAAAACGATCCAACTGCTCGATAGCTTCTGGGATGTAGCGGTCGCCGATACGATAAACCACGTCCAGCCGTTCACCGGTGTGCGTGTGGAAGAAACGCAAATGGTATGGCTGAGCGTCCGGGAGCGTATTTTCCGCGCCTGGGACCAATCGCCCGCTCGCGCGCGACTCGGAAGAGTCTTATCGAGCGGCGCATGTTAGCAAGCGGAATCAAACGCTTAATACCGGACAGGGAGAATCCCGAATAATCGAATAGAGGTGGGACCATAACCGGCTGAAGGTTCCCATGGAATGTCCCCGACCGGTGATCAGCAGATCGGCCTTCCTTCGAACAACTTCGTGATGGATCCCTTCGGCCAGCAGAGCGTCGATAACGGTATGCGGCGCATCCACGCCCAGCTTGGCCTTCAGTTCTCGCAGTCGAAATTGCGAAGCCTCTATCAATAGCGCGGTCGGCTCCGACAAGTCGATGTCGGGATAGGCGGGCGGAGTCGGAACCACGTGCACGATCCACAGCTGCGCGCGGTACGCGGAAGCCAGGGATGAGGCCGCGCGTAGGACGCCCTCGGCCTCCGAGCTATCGTCCAGCGCGCAGACCATCGATTGATAAGGGACTTTCGCGGAATGATCCAGCAACGTCGCTCCCACGCCGGTCCATACCGCGCAGCTGACGTCGTGCAGCACTTTGGCGGTAATCGATCCCATCAGGAATCGCCGCACCGGGCCGTGGCCGCGTGTCGCCAGCATCACCAAATCGGCGCGCTGCTGCTCGGCCACCCGGTCGATCACGCCGCCTGGTTCTCCCAATTCCGCGATCGCTTCGAGCTTCTGGCCCGCGAAGGACTGGCAGGCGAACTGGCGCAGCCGGTCCTCTTCCAATGCGTGCGCCTTAGCCTGCAGCTCGGGATCGATGAGGAGCAATTCGCTGTGCGCGATCGCCGTGAGCGGCGCGTAGGCGTGGCACACCGTTAGTTCCGCCGAATAGCGGCAGGCCATTTCCTGCACGTAGGGGATTACGGCCTGGCAGGGCGCGGAATAATCGACAGGAAACAAAATCTTGTGAAACGGCAGCATGACGGCCTCCTCATTACCGCTACACGCTGATTACGGGGCAAGGCGCGTCCCGAATGATCGAATAGACGTTGCTGCGCAAGCGCCCCAGCGTGCGGGTGGCGCGTCCGCGGCCGATCACTACCAGGTCGGCGCTGTGGCCCAACGCGGAATCCCGCACCACGTGCGATACTTCGCCTGCTCCCAGGCACAGCGGAGCGGCCACACCGGCCTGTTCCTGTAACTGGGCGATAGCCTTTCTCGCGTCTTGCTCCAGGTACGCCCGGAGATCGGAGTCAAAATACTTTTCAGGCGCTACTTCCGCTCCCGGGACGGCGTGCGTCAGGAAGAGCCTGGACTGATTGTCGTGCGCCAGCCGGCATGCGAACCGCATGGTAGCGACGCTGTCCTCGGTGCGATCCACGGCGCACATGATGGTCGCGAATTCCGGAGAGACCGCCGGCGCGTCTTCCACGTGGACGCCGGTCCAAACCGGACAGGGCGTGTCATGCAGTACTTTGGCCGTTACCGACCCCAGCAGCAGCGTGCGGAAGAGCCCGTATCCATGCGTCGGCATCATGATCAAGTCCGTGCCGTTCTCGCGCGCATATTCGTCGATGGTTTGAGCGGCATCGCCTTCCACTACCACCCGATGCACCTTCAGGCCTTCGAATCCGTCCGTCAGATAAGTCTGCGCCGCCGCGGTTTCCGCTTGCCAGATGGCAGTGGTGTCGATCACCGGCACCGCGCCTCCATACCAATCCGGGATCAGGCCGGACGGCATTTCGAGTACATGCAATAACGTGATTTCCGCGTTGTATTTTTTGGCCATCGCTCGGACGAAGGGAGCTGTCGCCGTCGAGCTCTCCGACATATCAATCGGAAAAAGGATCTTTTGGAATGCCCGCATTGGAAACCGCCTTTCGCTCACCGAATATGCACGCTGTCTGCCAGGGTTGGTTCTCAATGAATCAAGGCTGCCAGCCCCCGGTGAGCGCCGAATCCCGCTATTGTGCACGGTTTCCTGAGAGGTTTCACTCAGCGAAACACCCGATTCAGTGTCAGTATGCGTGTGCAATTTTGACCAGACGGCGGGACACCGATATTCCTATAATTCACTTACCTTATGGTGTCAGTGGGGGATATTCATCAACAGTCGGGCGGATTCCCCCACAAAGTTATGTAACCCCACGAATACAAAGGCGGATCTTTGGTTACTCACGTGCGCCGCAGTATTTGGAGAAAGCGACAAGGCTGAGAAAAATCCAAGTCTCGGACGACAAATCCGTGGACATGGCAGCGAACTAAATGCGGCACGACCGATAAGGATTTCTATGAAACGGCTCTATCTGTTCCTACGCATCGCGGCGTTTGTTGCGCTGGTCGCCCTGTGCTTAACGGGTCAGACCAAGAAGCATCAATATTCTCCGCGCGAAAAGGCATTCTATGCGGATCCGGCACTGGTTGATTTTGTGAACCCAGGCTTGACGATCACCATTAACTCGGCGAAGATCAGCAGCGCCGGCGTCATCAGCGTGAGATACACTCTGACGGATCCTTCCGGACTCCCGTTGGACGCGGCGGGTGCGAATACTCCGGGCGTGGTTTCGCTTGCGTATGTGGCGGCTTACATTCCCAAGAGCCAGGAACAATATGTGGCCTATACTACGGAGCAAGCGACCGGGCGGCGGCCCGGGCACTCAAGTAGCGCCGGGGCAGTATCAATATACGTTCAAAGCTCAAGCGCCCGCGGGGTTTGATCCCACCGTTACCACCACGGTGGCGGTGGACGGCAATCGCGATCTGACGTCGTTCAACCTGGGCACCAGCTATGCGGGCACAACCTTCAATTTCGTCCCCAATGGCGCGGCTGTTACGGTCACGCGTGATGTGATCGAAACTTCGAGTTGCAACACCTGCCACGACAGTCTGGCCTTCCACGGCGGTTATGCCCAGGGCTTGCAGATGTGCGTGCTCTGCCACCAGCCGCAGAACGCCGATCCGGTGACCGGCAATTCGCTGGACGCCAAGGTCTTTTTTCATAAGCTGCACATGGGATCGCAGTTGCCGAGCGTGGTAGGCACGTCGACAACACCCGGGGTTCCGTACCAGATTATTGGCTATATGAATTCGGTCAACGATTTTTCCACGGTAGTGGATCCCGCAGATCCGCGCCGTTGCGAGGTTTGCCATAGCCAGACCACCAAGGCCGCGCAAGCCAAGGCGTTCCTGCTGGAGCCGAGCCGGGCGGCTTGCGGAGCCTGCCACGACGATGTTAATTTCGCCACCGGCGCCAACCACCCGGGCGGAATCCAGGCGGACGACACGCAGTGCATGAACTGCCATGTCCCGCAAGGCGAGATCCCGTTTGACGCATCCATCATGGGGGCGCATGTAGTACCTACCGATACGGCGGCCACCTATCCCCAGAATCCTGACACGCTGCTGGCCGGCATCAACCTGGCCATCGCCAGCGTGACCAACACCAACGCCGGACAGACGCCCACCGTGAAATATACTCTGCAGGACAACAAGGGCAACAACATCGCCGTATCGAGCACTACAACTCTTAGTTTCACCATGGCCGGTCCGACAACCGACTATGGCTACACCAGCTTCGGAAGCGACACTGCCAGCACTCCGGGCTATGTGACGGAGAGCGTTAAGGCGCCGATTTGCGCTTCCAGCGGAGCATGCAGCTACGCCTTCACGCATGCCATTCCTTCCGGCGCCACGGGAACATACAGCATCGGCGGCGAAGCGCGCACCACGGTGATGGTGCCAGTGTTGTCGGGCGGGGTAACCTCACGGCAATCCGTCGAACTGGGGGCCGCGAACCCGGTGGTGAACTTCTCGGTGGATGGCTCGACGGTAGCGGCGCGGCGCACGGTGGTCGAGCTCAGCAATTGCAACAACTGTCACGTCGATCTCTCGCTGCACGGCGGATTGCGCAACAACACCGAGTACTGCGTGCTCTGTCACAATCCCTCCAACACCGATGCTTCCACCCGCGCCATGGCTACGGTTGCGGCGGACAAGGCGATGCCTCCGCAAGGCATCAACTTTAATCTGTTGGTTCACCGCATTCACGACGGCGTGAACGTGGTGCCGGCCGGCGGCAAGCCCTACATCGTGGTGGGCTACATGGGAAGCCATAATGACTTCTCCAGCGTGCTCTACCCGGCGATGGACGGAGCCGGAGACGCCACGTATCTGCAGAACTGCTCTATGTGCCACGTCAATAGCAGCGAGCAGAACGATCTGCCGCTCATGGGCAATCTGAATCCGGTCACCGATCCCGAAGGCTGGATCAATCCGGTGCAGCCCACTGCGTCGGCCTGTAGCGGATGTCACGTTTCCAAGCCTGAGGCGGCGCACTTCCTGGCCAATACCGATTCGCTGGGTGAAAGCTGCACGGTATGCCATTCGGCCGGCGCGCAGTTCGCCGTGGACGCGGTGCATACTCCGTAATGTGGCGCGCGGTTGTGCTTGCCCTGGCAACGGCGGCGTTTGCCCCTTTATACGTGGGAGCGCAAACTCTGCCGCCTGGTTTTGCCGGATCCCAGACTTGCAAGGTCTGCCACGAAGACATCTATAACGGGCTGGCCAAGAACGCGCATCACGCGCTGGCTGTCGACGCAAAGAAGGGATGGGTGGGCCGCGAATGCGAGGCCTGCCACGGTCCCGGTCAAGCGCACACCGAAGGGCCGTCGGCCGACAACATCCAGAACCCGGCGAAGCTCACTCCGGTGGCTGCCGACAAAATCTGTCTCACCTGCCATCTGAATCAACCCACGCAAGTGGGGCGGATCGAGAGCAGCCACGCGAAGAACCAGATCGCGTGCACAGCCTGCCATAAAATGCATTCGAGCGAACCGCTGGTGGTTCGCAAGGCCGACGCAACAAACAAGCTGTGCGCAAGCTGCCACTTAAGCGAGTGGGCGCAATTCCAGCGGCCATTCCATCACAAGCTTCCCGAAGGCGACATGCAGTGCGTGGATTGCCACAATCCGCACGGCAGCATCCGGCCGGCGATGCAGCAGACCTTCGCGGCCAATGAGCCGGGATGTTTCAAATGCCATGGCGATAAACGCGGTCCATTTACGTTCGAGCATGCACCACTGCGTTTTGAAGGCTGCCAGGCCTGTCATGAGCCGCATGGCTCGGCCAACGCGAGGATGCTGACGCGCGCCGACGTTCGTTTCGTTTGTCTGGAGTGCCACGCGAATCTTCCCACCGGATCCTCGAGCGTTCCAGCGAAAGTGGCGGGCGTTGTGCCGCCGGCATTTCATGATTTCCGGTCACCCGTGTTTCAGAACTGCACCGTCTGCCATCAGAAGATTCACGGCAGCCATGTGGATCGGAATCTGCTCAAATGAAGACGCTGCTGGCGCTCTTAGTAGTGTTGCCGGTGATGGCGCAGCAGCCGGCGGCGTCCACTGCGACCACCAACGCGACGACCAACGCGACGACCAACGCGACGACCAACGCAGCCTCACCGATCCCATCCACCGAACCCATTCTCACCGGTTGGATCGACCTGGGCTATGTCTGGAACACCGGTGTGGGAGGAAGCTATGACACGTATCGCAGCATCATCGACGTTCACTCGGGTCCCAAGCTGCTGGGTACGGACTTCACGCTGGCCGATCCCAAACATCGCTGGTTCGACACGATTCAAGTGCGGTCCACAACCTGGGGCGCTGAACCATCCTCATCGGTGCATGTGGAAGCCAAGAAATCCGGCATCTACGATTTCAACGCCGATTACCGCGACTTCGCCTACTATAATTTCCTGCCCTCCTACGCCGATCCCCTGCTCGGCCAAGGCATCGTTTTAGACGAACAATCCTTCGATACCCGGCGCAAGATCGCCGCGCTATCGCTCGACATTCTGCCGGGACATTGGTGGAGCCCCTACTTCGGATGGGATCACGATTCCAGTGCCGGAACCGGCGCAACGGTCTTTGTCAGCGACAGCAATGAGTACCCGGTTCCCAACACCCTGCGCGATTCGACCGACCTTTATCGGGCGGGCATCCGGTTTGAAAAGCCTCATTTTCACCTCACGCTGGAAGAGGGCGGCACGGCGTTCAAGAGCGATCAGAGCCTGTATCAGAATCCGGGCTCTACCAACTTCGGCAACTTCCCGGCGTCGCCCATCTTCGGCCAGACTTTGGATCTAACCAGCCTGCTGGCGGCCTACGGCATCGGCGGATCGAGCGCCTATAGCAAAGCCTTGATCACGGCCAGCCCAACCAGCTGGCTGGATATCTACGGCCAGTTCCTTTTCAGCCAGCCCAACACCAAGGTCAACTATCAGCAGTACGACGCAGGCAATCTTTATCTCCAGAGCCAGATTCTGTTTTATTCGAGCGAAACGGAGTTGAGCACGGCCGCCGCCCAGCAGCCGCACACCACCGGAAGCCTGGGCGCGGAGATCCGGCCGTTCAAGCGCGTGCGCATTGTCGAAAACTGGATGACGGACCGGTTGCATGACGCGGGATCGGCTGCCTCGCTTGACACGCTGCTGGCGGCCGGATCGCCCCTGGCGCTCAGTTCGCTGATCGCGTCCACGCTGGTCACAAACTATAGCCAGGAGTCGCTCGACATCTTCTTCGACGCGTCTTCCAAACTCACGCTGCACGGAGGTTATCGCTACGTGTGGGGCGATGCGCTGTACGCGTTCCTGCCGCCGGCCGGGCTGGCGAGCTCGGATCAAGAGCAGCTCCGGCAAAACATAGGAATCGGCTCGGCCACCTATCGTCCCACTCAGAAGATTTCCGTCACCGGCGAAGTAGAGGGTGCATCCAGCAGCGGGGTTTACTTCCGCACCAGCCTTTACGACTATCAGAAGGTGCGGGCGCAGGTGCACTACCAGCCGTTGCCATCGCTCAGCGTTTCGGCCGATTTTACGTCTTTGAATAACAATAATCCGCTGGCCGGGACCAGTTATAAATACTGGATGCACCAGGAGTCGCTCTCGTTCTATTGGTCGCCGAGGGGCAGCAAGATTTTTGATATCCAGGGCACCTATTCGCGCTCCGATTTGAAATCCAACATTGGGTACCTCGAGCCCGATGATTTATCGGAGCAACTATCGCGCTATCGCGACAACTCCCACACCGCCACGGCGCTGGTCGATCTCACCTGGCCGCATGGCAAGCGGTTTGCTCCGAAGCTGGCGGCTGGAGGCTCGGTCTTTATCTCGTCGGGCAGCATGCCCACCAGTTACTATCAACCGGAAGCGAAGCTCTGGGTGCCGCTGAGCAAGCATGTGAGCTGGTTCAACGAGTGGCGTTATTACGGGTACGGCGAAGCGTTCAATCTTTATGAAGGATTCCGAACCCATCTGATTACGACCGGCCTGAGGATTACGCAATGATCCGCATAAATTGCAAATAATCGATGAATAAGCGGCCTATCCTCGTCCTCCTCACCAGCAGTTGGATCAGCATGCTGGGCGCCGCGCTGGTCACCCTGGCCGGATTCTCCTGGCTCTTCGTGTTGCCGTTGAACGTCAGTGGCCATGTCAGCAATCCTTACATCGGGCTGCTGGTCTTCATCGCGATTCCGATGGTCTTCTTCGCCGGGCTGGCCCTGATTCCGATCGGTATTGCCCTCGCCAAGCGCAAGGTCACCGAGGAACTGAACGCGGTGGAGAATCGCCGAACGGCCTGGCGCCGCGCGGGGATCTTTTTCGCGGTGATGACGCTTGCCAACGTGGTCATCGCCAGCCAGCTCAGCTATCGCGCCGTGGAGCACATGGATACCGTTCAGTTCTGCGGCGCCACCTGCCACGTCATGAAGCCCGAGTTCACCGCCCACGCCGCCGTTCCTCCTCACCAGGCCGTGGCCTGCGCCGAGTGCCACATCGCTCCCGGAGCCACCGGCTGGTTCCACGCGAAAATGGCCGGGACCAACCAGTTGTTTGCCGTGATGTTCAACACCTTTCCCCGGCCCATCGAGTCGGCTCTGGAGAATAATAAGCTGGTCTCCTCGGCTGACACCTGCGAGCAGTGTCACGCGCGCGAGAGATCAATCTCGCCGCGCCTGCGCGTGATCCCCTCTTATAAGGATGACGAAACCAACACCCGCACTTCGACCGTGCTGCTGATGCGCATCGAAAGCATTCATAGCGCGCACCTCGGTGCCGGCATTCGCATCCGTTACGCTGCCGCCGACAAGAAGCGCCAGACCATCCCGTGGGTGGAACACACGCAGAACGGCGTCTCGCGATCCTATCTGGCTACTGGCTCAACCGCCGATTCCATCCGCTTGCTCCCCACCTTCGAGATGCAATGCGTCGATTGCCACAATCGCGCCTCGCACGCTTTCGAATCGCCGGACCGCGCCGTGAACCAGGCCATGGCTTTGAGCCAGATCGCTCCGAGTTTGCCATTCGTCAAGAAGGAATCGATCGAGCTTCTCAAGGCCAGCTACGCGAGCGAGGCGGAAGCCGCCCAAAAGATCCCTGGGAGTTTGAGCACGTTCTACCTGCAGAAATATCCGGACGCCGCCGCCAAGCAGGGTTCTGAAATCCACGCTGCCGGCGCGGTGCTGGCCGCCATTTACCAGCGCAACGTCTTTCCGGATCTCAAGGTCACGTGGGGCACCTACCCCAATAATCTCGGCCACACCGACGATCCGGGCTGCTTCCGCTGTCACGACGCCTCCCATCTGACGGCCGACAAGAAGACCATCGAACAGGACTGCAATGCTTGCCACCAGGCCGTGGCCATGGACGAAGCTTCGCCCGATATTCTGAAAACACTCGAACTGACGCCGTCACAAAATCATTAAGGAGATTTCCATGCGTACTGTCTTGATTGCTCTCGCTTTCGCCGCCGCCGCGACCGCCCTTCAAGCCGCCGATGCCACTGCCGGCAAGACCGCTTACGACAAATCCTGCAAATCCTGCCATGGCGCCGATGGCACGCCCAACGCCTCGGTAGCCAAGATGATGAAGGTTGACATGCACGACCTGAGGTCCGCCGACGTCCAAGCCATGAGCGACGCCGATCTCGCGAAAGTCATCACCGACGGCAAAGGCAAGATGAAGGCTCAAGCCGCCGCTTCGGCCTCCGCCACGGACATTGTCGCCTACATCCGAACCTGGAAGAAATGACGAGCTAGGGCCTGGTCCAGCTATAATCAATCACAAGCCTCCCCCGGTCCGTGGATGCTCAAGGGCACCGTTGGCCACGTATATTTGAGCCATTTATGCCCATCCGCGTCGCGCTGCACCACCGGACGATTTACCATTACGACCGGCTGGTCACATTGTCTCCACAAACCATCCGCCTGCGGCCCGCGCCCCACTGCCGTACGCCCATCACAGCCTACTCGCTCAAAGTCGAACCTAAGCCGCATTTCCTGAACTGGCAACAGGACCCGCAGAGCAACTTTCTGGCGCGCGTGGTCTTCCCGCGGCCCGTGGTGCTCTTTTCGGTGGACGTGGATTTAATCGCGGAAATGACGGTCATCAATCCGTTCGATTTCTTCCTTGAGCCTTACGCCGAGAAATCGCCGTTTTCTTACGAGCCTACGCTTGAACACGAGCTCGCGCCGTTTCGCGCGGTTCGCCCCGCCGGCCCCAAACTGGCCGCTTATCTGAAGTCGGTGGATCTCACTGAGCGCCGCACCAACGATTTTCTGGTCGACCTGAACCGACAGGTGCAGCAAACAGTAAAGTACTCCATTCGCATGGAGCCGGGTGTGCAATCGAGCGAAGAGACCCTGACGCTCAAGAACGGATCCTGCCGGGACAGCGCCTGGCTATTGGTCGAAATCCTGCGGCATTTGGGACTGGCCGCGCGTTTCGTCTCGGGTTATTTGATCCAATTGAAGCCCGATCTGAAGCCGCTCGATGGCGAACCTGGCCCGGGGCAAGATTTCACCGATCTGCACGCCTGGACCGAAGTGTACTTGCCGGGCGCGGGATGGGTGGGTCTGGATCCCACTTCCGGTCTCCTGGCCGGCGAAGGTCACATCCCGCTTGCGGCCACGCCCGAACCTTCCTCCGCCGCGCCTATCAGCGGGGGCGTGGATCCGTGCGAAGTAAAATTCACGCACGAGATGTCGGTGACGCGTATTTACGAAGATCCGCGCGTCACATTGCCCTACACCGAAGAGCAGTGGCAGCGCATCCAAGCGTTAGGCTGCCGGATCGATCAGGATATTTGCGCCGCTGACATGCGCCTCACCATGGGCGGCGAACCCACCTTCGTTTCCGTCGACAATATGGACGGAGCCGAGTGGAATATCGCGGCGCTGGGTCCCCAGAAGCGCGCGCTCGCCGAGCGCTTGCTGGATCGTCTGCGAAAGCGCTTCGCACCGGGCGGGCTTTTGCACTACGGGCAAGGCAAATGGTATCCGGGCGAACCCCTGCCGCGCTGGGCTCTCACCTGCTATTGGCGCACCGATGGCGTTCCCTTGTGGCACGATCGCTCTTTGCTCGCGCAGGAAGGCGTTAAGAGCGACTTCGGACCGCTCGAAGCGCGGCACTTCGCCGAAACGCTAGCCCGGCGGCTGGGGCTTGATCCGGACTATGTAAATCCAGCTTTCGAAGATCCCGTTTACTATTTGCAGAAGGAGCGCCAGTTGCCGGTCAATGTGGACCCGGTGGACAACAAGCTGGGCGACGCTCAGGAGCGCGAGCGTCTCCGCAAGGTTTTCGAGCGCGGTCTCGATACCCCCACTGGCTTCGTGCTGCCGGTCGAGCGCGTCCCCGGATTGAGCGGCCCCGAATGGCAGACCGGACTGTGGATGCTGCGCGGCCAGCACCTCTTCCTGATGCCCGGCGATTCACCGGTGGGCCTGCGCCTCCCGCTGCCGAGCCTGCCGTGGGTGTCGCCGGCGGAAGCTCCCGTGGCCTATCCCGTGGACCCCATGGTGAATCGCGCGCCGCTGCCCATTCCAGCGCATTTTGCTCCAGGGGTTGCTCCAGGGGTTGCTCCAGGGGTTGCTCCAAGTGAAGCTCCGCGCCTGCAATCGAAAAAGCAAGCCAATCGCGATCGCAAACCGGAGCTGGGTGAATCCGCGCCGTGGATCGTTCGCACCGCCTTGTGCGTGGAGGCTCGCGACGGGCGATTGCACGTCTTTATGCCACCCCTGCAGGTGGCCGAAGACTATGTCGATTTGCTCGCTGCCATTGAAGATACCGCCGCGCATCTCGAAATGCCGGTAGTGGTGGAAGGCTACACGCCGCCCGACGATCCGCGTTTCCGGCAGATCAAAGTTACGCCCGATCCCGGCGTCATCGAGGTAAACGTGCAGCCCGCCGCCAACTGGCAGGAGTTGGTTTCCAACACCACCGCGCTCTATGAAGATGCGCGCCAATCGCGCCTGAGCGCCGAGAAATTCATGCTGGACGGCCGGCACACCGGAACCGGCGGCGGCAATCATTTTGTATTAGGCGGACCCACGGCCGCCGACAGCCCGTTCCTGCGCCGTCCCGATCTGCTGCGCAGCATGATCGGATATTGGCTGAATCATCCGTCGCTGTCGTATGCCTTCTCCACCATCTTCATCGGGCCCACCAGTCAGGCTCCGCGCGTGGATGAGACGCGTGCCGACAGCTTGTACGAACTGGAGATCGCGTTCGGCTTGATTCCAGGTCCGGAGCAGGGCTCCGTCCCAGCCTGGCTGGTGGATCGGATCTTGCGCCACATTCTGGTGGACGTTACCGGCAACACGCACCGCACCGAGTTTTGCATCGACAAGCTATACTCGCCCGATTCGGCCACCGGCCGCCTGGGTCTGCTCGAGCTGCGCGGCTTTGAAATGCCGCCCCACGCGCGCATGAGCCTCACGCAACAATTGCTGGTGCGCGGGCTGCTTGCCTGGTTTTGGAGAGCGCCTTACACCGAGCGTCCCATTCACTGGGGCACGCGATTGCACGATCAGTTCATGCTGCCCCACTTCGTCGGGCAGGATTTTCGCGACGTGCTGCGCGATCTCAACCGTGCCGGCTATCAGTTCGAAGCGGATTGGTTCGCGCCACATTTCGAGTTTCGCTATCCGGTTTTCGGTCACGCGCGGCATGCGGGCATCGATATCGAAGTGCGCCAGGCCATCGAACCCTGGTATGTGCTGGGGGAAGAAGGCACTCCCGGCGGCACGGCCCGCTATGTCGATTCCTCCGTCGAGCGATTGCAGGTCAAGGTGTCGGGCTTGGTGGAGGGACGCTACATCATCAGCTGCAACGGACGCCGCATGCCGCTGCACTCCACCGGCAAGCAGGGCGAATGGGTGGCCGGCGTGCGATTTCGCGCCTGGCAGCCCCCCTCCTGTCTGCATCCCACCATCCCGGTTCACTCGCCCTTGATCTTCGATGTTGTGGACACCTGGACTGGCCGGTCGGTGGGCGGCTGTTCGTATCATGTCTCGCATCCCGGCGGCCGTAGTCACGACACGTTCCCGGTCAATGCGAACGAAGCCGAGTCGCGCCGTGGTTCCCGCTTCTTCCCGTTCGGCCACACAGTGGGGCCCATGCGCGTGCCTCAGCCGGAAGAAAACGCCGATTTCCCGCTCACCCTGGATTTGCGGAGGCCACCGCCCGCGGCCTCCGACGGAGAGTTATGACGTGGCGCACGCACTCGTGCGTGCCGTGTTGGCAATCGTGCCAACACAGAAATCGTTCACACGAGTGTGAACGCGGCACTCATGAGTGCGTGCGCCACGATGGCATAGCGTGCAACACTAAAAACATATTCCTGGGTTTTTGTAAATGACGGGGAAACTTACACCGGCGCATAGCCGTTTGGATCCCGTGTGGAGTTATGCGGCCACGTCCGGCTTTTATGACGAGGTGCTGGGCTCCGGCACTCAGCCTCGCCCGCACTGGGGAGCGCTCTCGGAATCCCTCAGCGCGATGGGCCATCAGGGTCTCACGCGCCGCTGGCGCGAAGGGCAGCGCCTGATCCACGACAACGGGATCACCTACAACGTCTATAGCGATCCGGAAAGCACCTCCCGCCCCTGGCCGCTCGATCCGGTTCCGCTGATGATGGATCCGGCCGAGTGGAAAAACATCGAAGCCGCCGTCATCCAGCGCGCCACGCTGTTCAACTCCATCCTGGCCGATCTCTACGGGCCGCAGCGATTGCTGCGCGAGAAGATGCTCCCGGCCGAGCTGGTGTTTCCCAACCCCGCGTTCTTGCGCCCCTGCTGGGGCATCGAACCTCCCGGCGGCGTCTTCCTACATATGTACGCGGCCGACCTGGCGCGCTCGCCCGACGGACAATGGTGGGTGCTGGCCGATCGAACGCAGGCTCCTTCGGGCGCCGGCTATGCGCTCGAGAATCGTCTGGTTACCACGCGCGTGTTGCCCGACGTCTTCCGCGCGTCTCATATCCGCCGGCTGGCCAATTTCTTCCAGACCTATCGCGACGCCCTGCAGCGCCTGGTGCCAGCCAATCGGGAAAACCCGCGCATCGTGCTGCTCACGCCCGGTCCTTATAACGAGACGTATTTCGAACATGCGTTCCTGGCGCGCTACCTCGGCTACACGCTGGTGGAAGGCGGCGATCTCACGGTGCGCGACAATCGCGTCTTCCTGAAGACCCTGGGCGGTCTGCTTCCAGTGGACGTCATCGTCCGCCGCCAGGATGACCAGTTTTGCGATCCGCTCGAACTGCGCGGCGATTCCATGCTGGGTGTGCCCGCGCTGGTGGAAGCGGTGCGCGCGGGGAATGTAGCTATCGCAAATTCGTTGGGATCGGGTTTGGCGGAGTCCCCCGCCTACGCTGCGTTCCTTCCCGGACTCAGCCGTCTTTTGCTGAACGAGGAATTGAAAATTCCCACCGTAGCCACCTGGTGGTGCGGCCAGGAAGAGCCGCTCGAATACGTGCTCGATCACCTGGCTGACCTGGTGCTGAAACCGACCTTCCCCGGCACGCGCGGCGACCCCATCTTCGGCGCCGCTCTGAGCGCTAAGGAACGCGCAGCACTGCTCGATCGTGTACGAGCCGAACCGGACCGTTACGTCGCGCAGGAGCGCGTTTCGCTTTCCACCGTTCCGGTGTGGGAGGATGGACCGCTCACTCCTGGTCCGCTCCAGCCTGGTCCACTGCATCCGCGCCACATGGTGGTTCGTGTGTACGCGGTGCCCTCCGGCGGAAGCTATGCCGTGATGCCGGGCGGACTGACGCGCGTCTCCACTTCTCTCGACAGCATGGTGGTGTCCATCCAGCGCGGCGGCGGCAGCAAGGACACGTGGGTGCTGGGCGATGGTCCCGCGCCCCCCTTCACGCTGCTGCGTCCCGCCACGCATCCGCTGGATGTCAGCCGCGCCACTTTCGATCTTTCCAGCCGCATCGCCGACAATCTCTTCTGGCTGGGCCGTTACACCGAACGCGTGGAAGCCGCGGTGCGAATCACGCGCGCCATTCTCTCGCGCTTCTTCCAGGAAGAAGATGCCACTCGCGCCTCGGGTTTGAAAGCGGGCATAGAAATTCTTGCCGCCCTGGGTTATATCGCAGGCGAAAAACCGGCCGCCGCCGAACGCGAAGTTCTCGCGATGATATACGATCCGGCCGACGCCAGCGGCCTGGTTTCGAACATCCATCAAGTGCGCCGCGTAGCCTGGCTGCTGCGCGACCGCATTTCCGTCGACGCCTGGCTCATCCTCAATCAGTTGGACCAGCAGTTTTCGACCCATGCGCCCTCCGATGAATTTCAGGTCACCACCGCGCAGGACCGCTTGAATCACGCTATCATCACGCTGTCGGCTTTCGGCGGTCTGGTGATGGAGAGTATGACTCGCGGCGACGGCTGGCGTTTCCTCGACATCGGCCGGCGTCTGGAACGCGCCATCCAAATGGTGGAGCTGCTGCGCAATGGTTTGCCGAAGGAAGCCTTCGGCGGAGTGGGCGTGCTGGAAGCGATTTTGGAAATGGCCGACAGCTCCATCACCTATCGGTCGCGCTACCTGACCTCCGTGCAAGTGGATTTGGTCCTCGATCTTTTGCTGGTGGACGAAGCCAACCCGCGCTCCATCGCCTTTCAGCTTGCGCGGCTGCGTGAACATATCGGCGAGCTTCCCGGCAGCCGGACTTCCATTCGCCGGCCGGGGGAAGAGCGCATGGCGCTGTCGTTGCTCAACACCGTGCAGCTTATCGACGTGCGGGAACTGGCCCGCTCCGGAGGGCGCGCCGCGGCGGAAGCTCGCGAAGGTCTGCTCGGCAAGCTGATTGGGGATTTGAGCCTGCTCTCGGAAACATTAACTCGCGCCTACTTCAGCCACGCGACGCAATCCCGCCGTCTTTGAGATTGAGATGAAACTGCTCGCCACGCATATCACTCGTTACTGGTACTCGGGCCCTGTTTCCATGTGCCATACCGAAGTGCATCTTGCGCCGCGACCGCGCAAGAACCAAACCATTCTGGAATACGGCCTCGATGTCAGCCCGCGGCCGGATTCCCTGGTATCGCGGGAAGACTATTTCGGCAATGAGGTGACGTTCTTCTCCATCGCCGAGCCGCACCGGGAGTTGATCATCACATCGCGCTGCCTGGCCAATCTGGAGGCATTGGCGCCTCCCACGCTCGATCTGTCACCGCCCTGGGAGCAGGCCTGCGAGGAAGCCGCGAAACGGGATACGCCCGAGACGTTCGAAGCCGGGCAGTTTGTTTTCGAATCGCCATCCATCAAGGTTGGGCCGTCGTTTGCGCAATATGCGGCCAGCTCCTTCGCCGCCGGCCGTCCGTTGTTGAGCGCCGTCGAAGATCTCTCGCGCCGCATCTACACTGAGTTTCATTACGATCGCCGCGCTACAACCATCGGCACTCCGGTGGATGAAGTTCTGGCGTTGCGGCGGGGTGTATGCCAGGATTTCGCGCACGTGATGATCGCCTGCCTGCGATCCCTCAAGTTGCCCGCGCGCTATGTGAGCGGATACTTGCGTTCTGGTGCAGACCTGGCCGGTGATGAAGCATCGCATGCCTGGGTATCGGTGTGGTGCCCGGTGTTCGGTTGGCAGGATTTTGATCCCACCAACAACGTGTTGCCGAGCGGCGGACATTTTACCGTGGCGTGGGGCCGGGATTATTCCGACGTCACGCCAGTAAAGGGCGTGGCGCTAGGCGGCGGCGAGCAGGTGATCAGCGTGTCAGTGGATGTGAATCCGGATGTGTCCCCGGACGAGTCCCCGAATGCCTCTCCGCGGTCAGCGGAGTGAGTTGCATTATGCGGCGATCGGCTAGTTCAACATTGCGTCGAGCGATAACGTTTCACTGTTGGTTAAAACCTGATCGATGTCGAGCAGCATTTTCACGTTGCCTTTCACCTTCGCCATTCCCAGCAGATAAGGCGTGCTGACGTCCTCTCCAAAGTCTGGCGTGTCTTCAATCTCGCCCGCCGCCAGATTCAGCACTTCGGAAACTTCGTCCACGATGAGGCCGGTCTGGATGGGTACTCCGCCATGGTGGACTTGTACCACGATGATGCAGGTGCGCTGCGTGTATTCGCGCTCCGGCAGCCCGAACTTTAGCCTCAGGTCTACCACCGGAATCACTTTCCCGCGCAAGTTGATCACGCCCTTCACGTAGGCGGGCATGTGCGGAACCGAGGTGATGTCCTGAATCCCCACAATTTCACGAACCTTCAATACCTGAATGGCGAAGTCTTCCTTTCCCAGCCGGAATGCCAGGTATCTTCCGCTTCGGTTGTCGGCCATGGCTGGTGAGTTCGATTCCGACGTGTTGATGGCAGTTGAAGTCACGGCGCTCCTTGCGGGCTCCTACAAATTCCTCATCGTTCGCGCCATGAAAAGCTTGAAGCCAATCGTCGCGGTTACTAAAAGGCCCTGGGCGCATCTAATTGGGGAGGCGGGCGCTGGTCTGCCCATCGCCCATACCTACCATGAGCATTCCCATCCGGTCTGTGTTCGACAGGTTTACTTCGAACAGAAAACGCAAGCCCGTCGCGGCTGGCCGTGCCTACTTCTGCCGCTGCGGCAAGCCGGTGTTCTTTCGGAACAGCATCTGCCTGGCCTGCAATACCCAGCTCGGGTATGAGCCCCATTTGCAGCGGGTTTATCCGCTGGCAGCAGGGTCCGAGCCCGGCACCTGGCAACTCGCGAGCGATGGCGCGCCCGATGGAAAATACCTGCGCTGCGCCAATCTGGATTCGCCGGCCGCGTGCAACTGGCTCGTGTCGGAGCCTGAGAGGGAGGGAAACCCCCGTCTGGTGTGCATCGCTTGCCGGCTCAACCGCACCATTCCGGATCTTTCCATCCCCGAGAACACCGTTTGGTGGGGCCGCTTGGAGGGAGCCAAACGCCGCCTGGTGTCGTCTCTGGTGGCCCTCCATCTTCCGGTTGCATCGCGCGTCGACCAGGACACCGAGCGCGGCTTGGCCTTCGATTTTCTGCGCTCGCCCGCCGAGGGACCGCGCGTCTTGACGGGCCATGCCGATGGGATCATCACCATGAACATCGAGGAGGCCGACCACTCCGCGCGCGAGCGCATTCGCGAAGAGCTGCATGAGCCCTATCGCACACTGCTCGGTCACTTACGGCACGAAGCAGGGCATTACTATTGGGACCGCTTGATCGCCGGGTCCATCTGGTTGGACGATTTCCGCAAGCTCTTCGGCGACGAGCAGCAGGACTACGCAGAGGCGCTCGAGCGTAACTATCAGCAAGGCCCACCGGCCGGATGGGAACAGCAGCACGTCAGCGCCTATGCGAGCGTGCATCCCTGGGAAGACTGGGCGGAAACGTGGGCCCACTATCTGCACATGCTGGACACGCTCGATACCGCGCTGAGCTTCGGCTTGGACACGCGCCAGCTCGAAATGGAGATCGACCCCTTCACTCGCGATGCTCTCTTCCGGCCCACCGACGCCGGCGCAAAGCGCTTTCTTGCGTTCCTGAACGCTTGGATCTCGCTCTCGGCCGTGCTGAACGAACTGTCGCGCAGCATGGGTCAGCCCGACCTTTATCCGTTCGCGCTCCCGCGTCCGGCTGTCGCCAAACTGCACTTCATTCATTTGGTGGTTTCCGAGCCGCGCACGTGACTCGCTCTCAGATCAGGGATTGCGCAGAGATATGGGATCGTGTCGCGACCGGCATCCTGCCAGACGCGTGATCGTTCCAGAGTGCCAGCGCCTGCGCGCAAAATGCGGTCGAGACCGGATTGACGAAGGGCATATCGATACCTTGTTTGCGGCCGAACAGGAATCCGCCGGATGCGCTTTGAAAGCTCGCCGCTTGCTCAGCTTCGTGTTCCGCCGTGGTCTGATCGAGCGGGAAGACGCCCATCAGCCGGGCGCGCAGCAACTGTGCGTAAACATCGGAGCGCGCGAAGACGGGCGCGATCTCACGCAAATACCGGGCGGCGCGATCTACCCCATTTCGAAATGCCGCGGCGCAATCGGGCCGATCGAGCACCGGCAGCAGACCCTCCAGAAAATATCCGTAGGCGTGGAGGCGATCCATAACCAGCTCGGAGTCCGTTTCGCCAGGCAAGAACTCGCGATCGTTTTCGAGCGCGGCCTCAAGCGCCGATTCGTAGCCGCGGGAAAACTTGCTCTCGGCGGTGATCTCGAAAAGCTGGCGCCAGGCCAGCGCGGATTTTAGTTGATAGCATCCAGGACTTCGGGACCAGCGCGGCTCCCACGCGAGCGGCCGTTTGCCGGGCAGGGAGAGAATCGGATTCAGACCGCCGCCAGATGGAAAATCCACCAGCATCGCGCGGCCTGCCGCGATGGCCACATCCCGGAATTCGATATCTTCGGTGGCGCGCCACGCGGCGAGAAGCCCGCGCACGATGATGCCGCAATCGAAGAAGTACGCGAAGCCCGCTGCTCCATTCGCCGCGAGCTCGAACGGAAACGCACCCAGCCGGGCGTCCCATGCAACGCGGGTCAGAAATCGCGCCGCACGCAGGCCGGCGTTCAGGTATGCCGCGTCGCTGGTTCGCTCGTAAAAGAACAGCAGAGCGCTGACCGCATAGCCGGTAATCTCGGTGGATAGCGGGGCATTCTGACGCAAGTCCGATCGATAGTATCGCGCTACGCCGCCGCTCGCTTCCTGAATGCCAGACTGCAAAAACCAGCGGCCAGCCGCGTGGATCAAGGTGTCGGTCGTTGACAAAACCGCAATTGTAACATCCGCGCCGCTCTGGCCTTGCGCGTTACACTGAATGCAGTCTTTACCTCGCTTGCCAAGCCAATACGTCATCGGAATCGACCTGGGCACCACCAACTGCGCGCTGGCCTATGCGCCGGACAGTGGAGAGTTGCTCGGTCAAAGCAGCGAGCAGCCGCTGGTTTCGCTGTTCGAAGTCCCGCAGCTGGTGAACCCGGGCGAGGTGCGCGAAGAACCGCTTCTGCCGTCGTTCTTGTACCTGCCGGGATCGTCGGATTTTCCGGCCGGGTCGATCGCGCTCGCGTGGGAACCCGCGCCTGAGTTCGTGGTTGGGGCGCTGGCCCAGAAGCGCGGGGCGGAAGTGGCGAGCCGCCTGGTGTCTTCGGCCAAATCATGGCTGTCGCATCCGGGTGTGGATCGCACTGCGCCGATCTTGCCGCTCAATGCACCGGAAGGCGTGGCGAAAGTTTCTCCCGTGGAGGCATCGCGGCGTTATCTGGAGCATCTGCGGGAGGCTTGGGATTCGAAGATGCCGGACGCGCCGTTCAGCGACCAGCAGGTGCTGGTGACGGTGCCCGCGTCGTTCGACGCTGTGGCGCGCGAGCTGACGCTCAAAGCGGCTGAAGAGGCGGGCTACAAGAATCTCCTGTTGCTGGAAGAGCCGCAAGCCGCGTTCTACGCCTGGATCGAGCGGCATCCCGATTGGCGCGAGCGCGTGGCGGTGGGCGATTTGATTCTAGTGGTGGACATCGGCGGAGGCACCACGGATTTCACGCTCATCGCGGTTACCGAGCAGGCCGGTGAATTGGCGCTCGAACGCGTGGCGGTGGGCGAGCATATTTTATTGGGTGGCGACAACATCGATCTTGCATTGGCCCGGCATCTGGAGCAGCAGCTCATCGCCAAAGGAACCAAGCTGGACGCGATGCAGTTGCATGCCCTGTGGCAGCAGTGCCGTCTGGCCAAGGAGCGTTTACTCGCCAAAGACAACAAGAAGCGCGAGGAGCCGGTCACCATCCTGGGGCGCGGTTCGGGACTGGTGGGCGGAACCATCAAGACTAAGCTGGCGGCTGAAGACGTGGAGCGTTTGTTGGACCAGCGCTTCCTGCCCGCGGTGTCGAGCCACGACATGCCGCAACGCCGTAAGATGGGCTTCGCCGAGATTGGACTGCCCTACGCCTCCGATGCCGCCATCACACGTCATCTGGCGCGATTTCTGCGGCAGCAGGCAGCGCAATCCGAACATGGGTCGGTGCGCCGGGGTGCGAGCGGACTGGCGGCGCCCACGCACGTGCTGTTCAACGGCGGCGTGCTGCGCTCGCGTCTGGTGCGGGAGCGGGTTCTGGATGTGCTCAACCGCTGGCTCACGGAAGAAGGCATGGGTGCTGTAAAGCCGTTATTGGGAGAGGATCTGATGCATGCCGTGGCCCGTGGCGCCGCGTACTATGGGCTGGCACGCAAAGGCCGCGGGGTACGCATTCGAGGCGGAGTGCCGCGCACGTATTACGTCGGCATCGAAAGCTCGCTGCCCGCGGTCCCGGGTATGCGCGTACCAGTGAAGGCGCTGACCGTCGCGCCGTTTGGGATGGAGGAAGGCAGCTCCATCGACCTGCGCGGGCGCGAGTTCGGGCTGATTGTCGGCGAGCCGGCAGAGTTCCGATTCTTCCAATCCGCCGTCCGCAAAAATGACGCGGCAGGCAACATGCTAGACGAGGTAGGCGAGGAACTCGAAGAGCTCTCTCCGGTGGAGGTAACGCTGGGCGCCGCCGGCCAGGCAGGAGACGCGGCGGGTCAAGCCGGCGAGTTTGTTCCCGTGACTTTAGAAACGGTTGTTACCGAAACTGGAATGCTGCAGCTGTGGTCCGTGGCGCGCGATGGTCGGCGCTGGAAGCTGGAGTTCAACGTG
>JBEKLB010000085.1:0-18485 GCA_050010415.1 Bryobacteraceae bacterium | reverse complement strand
AAAAGGTGAGTCAAGTAATTTATTGCCGTTACGAACGGACTACGATAGTTGCCGGAAGGACGCGCCGCGGGCCTACCCGGATCTGCAGCGTGTGGGGGCCAGGCGGCAAGCCACGGGGCAATTCCAGGTTCAATTCGTAGCGCGGCGGGCGCGGATCGGTGCGCAACAGCCCAAGATGTTCCACCGGCTGATCGTCCACGCTGGCGCTCACTGAATCGGGCAAGTTCGCTTCTTCCAGGTGAATCTTGAGCAGGCCCGTGCTGGTGGCGTTTTCGACCACCAGATTGACACCGTCCCGGATGGACACGATGCGCGGCACCAACGGTCCGGGAGGAATCACGCGGGCAATCGCGGAGAGGCGGAGCGGCTGACCGCCGTCTTTCGCGAGAATCCGAAGCTCCACTGGCACCAGTCCCGTTCGAACCCGATCGGGAAGCCAGGCGTTCACCTGCTGCAGACCCTCCGAATCGGCCGGGCCCACATAGATGGGCACGCCAGGCTCGCCCTCCACCAGCACCTCGATACTGTTGAGATCGCAGCCGGCCGGCAGGTGGTTCACCCAGAGTGACAGCGCGGCGTGGCGTCCGTGTTGAGGAATGAGCGGCTCGCCGGTGTAGGCGTTGGTAACTCTGCGAATGGCGGGCGAGAGCTCCCCGGAAACGGCTTGGGAGGAAAGCGGCTTGCGCCACGTGGTCCACATGTATTGCGTGTTCTCGCCGTCCAGGTTCAAGAGCTCGAGGCCGTGATCACGCGTGAACGCACGGATGTCGGCAGCCGAGAACGACACGCCGCTCCAGGTATTGGCGTCACCGGGATGCGCCAAGCCGTTAAATTGGCCATGAAAAACGCCGCCGGGCTTGAGCACTCGCGCGGTTTCGCGCATGTATTCGGCCACTACGTCGCGGCTGGGGATGTGCTGGAAAACCGCGTAAGAGTAAATGAACTCAAACGAATCGTCCGCGAACTGGCCCAAGCTGGAGCCATTGTTCGCATGGAAATGGGCGTGGGGAATATCGGCCAGCCGCTCGCGAGCCAGCACAATCATTTCGTCGGAGACGTCCACGCCGTGGATTTCGCCGAAGTGGCGGCTCAAGGTTTTTACCAGACGGCCGGGCCCGCATCCGATTTCGAGCGCTCGCCAAGCCCGGCGGTTGGCTTTCGCCGGCAGCCGCTTCAGCTCCGCTTCGATGGACCGCAAAACGTCGGCGGCCGTGGCCAGAAACTCCGCCTCATCCTGATCCCGCCCTCCAAATGCAACGTAATAATGCGCGTCTTCCCTTGCGCGTTGGTTCCAATCGGCGCGCATGCGCTCGCTGACGGAGCTGCCTTCATCCATAAACTAAAGGTCGCACAAGCGCGCTACCGGAGTGCGATGTCAGAGGGTGGAGCGCAGGCGGCTCAGCATGCGACAATTGGTCGCTTGCCACGTCCGGCCGGATCTGAAAGCCCCGTCAAACTCGATCTGTGGATTGCGGCGGCCCTCTTTATCGCCGATCTGCTGCTGCTTGGCCCGTGGGCCATCATGGACTTTTCGGACCAGCCGTGGAATAACGGATACCTTTACACCGGCATCGCCCGGATGTTTCGCGATCGCAGCTCCATGTGGAACGCGCTGCAATATGGCGGCTCGCCCTTCCATTATCTATATCCGCCGGTCTTTCCCTCGCTGGTTGCACTGGTTCCTTTTCTGTCGATCGGCCGCGCATTTCATCTGATCAGCGGTATCGGATATGCGCTGGCGCCGGCTTGCTTGTATCTTTTCGCACGCCAGTTGTTCGGTTCGCGATTCCTCGCAATATTCGCCGCTCTGTCGTACGCCGTATTCCCTTCTCCCATCTACCTGCTGGCAAAGGTGCGGGCTCTGGCTCATCCCTACGCATATGCGCCCTGGAGCTATTTGGCGCTGGTTGGCTATGATGAAGCGCCGCATGCCTTGGCCATTCCGCTGACGCTCGCGGCGCTGACTGCCGCCTGGCGCAACCGCTGGACGCTCGCCTCAGTTCTGGCCGGCGGTGCGTTCCTGACCAGCTGGCCCGGGATGATCGGGCTCGGTTTCGCCGTCCCGGGCTTAGTGCTGGCACGCTGGCGGGATGTCGGCGTCAAACCAGCGCTGGTCCCGGTGGTTGGATTCACCGGCGTCGCCTATGGGATCTCAGCGTTCTGGATGACGCCGTCTTATTTCGTCTCCTCGAAATTATTCAACAGCATGGTGTTCCGGCACACCATGCTGGCGGCGCCCTGGAGCGGCGTCACCTGGATGATCATCGCGGCGGCCATGATCATATTGGGGGTTTCCCTGTGGCGGCGCATTCCGTCCCCAGTTGCGCTGGCCGCCGTGTGGTTCGCACTCTCCGGGCTGGTGGTTGTCGGCTACCTGCTGGCGGGGAATTACCTGCTGCCGTTGCCCCACCGTTACACGCTCGAGTTCTGTGCAGCGTTCGCGCTGTTGATCGCGGGCCTGCTTTCGTTGGCGCCCCGGCGAGCCCAAGCCGTGGCCGCAGCCGTATTGATCGCCGCTGGCACGGCGGTCTCATTTCGATTTATCACGCATTCCTGGAAACTGGAACCGAAGAGCGAAGACCCGCGCGCCACTCCGCTCTATCAAACCGCCATGTGGCTTGAGGGGCATGCGAATGGAGCGCGAGTGCTGGCCTCGGGCGAGTTGGACAGTAACCTCAACCTGTGGACCGACGTTGCGCAGGTGGGCGGCTCGGGACAAGACCCGACCAACTTCCTGATCTTTGCCGCGGAACGGCAAGTCGCGATGGGATGTGAAGCGGACTCTGAACGCCTGGCCGAGCTGTGGCTACGCGCATTGAATGTTCCCTGGTTCGTGGTTCACGGAGCCACGTCCCAGGATTATTTTCATTGGTATTCCAATCCGGACAAATTTGCCGCCATGCCAACCGCATGGGATGACGGCACGGGCGACGTGGTTCATCGCGTCCCGAATTTCGAAGCTCACGAAGCGGCCGTGGTGGATCTTGACGGGCTGGCCCAACTCCCCCGGCTGGCTTCGACAGCCGATCTCAAGTTTCTGGAAGCCTATGTGAACTGGGCCGAGGGCAAGCATCCCGTGGCAGTCCATCGCATTTCGCCGGGAGAAGCTTCCTTCGACATAAACCTGGGTCCGCGAGAGGCGGTGCTGCTCAAAGCGAACTACGATGCTGGCTGGCGAGTATCGGGAACAAGCTCACCTGGAACAACCCTGGAGAGTGATCCCATCGGATTCCAGTTGATCCGCGCCGCGCCAGGGCCGCGGCATATCGCACTTCGATTTGGCGCGTCTTGGGACACCTGGCTGGGACGGGCCATCACTCTGGTGACGATTCTTTTGCTCTTGGCTCGGGTAAACAAGGTGGCGATCGCCGCGGCGGCCGTGCTTCCCGCCGTGGCCGCGTGGGCCGTCCTGGTTTCAAATGTGCCCCAGACCGCGCGCATCGCTGAAGAAGCGTTCGATCGTATTCAACCGCCGCTCATCAACGCGCAGGGGATTGTCGACGCGGCAAGTTTTCAGCAACCGCCCCTCCAACCCGGCCGGCTGATTTCTATCTACGGGCTAAACTTCGGCGCACCCAGTGACACAGTCCGTGTTTTTGTCGGCGATCGTCCCGTACCTTACGAGAGCCGAGGTCCGAACCAGGTGAACCTTCGTTGGCCAGCCGATGCGCCCCGTTTGGCGGCCGTGAGCCTGGAAGTGAATGGCTGCCGCGGAAACGCATTCGCGGTCGGGACGCGTTGAGCGGGGAAGCCGTTATTCGTTGGTGCAAACGTTCTTGCGGATGGTGTTGTCCTCCAATTTGACGCCCGGCGCGGCCTGGATGCAGCGCGTCTTCATTTTCCAGCCGGAGATGGTGTTGCCTTCAATCAAATTGCCGCGCGCGGCATCGGGATGCTCCGCGTGGCTGCCCAGGTAAATGCCGGTTTCGAGCACCTCCGGCTCGCCCAGCGCCGAGCAGCCGAACTTCGCGCGATTTTCGTTGCAGTGCGCCGTGTTGATGTGGAGCATGCGATTGCGCAGGATTTTATGCCCTGTGCCGATCACGAAGATGCCGCCAAACTTCATGCCGTCCAGTTGGTTCGCTTCCACCACGATATTTTGCGACCGCATGTCGACGTTGGCGTTGTTGAACACGATCCCAAAGTGGCCGAACGCATAGTCCTCCGGCGGCCGGCGATTGATGCAAATGTTGCCTCGCACGGCCCCGTCATGGAAGCCGTCCAGGTCGATGCATTTGCCGTTGATCTCTTCGAAGCGATTGCGTTCGTAGCTGGATTGCTCCACGTTGCCGGCCGTGTCGATACCAACCGGAGTGCCCGCGTTTTCGACATCGATAATCTCGACAGGAAATCCGATGCGTGTCCCGCGATTGTCCGCCACTTCGACAGCAACCGCGTGGCCCACTTGAATCGCATCCCGGCCGATCTCGCTGAACTGGTTACGCAGGATTTTGCCGTTACGGTTGCGCGGCGAGCGGGAATGCGTCCAGACCCCGTTGCCGCGAATGTTGCTGAAGGAAGAATCGGCGACCGTGAACTCCTCCGTTCCTTCTTCCAGCAGAATTCCGCCGGAGGTATTGTTGCGCCCTTTGGCATTGCGCGATCCGCTGTCCTTTACCGCAACGTGATCGATGGTGACATTTTTGGAATGGCTGATGAGCGCGGCGAAGCCGGTAATATTGGCGAAATCGACATGCTCGATCGAAACGCCGTCGGACTCTTCGATGAGAATGCCGTTGTTGGGGAATACGCTGGCGAAAGATTTGGCGGAGGGAGCAAAAGGCATCGGCTTCTCGAGCGCCGCGCGGTTTCCGTCGATAGCAAAATTCGCGAAGTGGATACGCTGGCAGCCCTGGCAGCTGAAAATGGCACGGCCTTGAAAGTTGGCGGCGACATGCAGCGTGCTGCCATGGCCCGTGATCATCACGTCGTGCGCGCCTTCCGGGAGCTTAATTTCGGAAGGAATTTCCGTCACGCCCGGCGGCAACCGGACCGAACCTGTGGCCGGAATTGTGACTGCGATGAGGAATGCAAGTATCAAGCGTTATTCTATCTAGCATGGCGATAGAGTTTCGCGGCGTGCGCTTCCCGCCGTTGCGCGATCTGACGGTTTCGGCTCCCAGTGGCTCGGTAATCGGTATTATCGGCGAGAAAGGCTCAGGTAAGGCCGCTCTGCTGCGCCTGGCGTCAGGAGCGGCGCAGCCCGAAGCGGGAGAAGTGATCGCGCCAGGCGAACGCCGTTACCTTGGCCTTGGGGATGCGCTGCAACTTTCGCCGGTAGATATTTTGGCGCTGGAACATTCGCTCGCGCAGCACGACGCTCTGGTGCGCGCACGTGCACTGGCAGGCATCTCGCGGCTCAGAAGCGGCGGCAGCACCGTGCTGATGGTCTCGCATGAGCTGGATCTGTTGCAGTCTTTCTGCGACGAAATCTGGTGGCTGGACGCGGGGGCGCTCGAGCGCAGAGGCGATCCGCGCGAGGTGCTGGATGCGTACCGCGCCAGTATCGCCGAAAAAGTCCGAGCCTGGGGGACCACGCTGAAAAGTCCCATGCGCCCCGAAACGCGGCGAGGCGACGGCCGCGCCGAAATTCTGTCGCTCGAAACGCTGGGCGCCGATGGCAGCCCAAGCGCGGTTTGGCAGAGCGGCGAAAACGCAACGGTGCGCGTCACGGTACGCTACCACGACGCGGTGGAAGAGCCCGTGATCGGCATCATGCTTCGCACCCGCATCGGATTAGCGGTGTACGGCACCAATACGGAGCTGGAGAAAGTGAGCACCGGAAGTTGCCCGGCTGGAACCCGCATGCGGATCGAATTCGCGTTCCGCTGCGACCTGTGCCCAGGCGAATACACCATCACCGCTGCGTCGCACGATTCCGACGGCACCGCTCACGATTGGGTGGACGACGCCGTGAAATTTGCCGTGGTGGATTCGCGCTACACCGCGGGCGTGGCGAATCTTCGGTCGAAGATTACGATCGAGAAAGTATAGATGAGCGGCGGGAGACCACAGCGGCCAGCGCAAGCAGCGCTAAACCCACCCACGCCATACCGCGCGGCTCGGGGACAGTTGAAATTTCCGTTATGTTGCCACCCGCCGAAGTTGGGCCGAAAAAGATACTGACGCTCGAAGGCAGCGACTCGGGGCCTAGCGTGACATCGCCTGCGTTGAATGGATCGGGCAGTGCGCTGGATGTCAGGAATGCCAGGTCTCCCAGCAATTGGATCGAAATTCGGCTGGCGCTGGTGGAGGAAGTCTGAATGGAGAAGTAATCCTGATCGGGGTTGGGATCGATAAACACCGGCCCTTGTCCGACATCGATGGTCATCCCATTGACCGGCGGAGCGAGCGAAACTTCCAGCCCGCCTACCGAAACGAACAGGCTGTCTTCGGGAGAAACCATCGAATATTCATACAAGCCATCTACCGATGTCTCGAACAGATCGTTGGTCGAGTAACTAAATCCACCGGAAAAACTTTCCCCGACCACCACGCCTGGCGCGTTGCTGAGATTGATGATCCCGCTGAACCGCACGTTGATCTGGTCTGCGTTGGCCAGGGACGCGCAGATCAATGTGACAGCTAAAACTGTCGCCCATGTTGCAAATCGCGAGAACTCCATGAGTGATCAAAATAAAATACCACGGGAACTCTCAGCGTGAAATAGTCCTATGGCCCGGCAGGTACCAGGTGGCCCATTGGTTTGGATCGGTTATTTTTGTTCGAGAATGAACGTCGGAGCGATCCCGGAGAGCGTGGAGAATCCCGACGGACCAACTGCCGTCAGCCAGCTGGAACAGCCTTGCACCTTGCCCAGATAGGAATGCGGGTGAACGTCCACTCGCATCTTCTGCATCTCAAGATGGCCGTATTGCAGCACCGGGAAAACATCTACCACCGGATCCAAAGCTTCCTGCACCACGTAAGGATTGCGCAGGGCCGAGCGCACGGCTTTCTCCCAGACGGCTTCGTCTACTTCCGAGCCGCGGAAAGATTGCTGATCGGCGCCGTCGTCATTGGGCCGCAGCACCAGCTTATTGCGGTTATGCAGAATAAAGTCGGGAAGATCGACGGTCCGGTTGCGATACTTGGTCTTGGTTTCCTGCACCACGCGTGTCCACGGCACGAATTCCTTGATGGCCTTGCGCTCCGCCGCGGGGAAATCGGCGGTGATCTCTTCATCGGTGAGCAGGTCGAAGATCGCTTTCTTCTGGGCCAACTCCGAACGGAAGCTGTTGACCATGCATACGGCCTGGTCGCGATAGGCGCGCAGCAGGGGATGCGAAAGGTCAAACCGCACCAGGAATTCCTGCACTTTCACCCGGCGGAAAATCAAGTCGATGGCGAAATCGCCGTGGCGCAAAACATTATTCCGATATTCGAGCTGCTCGGGAGTGACCACCTCCACAGCCAAACCTTCGCGGCGGAACAATTCCGCGATGATCGCACTCTCACCCGACTCTGCTGCCTGAAAAGGCTGGCGGAATTCGAGAATCGCGATGTTCGGTTTCTTGTTCTTGCCGCCCCACTCTTTGTAGGCCTTCAGAATGGCCTGTAGCAGGTATTTGGCGCCCGGCAACTTTTCCAAGCGGTAACGCTTGCGGAATTCCTTCACCGGCGCCGCATCGTAAAAGATATCCGCTAGTGTCTCGCCATACGCGACACCAGTGGGTGTATCGGGGATGTAGCGTGAGAAGCGCAACGTTCCGTTGTTGATATTTGTATCCAGCAGCGAAGTGACGGCGGGGAACGAATATCCAGGATCCACGGCCGCCAGCATCTTTTCGGCGGGCAACAATTCCATGCGCGCCAGCAGTGCCGGACTTCCCAGCGCCTTGGCTTGGATGCGTTGCAGCGAAATGGAGAACGACTCAACTGCCTTGACTAACCCCGCGTATTGTCTGCGCGTGATAAAATGCGGACGCAGAACCGGAGATACAGGCTTCCCACTGGCGACCAAATTGTGCGCCTTCATGCGTTCCTGGAGTTCGTGTGCCCAGGAAAGATTTTTGTAGTGGTCGCCTTCCAGGATTTTGTGATAGCGAGTAACGGCCTCGCTTAACTGGTTCATTTTTTCTCGCGGCTCTCTGGACCCAGTATCGCACGGCAAAGTGGAAAAAGTGAAGCAAGCGCGCGATTTAACGGAGATTTAGTACTTTAGTTTCTGTCGTTTGCGGGTAATTTTGACACTCTAGCAGCGATTCCCCTTAGGAGTCCTGGAACCCCACCGCGCGCTCACTTGGCCGCTTCTAACGCCAGAAGCTTCCGCTTCCGCTCGACGCCCCAGCGATAGCCTCCCGAGGCGCCGTCTTCGCGCACCACGCGATGACAGGGAATGGCGACTGCCACCGGATTCGTAGCGCAAGCGCGTGCTACGGCGCGGGCGGCTTTGGGATGGCCGATGTCCGCCGCGATCTTGCTATAGGACTTCGTCTCGCCGCGCGGAATGGCTTGCAATGCTTCCCAAACTCGTCGCTGAAACGCGGTGGCCTGAATGTCCAGCGGCAGAGGCGCATTGGATTCTCCTTGCAGAATCGCGCGCAGAGTCTTCACCTGCCCGGCGAGTTTGCGGTCAGACCGGATGATCTCCGCCTTGGGATACTCACTGCGCAGATTTCCCTCCAACGTTTCGGCCGCATCTCCAAAATGGATCGAAGAGATGCCTCGCTCCGTGGCCGCCAGCAGCATTTTGCCAATCGGCGTAGGCGCGATGGTGTAATGCATGGTCACGCCCGAACCCTGCTTCTGGTAGCGCGCGGGCGTCATTCCCAATTGTGACGACGCCCGTTCGTAGAGTCTGCTGCTCGATCCGTAGCCTGCGTCGTACATGGAGCGCGTAACCGAGTGCCCTTCGCGCAATCCAGCCTTGAACGATTTCAGGCGGCGCGAATCGGCGTAAGCGCGCGGCGTGATTCCGGTGAGCGACTTGAACGTGCGCTGCAAATGGAAAGGGCTGATGCCGAGCGCGCGTCCCAGGGCTTCCAGCGTGACCGGCTGGTCGGGGTGCGTATCGATATAGCGACACACCTTTTCCACCAGTTGCCCGTTGCGATCGCGCTGATCGGTGGTCTCCGGTTTGCAGCGTTTGCAGGGGCGGAAGCCAGCACGTTCGGCCGCATCCCTGGCGCGAAAGAAGACCACGTTTTCGCGGCGCGGACGCTTGGAGGGGCAGGACGGACGGCAATAGACCCCTGTGGACATCACTGCGTAGAAGAACACGCCGTCCATCGCCCGGTCACGCCCGGCGACAGCGTCCCAATAGTTCGCTTCCAGTACCGTCATCTGAAGTGCAATCATAATCCAATGCTACGCGGAGCCGTCGGCGAGAACTATCCGATTCTTGCGGTTAAACCATCGGTGGCCGGATTGATCGGCCATAATTAGGTTGAATGAAGCAGATTCGGGCCGCGGCTCTGATAGCGATCAGCACCGCACTCCTCTCGGGATCGGGAGGGCGGCGAAAACTTTGGGATCTGGACCTTTCGAAATTCACAGATCACCAGGCGGACACAGTGGCGCAGGTTTGGGGAATCCGCTTTTCCCCCGACGAGACCAAGGTTGCCCTCGGCTTCGGATCGCGCTGGAATTTCGACCCTCGGCCTCGACACGTGGTTGTTGTGGCGCTCGCTCAACCTCAAACCGCTCTTCGCGAATTTGAGCTGAACGCAAGGGCCTACCCTTTGCCATCCGAAAACAATATCGTGTGGTCGCCGTCCGGCGCGATTTTAGTGACGAGAAGCCTGGCGCCGGTCATGTTTCGGATTGACGGAACAGCCCCTTGTGCTTTTCCCAAAGAATCGGAGTTCGGGGGCTTTCTCAGCGGTGATCGCATGGTTATTTATTTCAGAGATAAGGCGGAGATGCTGATCGTCGGGTCCGACTGTTCTCTGATTGACAGTTGGATGATAGACGGTCCAGCTGATGTGCTCGACACATCGCCGGAGCAGGACACGCTGGCGGTCCAAACCTACTCGAAGCCGCAGGCCCACTCAACTATCGAGTTGGTGGCCGCCCGGGATCATGAGATCAAGCAACACTGGATGTGGGATGCGCTGTCTACTCTTGAGGGTGGCCTCCTTTTTTCCGATCGGGGCAGGCTAGTTTGTAGCGGAAACCTTCGCGCAGAAAAACTCGGCGCCGACCCGGCATGTTGGGACACCCGGACCGGCGCAAAGACTGTGGAGATCGACAAGGTAGCTGTCGATTGGCAAGGGATCGCTAGCGCTGGTGGCGACCTGTTGGCCATCACGGACTCGAAATACGTATCGCACCAGGGAAAGGTCTGGGTGTTTCTGGACATGAACAACGACTACAGCGTGCCGCAGCGGCGTCTCCTTTGGAACGTTCGTACAGGAAAAGAAATTGCATCCTGGGGGGAGCTAACGATGCCATGGGGCGGATTCCAGCAAAAAGAGCTTTGGGGCAGAGATTTGAAAGAAGCAACAACGATGACGACCCCGTTTGTCCTCTCGCTCTCGCCAACCGGAAAATACGTCGCGGAGGGCGGCTCTGGTTCAGTCTCGGTCTACTCCGTCCAACCTTGAGCGGCACCGCGCGGTCGAGCGAGAGTTGCTACGGGTGCTCGTCCTTGGTCAACTCGAAGGTGATCATGCCCACCGGGAAACTCATGCGGGCGCGGATCTGTACCGGCAGCCGGTGCGCGTCGTCAGTCAGCCATACGAACATGTCGGCTTTGCGGGGATAAAGGACGCCGTTGAACAGGAAAACCTCGTAGCGGATGGTATCGAATGTTCCCGCCTTGATCTTCACTTGTTCACGACCCTGCGCTTCCACGCGGACATACGCAGCCTTCTTTCCGTCGCTCATCGGCGCTTGTTTGCTTTGGCCCGGCTCCAGCTTGTCCAGGCGCAGCTTGTACAGCCCGGCCACGACATCCATGGTGCAAGCCGGAATATCAACTTCCGAACTCTTGATCACAGCGTTCTTGTTGAGATCGCGCTCTACGGCGCTGGCCTTGCCGCGCACGTGATCGTAGACCACCTTGATGTTGCGGTGGCGCTTCCCCTCCGTGGAATCGAACTGCGTAGCGGTGGTACAAAAGCCTTCATCCATTCCGATGTCATAGGTGTCTCGGAGGGTGTAAAGTTTGGAGACCAGACCACCCGATTCCACTTGCAATTTGGAATCCCACTTGCGGGGATCTCCCGGTTTTGGCTCCAGGCTCAACTGAGCGCTGCCCGCGTAGATCAATCGCCATTCGATATCGTAGGAGAGCTTTTCGGCGGAAGGAAACGGGGCCAGGGATCCCTCGAAAGCCTTGGACGAAATACCGTCGGCCAGCAACACCGATTGCGGGTGTGATTCGGCGGGTAGCAACAACAGCGCCAAACACGCGCCAATCGCTCGCGGGGGAGGGCGTCCTGGCATCAAGCTAGAGTGTGACAGACTCCCCGCCCGGGTGCAAACAGACGATGCAGTCCCGCCAATCCCCTACCGCTCCGTCCCCCCAATGTTACGCTGGAATTACACGCATGCCTCTCTCCGATTCTTTCTTTGGCCAGAAGTTTGGCATCACGGAGCACGATCTCGAGTCCTATCTTTCCGAAGCGCTGGCAGCCGGGGGGGACTACGCAGACTTGTACTTCGAATGCCTGGCAACCAGCCAGTTGAGCATCGACGAATCCATCGTGAAGAGCGCGGTGCAAGGCGTGTCCCTGGGAGTGGGCGTGCGCGTCATATCGGGTGAGCGCACAGGTTATGCGTACAGCGACGACTTGAGCCGGGAGAAAATCCGCAAAGCCGCTCGCGTGGCGGCCTGCATCGCCAATGGGCCTGCGAAGGTCGACAAAACGGGTTTCACCAGGAACGGAGGGAACGGGGCGCGCGGGCACGACCTTTATCCGATCGCTACGTCGCCATCGGAAACCAGCTTGGCGGACCGCGTGGAACTGGTCAAGCGCGCGGACCGGTCTGCTCGCGCCGCGGACCGTCGCGTGTTTGAAGTGCAGGCCAGCTACGTTGATAGCGTGCGTGAGGTGCTGGTCGCCACCAGCGACGGCGTTCTGAGTACAGACCGGCAACCGCTGGCTCGCCTGGGAGTATCGGTGCTGGCGCGGGAAGGCGATGAGGTGGCCCAACGCGGCTATTCCGGCGGCGGCGGGCGCGTGGGCCTGGAGTTTTTCGAAACCGAGAAGACTCCGGAACATTTCGCGCGCGAAGCGGTTCGGCAAGCCATCGTGCAATTGGGCGCGGCCCCCGCGCCGGCCGGCGAGATGACGGTGGTGCTGGGTCCTGGATGGCCGGGCGTCTTACTGCACGAAGCGGTGGGCCACGGCCTGGAAGCGGATTTTAACCGCAAGCAGGTGTCGGCTTTCAGCGGCCGGATCGGCCAGCAGGTGGCAAGCCCGCTGTGTACCGTCATTGACGACGGCACCATTCGCAACCGCCGCGGATCCCTCAACGTGGACGACGAAGGCGCTGCCACGCAGGAGAACGTCCTGATTGAGAAGGGCATTTTGCGCGGCTATCTGTTCGACAAACTATCCAGCCGCCTGTTGCGATCCAAAACGACGGGTAGCGGGCGGCGGGAAAGCTACCAGCATATTCCCATGCCGCGCATGACGAACACCTTCATGCTGGCCGGCGAGAGCGACCCGCAAGATATCATCCGTTCCACCCCGCGCGGCCTCTATTGCGCGAATTTCGGCGGCGGCCAGGTGGATATCACCAGCGGGAATTTCGTGTTCAGCGCGTCGGAGAGCTATTTGATCGAAGACGGGCGCATCACTCGTCCGGTGCGCGGCGCCATGCTGACTGGGAACGGCCCGGAAGCTCTCAAACACGTCAGCATGGTGGGCCACGACTTGCAGCTGGATGAAGGCATGGGCCTGTGCGGCAAAGAAGGGCAGAGCGTGCCGGTGGGCGTAGGAATTCCGACCATCAAGATTGACCGCATGACGGTGGGCGGCACGGCCGGATGATCGATCTGGCCCGTCAGGCCGTGCGTCTCGCGCTCGATCGCGGGGCCACGGACGCAGAGTGCACCCTCGCTGAAGGCCAGGAATTTTCGGCGCACGTGCGCATGCGCAACCTGGAAACATTAAAGGACGCCGGATCGCGCCGCGCTGGACTGCGCGTTTTGGTTGGCAAGCGCGTGGGATCGGCCCACACCTCGGACCTCTCGAGCGACGGCGTGCTCCAGATGGTGAAATCGGCGCTCGAGATCGCGCAGATCTCGACCGAAGATCCCTTTGCCGATCTGCCCGACCCTTCCGAGCTGGGATCTTTGCCGGGCGATCTCGATCTCTATTCCGACGACATCCAAAATATCGACACGCCCGCACGCATCAAAGAAGCGCTCGAAACCGAAGAGGCCGCGCTTTCCTGGGATCCGCGCATTACAAATTCCGAGGGCGCTTCCTTCAACGCGCATTCCGGTCAGCGCGTGTTCGCCAACTCGCGCGGATTTTTCGGCGGCTATCGAACCAGCAGTTGCTCCTTGAGTACCACGCCGGTGGCTCGCCAGGGTGAATCGATGGAGCGTGATTTTTGGTACTCATCGGCGCGCAGCCATTCCAAACTGGATAGCCCAGCCGCGGTGGGACGACGGGCCGCGGAACGCACCGTTCGGCGCTTAGGCGCCCGCAAAGTGCCCACCCAGAAAGTGCCCGTGATCTTCGATTCAGTCACGGCGCGATCCCTGCTCGGCAACATCTTCGATGCGGTTGAGGGCGATTCCATTTATCGCAAAGCGTCCTTCCTGGCCGGCAAATTGGGCGAGCGCGTGGCGTCCGAGAATGTAACCGTGATCGACGACGGTTGCCTCCCCGGATTATTCGGCACCTCGCCGTTCGATGACGAAGGCGTGCCGTCGCGCCGCACCGTGGTGATCGATCGCGGTGTGCTCCGAAGCTATCTGCTCAATAGCTACACCGCTCGAAAGTTGGGGCTGCGCACCACCGGCAACGCGGCGCGCGGCATCACGGGAAACGCGGGCGTTGGACACGGCAATTTCTTTCTCGAAAAGGGGGAGCGCTCGCCCGAGGAAATCATCCGCGGAATTCGACAGGGGTTGTATGTGACGGAGCTGATCGGTCAGGGGGTCAATGTCGTGACCGGCGATTATTCCCGTGGCGCGGCTGGCCTGTGGATTGAGAACGGCGAGTTCGCGTATCCTGTTTCTGAGATCACTATCGCGGCGAATCTGCGGCAAATGCTGCTGGACGTGGAGGCTGCGGGCTCCGACCTGGAGTTTCGGGGCTCAGTGGCGTCGCCGACGCTGCTGATCCGGGAGATGACTGTCAGTGGGCAGTAAAACCGGCATCTATATTTTCCTGGCGATCGCTCTGGTTTTAGCCGGCGGTCTGATCTGGTTCGTCAACCGCCCGCATGTCGAAGCCGCGGCAGCGCCGCTCTCCTCGGATGCCAAGGCGTACGTTCGAAACCTGCAGCTCTCCGATGTCACTATGAAGGCCACCGAAAGTTACGTCGGGCAAACGGTGACTGAGATTGAGGGCAAGATTGCCAATGCCGGCAGCCGCACCGTGGAGCATGTCGAGGTGACCTGCGTCTTTTACAATTCCTTCGGCGAGGTAATCCTGCGCGAGCGCGTTCCAATCGTAGTGACGGGCCTGAAACCCGGCGAAACGCGAGCCTTCCGTATGCCCTTCGATGCCATTCCGAGCGGCTGGAATAACCAAATGCCGCAATTGGTGATCGCCCGCATCGAGTTTGCCTGATGGCCCGGATTCTGGTGGTGGAAGACGACACCAGCCAGCTCGAAATGCGTAAACAGATTCTGGAGCACGCCGGCCATGAAGTGATTACCGCGCAAGATGCGTCCGAAGCGCTGGAGCGATGGCAGGGGTGTCCTCTCGTGGTGATGGATCTGCGCCTTCCGGAACCCGGGGATGGCCTGCGGTTAATTCAAGGTATCGCGGGGAAGGCGCGGATCATCGTGCTGTCCGGCGGCCAAGTGGATCCCGATCTGCCGGTGGACGAGTTCCTTACGAAGCCTTGCCCATCGAAGCGGCTGCTCGAGGCGATCGAAAAATGGGCGCGCTCAGCAAGCTAATGCCGGCGGCGAGCGTTGCGAGCGAAATCCACTGGGTGTATGAGAGCCCCAGGTGCAGGCCCTGCTCGTGGAAGCGGAAGAACTCGATGAGGAAGCGCGCGGAGGAATAAAGCGCGAGATACCACCCGAGAATGGCGCCCGAGGTGTGCGCCTTGCCGATTCGAAAATAAAGGAAAGCGAAAATCGCAGCGTCGGCGATGCACTCGTAAAGTTGCGTGGGATGCAGCGGAATGCCCAAGGGCACGCCGGTCAGATCGGCGGCCTGCGGGTTGCGGAAGGTGACGGCCCAGGGCACATGCGTCGCGGTGCCCCAACAGCATCCCGCCGAAAAACAGCCGATGCGTCCGATGGATTGGCCGAGCGCGATACCGGGCGAGAAGACGTCGCAGGTGGCGAGGCTCGGCAAACGCTGCTGGCGCATGTAGAGGATTGCGGTGACGAACGCGACAAGGAAACCGCCTTGATAAACCCCCGCGGCTTGCAGCGTACTCAGCGAGAACAGCGATCGCGGATCGTTCCAATAGGTTTGGAAATCGAACAGGATCATGAACAGCTTGGCGCCGGCCAGTCCGGCGAGCGCGCAATAGATGGCCAGGTTGGTTACCAGCTCGTTCGGAAGGCCAGCCCGCTTCCCCAGACGGATGGTGACCCCGAGCGCAGCCAAAAATCCGATGGCCACCAGCGTTCCGTAAGTCGGAATAAAGAAACTACCGATCGATATTAGCTTCGGAAGCATGGCTTACTTTTCGCTCCTTGGCCCACCACATGTCGAGCAGCAGCAGGCAAGCGCCAACGGTGATGGCGCTGTCGGCGACGTTGAAGGCCGGAAAATAATGCGCGCCGGCGTGGACTTCGACAAAATCGGTCACCGTGCCGTTGACAATTCGATCATACAGGTTTCCGAACGCGCCGCCCAGAATGAAACCCAGCGCAACGCGCAGCAGGGAGTCGCGCTGGCTCGATGGCCGCAGAAGCATCGCGGAAATCGCGATCAGCACAGCCGAGGAAAATCCGATGAGCAAAACGTCGCGCCAGACACCCGTAAGCGTCGCGAGCATGCCGAAGGCGATGCCCGGATTTTCCGTGTGGACAATATTGAACAGGCCAGGAATAACGCTGACGGTATCGTAGGACGAAATGTTGGTCCTGATGAGGCCCTTGCTGATACGGTCCAGCAACACCACGACGGCGGCGATGAGGAAAGGAAGCAGCCGTTGACGCATTACTTGATCGCGCCGCTGCACGGCGCGCAAATGGTCGGGAATTCGGGATCGCTGCCGACATCCAGCGTGTATTTCCAGCAGCGCTCGCATCTGACGCCTTCGGCACGCTGGATTTCGACTGAAACACCGTTTTCGGTTCCCTGCTCCAAACGTACCTGGGAGACGATGAACAACGCCGGCAGATCGGACTCGTACTGACCGAGCACTGGGTGAAGATCGAAGCCGGCCGTCAATACTACTTTGGCTTCCAGCGATTTACCGATCTTTTTCTCTTCTCGCGCCACTTCGAGCGCCTTCAAAACCTGATCGCGGACCAGCATCAAGTTGTCCCAATGAACCAGGCGTTCCCGTTGCAGCATCGTGATTCCCTGGGTCATTTCACTGGGTTCGGGCAACAAGGCGAGATGCACGCTGTCGGGGCTGCCGGCCGGTTTGCATAAGTAGCCCCAGACTTCTTCGCAGGTAAAAGACAACACCGGCGCGAGCAGACGAACCAGCGCGTAGATGATCCGATAAAGAGCGGTTTGGGCAGAACGGCGCGAGAGGGAGCGGGCACCGGCGGTATACAGACGATCCTTGACGATATCAACCCAAACGGCGCTCAGATCGGTGGTAGCGAAATCGTAAAACGCCCGGTAGACTTTATGGAAGGCATATTCGTCGTACCAGACACGGCATTTTGCGACTAATTCTTCGGCTTTCAGCAGAATCCACTGGTCCACTTCAGCGAGATTATCACCGGGCACGGCATCCAGGTCCGGATTAAAGTCGTACAGATTGCCGAGTGCATTCTTGAAGACCTTATTGCGGAAGTTTTTGTAGGCCTCGCTGACCCTTTCGAGGATGGTGTTCGAAAGGCGAACGTCTTCGACGAAATCGACCGAAGACACCCACAGGCGCAGCACGTCGGCGCCGTGTTTGGAAATCACTTGCTCCGGCTCGACGCCGATGCCGAGCGATTTCGACATAGCGCGGCCTTTGTCGTCGAGCGTCCAGCCATTGGTGGCGCACTCGCGATACGGCGCTGCGCCCTTCAGTGCGACGCCAACGAGAAGCGAACTGTGGAACCAACCACGATATTGATCGCCTCCCTCCAAATACATATTGGCAGGCCACGGGAGCCCATTTTCCGGAGTGAGCACGGCAAGATGACTGGAGCCGGAATCAAACCAGACATCGAGAATATCGCTTTCTTTGCGGAATTCACCTTTGCCACAACGCGCGCAGGAAACGCCCGAACCAATCAGCTCAGCGGCTGATCGGTCATACCAGACGTCCGCGGTATGTTCACGGAAAAGTTCCACCACGCGATCGAGAACCTTCTTGTCCGTCATCGGTTCCTGGCAGTTTTCGCAGTAGAACGCGATGATGGGAACACCCCAGACACGCTGGCGCGAAATGCACCAATCGGGCCGGGTGGCGATCATGTTGGACATGCGCTCCTCGCCCCAGGAGGGCATCCACTTCACGTCTTTGATCGCCTTGAGCGTGCGAGCGCGCAAATCGTTGCGATCCATGCCGACGAACCATTGTTCGGTGGCGCGGAAAATGGTGGAATTGTGGCATCGCCAGCAATGCGGATAGCTGTGCTTGATCTTCTCCTCGCCTAGCAGCGCGCCGTGCGATTTCAAGATCTCGCTGACGATGGGGTTCGCCTGCCAAACCGTTTTTCCGATGATCGATTCGGGAAGACGGCCAGCCGCACCTTCGGCGTGATAGAACTTTCCAGCCGGGTCCACCGGGCAATAGATGGGCAGCCCGTACTTGACTCCGACGTCGAAGTCCTCCTGGCCGTGGCCGGGAGCCGTGTGAACCGCGCCGGTTCCCTGCTCGAGCGTAACGTGATCGCCCAAAACGCCGAGCGAATCGCGATCGAGAAAAGGATGGCGAAATATAGCGCCTTCGATCTTCGCACCTGGGAAAGCAGCGATCACCTTCGGATCGGTCATCTCTGATGTGACCCAGCCGAGTTTTTCCGCGGTGACCTTCAGTAACTCAAGTGCGACGATATAGACGGCGTCGCCAACTTCGGCAGCCACGTATTCGAACTTCGGATGATAGGCGATGCCGACATTGGCCGGGATGGTCCAAGGCGTAGTGGTCCAAATGAGGCCGTAAACGTTGCGTCCGGCGAGCGCGGGATCGATCGCGCTGGGGTCCGATGTCAGAGCGAAGCGCACCCAGATGGACGGACTGGTGTGATCTTCATATTCGATCTCGGCCTC
>JBEKLB010000084.1:0-18548 GCA_050010415.1 Bryobacteraceae bacterium | reverse complement strand
AAGCAGGCTTTATTTCATATCAAGGGCCGCGACGTTGCTCCGAGCGACACGTTGGTGGTCCGCAATTTCCGCTTCCTGCGCAGCGAGGACGACGCCAAGCCATTGCGCTTCGCGGCCTTTCGCCCGGGCGATTCCGTGTGGGCCCGCTTCGAAATGACCGGCTACAAGCTGGGCGAGAAGAATCAGGTCGACATCGAATACGGCCTTACGGTGCTCAGCGAAGACGGCTCGGTGGTCTACACGGAGCCACAAGCCGCCAATCAGAAAATCCAGACCTTTTATCCGCAGCGCTACCAGCCCGGAGTGCTCGACCTGAACCTCGCCAAGGACCAGGCGCTCGGAAAATACACCATTGTGCTGGCCGTGCGTGACAGCCTCGGCCAGCAAATGTACGAAACTCGCGAGACATTTTCCGTCGAATAGCCACTTCCTGGGCGATGGCCCTTTTCCGGACCCGCAGTGCGGCTGTGTTTGGAATCGAAGCGCACCTGATCGACGTCGAAGTGGATATGTACCCGGGCGGTAACTCGCGCGATTTCATTACGGTGGGCATGCCCGACACCGCGGTGCGCGAGAGCCGGGAGCGCATCAAGTCCGCGCTGCTCAATTCCGGATTCGGATATCCCAACAAATCCATCACCATCAACCTGGCGCCCGCCAATGTCCGCAAGGAAGGCGCGGGGTTCGATCTGCCCATGGCTCTGGGTATTTTGGGCGCGATGGGAACGGTGGCTCGCCCCCATAGTTCCATGGACGAGCACATGCTGGTGGGTGAACTCTCGCTCGATGGCACGCTGCGGCCAGTGCGGGGCGCGCTTTCCATCGCCGTGTGCGCCCGCCGTCAGGGCATTCCCAATCTGCTGGTCCCAACCGATAATGCCGCCGAAGCCGCGGTCACCGAAGGCGTGCGGGTTTTCGGCATGCGGCACCTGGCCGAGGTGGTGAGTTATCTCAATCAACCTGACAAATTCCAGCCTACGCAGTCATCGGCCGCGTCTTCCGCTGCTGGCGACGAAGCGCTATCGGATTTTCGCGATGTCCGTGGCCAAACCAGCGCCAAGCGTGCGCTCGAAGTGGCCGCCGCCGGCGGTCACAATGTCCTGATGATCGGTCCGCCCGGCTCCGGAAAGACGATGCTCGCGAAACGATTTCCCGGAATACTGCCTCCGCTGACTTTCCAGGAATCCATCGAGACCACGCAGATTCACAGCGTCGCGGGGCTTCTTCCTCGCGGCGTTGGATTGCTGGCCCGCCGGCCCTTCCGCTCACCGCACCACACCGTTTCGGACGCCGGGCTCATCGGCGGCGGCTCAGGAACGCCGCGCCCGGGCGAAGTGAGCCTGGCTCACAACGGCGTTCTCTTCCTGGACGAGCTGCCCGAATTCCCTCGCAACGTCCTCGAAATGTTGCGCCAGCCACTCGAAGAATCCTCGGTTACTCTGGCGCGGACCAACATGACGCTGTCTTTCCCCTCCGACTTCATCCTCATCGGAGCGATGAATCCTTGCCCCTGCGGTTATTTCTCCGATCCCACGCGCGAATGCCGCTGTACCGGCGCCATTATCCAACGCTACTTGAGTAAAGTGAGCGGACCGCTGCTGGATCGCATCGACCTGCACGTGGAAGTCCCCGCTGTCGCATACAAAGAATTACGCGGCAAGGACCACGGCGCTACGTCTTCCGATATGCGTGCTCGAGTGGAAGGGGCTCGCGCCATCCAGCGCCGCCGCGGATTCTACAACGCCCGCATCCCCGCCCGCCTGCTGCGCACTTTCTGCGCCCTCGACGACGCCGGTGAACGAACGCTCGAAATGGCCGTGCGCCGCATGGGCTTGAGCGCCCGCGCTCACGACCGGATTTTGAAAGCCGCCCGCACCATCGCCGATCTGGATAATTCCGAAACGGTCTCCGCCAAGCACTTAGCCGAAGCTGTGCAGTATCGCAGCTTGGACCGAAGTTACTGGAGCTGACTAACCCTTACTAACAACTGGCTAACTGCTGGATCGAAACGCTAAACGCATAACGGCGGTCTAAACAGCATGAGGTTACGACAAATGAATAGATTTGCTTTGATAGGTTGTTTCGGTCTTCTTTGCATGGGAACCATGAGCGCGCAGGAAGTGTCACATTTTTCCTTTGAGCTGGGCGCCGGCTTCACACAGACGGTTGGCAACACTGGACGGTATCTCAATGATGGATGGAATCTCCAGGGCGGGGTTGGCTACAACTTTTCGCCTTACATCGGCGTGATGGGCGAGCTCGGCTATACGCAGCTGGGCTTCAACGGCGCAACGTTAGGAAGCCTTGGTTACCCGGGCGGCGGCGTCAACGTTCTCTCCGCTACCATCGATCCGATTGTGCACCTGACTCCCCGCAGCCACTTTGACCTTTATGCCATTGGCGGCGGCGGACTTTATCACTGGTCCGAAAACTTTTCGGCGCCCACCGGAGGGGTGACCCCATTTGCGACGGGCTCTTTCCCGCTTGTGATTCCCAACGCCGGCGATGAGTATTCGGTCAACAAGCCCGGTTTCAACGCGGGCATGGGTGTGGCATTGGGCACCAAATGGCACGGAAAAGTTTTCGCCGAGGCTCGCTACGTTCATATTTTCCTGAACAACGGCGAGCGGGGTGACTACATTCCTGTGACGTTCGGCTTCCGCTGGTAGGAGAGTTACAAGTGCCGGGAGAGTTACAAGCCTGGCGAGTAATACCCGTGCCGATAATACACGCGTAAGTCGGGTACTTCAGTCTGACGAGTTACTCGAACGTTGATAATCCGGTACTTTCCATCGCGCTCGGAGTTAATAGGCGTGTATCCTAACAGATACTGATTGCGAAGTTGATCGCCGATCCGGGCGCTGATGGAAGGAAGATCGTTCAAATTGGTAACTGGATATTCGCGGCCGCCGCTTTCGTCGGCTAGCTCCTCAAGGAGCTTCGGTCCATTTTGTTCTTCGAGGGAATGCTTGGGGGCGTCTTCTGCGTCGAAGATGCCCATCGCGTAGACCTGCAGGTCCGATTCGAGCATCGCGTTCTTGATCTCGCGCGCCGTGTGGCGGCTTCGATTATCCCCGCCGTCGGAAACAATGATCAGCGCTTTGCGCGTGTTGCGGGCGTGCTTCATCTCGCCCATGGCCATATGGATGGCATCCAGAAGCGAGGTGCGGCCAAAAGGCTTGGCATGCGCGATCCGATCATAGACTTCGTCGGGATCGGAGGTAAAGGGAACGGTCAATTTCGGCCGGTCGCTAAACTCGATGAGGAAGAATTCGTCGTCCGGATTGGCCGTCTTGAAAAAGGCCGCGGCCGCTTCCGTGGCGTTCTTGATCTTGTTTCGCATGCTGCCGCTGTTATCGAACAGCAACCCGATGGATAAAGGAGCATCCTCCCGGGAGAAGTTCGCGATGGGCTGCTCTACGCCGTCCTCGAAAATTTTGAAGTCATCTTTATGCAGATCGGTGACCGGGGCGCCTAAGACATTCGTTACTTGAGCCGGCACCAAAACCAGTGCAGAGTCCACGCGAATATCGGCTTTGGGGAAAATGGTTTGGCCAGTAGAAACTGCCGGCCGGAAACGGGGAAGAATCGAAACCGCGGTATCGACGCCGGACGCCTGGAACGCCCAACAGGGGGAGCACGCAAAAATGGCAACAGCGAGGCGCGCGGCGAACTGATGGGTGCGAGCCATTGGCAGATTGTATACCAACCGGAGGCACCCAGCGCAATTGCCCTTAAGGGCATTTGTACTAGCCGGGCTACGGCCGTCGCGTGAGTGTCCTCTGGTATTCTTATCGGTGCGTGAGGCCGTTCTTTGCGATTCTGTTGTTCGTCTGGAGCGCCGCCGCTCAGGACTTTGCCAATATGCGAATTGACAAGGTCGCCGCGGGATATGCTTTCGCGGAGGGTCCCGCGTGGTCGCCCTCGGGTTTTCTCATCTTCAGCGATATTCCCAATAACAAGCTTCTCCAGTTCACCCCGGGCCAGCCCGCTAATGTCTTTCGGGAGAATTCGAATGGGGCCACCGGAAATCGATTCGACGCGCAAGGGCGGCTGTATTCCTGCGAAACTCATTCGCGGCGAGTAACGCGGACCGATAAGAAGGGCAAAGTGGAAATCCTGGCCGAGCGCTGGCAGGCTAAGCGGCTGAATGCACCGAACGACCTGGCCATTCGCAAGGAGGGTGACATTTACTTCACCGATCCGGCCTTCGGGAACCAGCAAGATACGCGCGAACTGGACTTCTTCGGCGTGTATCACATCTCGCGCAAAGGCGACTTGGAAGTAGTTGCGAAGCCGAAGGGACGCCCGAATGGGATCGCGTTATCCCCCGATGGCCGCACGCTGTATGTGAGCAATTCCGACGAGAAGAATGTGCGCGCTTATGATTTGAACAAAAACGGCGAGGCCTCGAACGAGCGGACGTTGATCTCTGGAATGGAGGGCGTGCCCGACGGGATTTGTGTCGACGAAAAGGGCGATCTTTACGTGGCGGCCAACCACGTGCTGGTGTATTCGCCCGAAGGCAAGCCAATCGGGATGATACAGACTGAAGAAACTCCGTCCAATTGCAGTTTTGGCGATCCGGATTTTGGTTCGCTATACATCACGGCGCGGACCTCGGTCTACCGCGTGCGCTTGGACGTGAAAGGCGTGTCGTATTAACGAAGCCGGTAGCAACGAGGACAGCCGCCGTTATCCAACGCGCCCGTTCCTCGGCGTGGGCGCATTGATTTTCGAAGACGGGAAGATTTTGCTGGTTGAGCGCGGGAAGGAGCCGCTCAAAGGCTACTGGTCCATCCCGGGCGGAATTGTGGAAACCGGTGAGAAGCTGGTAGATGGCATCCGGCGAGAAGTAGCGGAAGAGACGGGCCTGGATGTCGAGCCCTACTTCATGTTCGAGATCTATGAACGGCTGATGGCCGACGCGGAAGGCAAGCCGGAATATCACTACGTGTTGATCGATTACTTATGCCGCCGTTTGGCGGGCGAACCCGCCGCGGCCAGCGACGCGAGCCGTGTGGAATGGGTGGCGGAACAGAACCTTCGTGATTATCGCCTTACAGAGGGAACGCTGGGCGTGATCGAGAGAGCCTTTGCAAAACTTCAGCGCTGATTTACTGGAATTCGAGCCGTTGCGCGAACTCGTTGGGCGCTACGTTGGCAGCCCGCTCGGCCGAGCCGAGTTGGAAAAGATGGAGCCGCGGACGGATCGCGCGATCTTAGAGAACGCGCTGGCCGACGTCGCCGAAGCCATCGCTTACCAGGGAGCGTCACGGCAACCGCAGGCGGCTGCTCGCGGGTCCGCAATTCGGCTAAGATTCGGTTCGATCCCGGATGTCTCCTCGGCGCTGACCATGTTGCGCATCGAAGGCGCGATGCTCGAGCCGAAGCAGATTCTGGACCTGGCGCGGCTGATCGAAGAAGCCGGCGAAGTGCGCGCCGCATTGAATCTGGCGGCGGAAAAGTATCCACGGCTGGCTGCTCAGGTGGCAGCCACTGCCGACCCTCGTCCGATCCTGCGCGATGTGCGCGGCAAAGTGCTCGGAGATGGCACCGTGGCCGACGACGCGAGCGTCGCCTTGCATAGGCTGCGCCGCGACATCGAACGGCAGCAGAGGCAGATTCAAACCTCGCTTGAACGCTTTTTGCGCACCCATCGCGACGACGGCACGCTGCAAGAGGAGTTCATCACGTTGCGAAACGATCGCTTCGTGGTTCCCGTGGTCGCCGGGCAGCAGCGCAAAGTTTATGGCGTGATTCACGGCGCCAGCGGCAGCGGCCACACGCTGTTTGTCGAGCCGCTCGAAACCATCGATCTGAACAACGAGCTGGTTCGTCTGCGCGAAGAAGAGCAGCGCGAGGTAGCGCGCATTCTGCGCGAGCTGACCGATCTTCTGAGGGCCAACGGGCCGCAGATTCAGGCGCTGGTGGAAGCCATCGGCCGGCTGGACCTGCTGTTCGCGAAAGCGGAGTTTGCCTCGGACTTCGATTGCGTGATTCCCCGCTTCAGCGCGGATACTCAACGGCGCCTGGTGCTGAAGGACGCGCGTCACCCTCTGCTGCAGGACGTGCTGCGGCGGCAGAAAAAGCCGATTCTTCCCATTTCGCTGGCCCTCGACGAAAAGCAGCGTACCCTGTTGATTAGCGGCCCGAACACCGGTGGGAAAACCGTTTCGATGAAGACTGTGGGGCTGCTGGCTTTGATGGCGCAGTCGGCGCTGCCGGTTCCCGCGGCTGAAGCAGAGTTCCCGCTCTTCGAACAAGTGCTGGCCGAAATCGGCGATCAGCAATCGATCCAAGAAAGTCTCAGCAGTTTTTCGGGTCACATTGCCCGCGTGCGCGAAATGCTGGAGACTGTCACGCCGCAGTCGCTGGTCTTATTGGATGAACTGGGCCGCGCGACGGATCCGGAAGAGGGCGGGCCGTTGGGCGTTGCGATCCTGGAATCGTTCCGCGCGCATGGCGCGTTCACCTTCGCATCCACTCATCTTTTGGCGCTCAAAATCTTTGGTGCGACCACGGAGGGAGTAGTGAATGCTTCCATGGGCTTCGACGAAAAGACGCTGCAGCCTACTTATGTGCTGCAGTTGGGCGCTCCGGGAAAATCCGCCGGCCTCGAAATCGCGAGCCGCCTGGGACTTTCCGAAGATCTGATCACCCGGGCGCGCCAGCGGATGTCGACCAGCGAGCGCGATATCGCGATGTTTTTGAACGAACTGCATCAGCGGCTGCGTAGGACGGCGGTGGAAGAGCAGGATTTGCGGGAGCAGCGCCAGGCCTTGGAAGCGCGCGAACACACGCTCACCTCCGAATTCGAACAGCGCGAGAAGATTAAATTCCAAGAGTTGGATGAGCGCTTGCGGTCCGCGCTGACCGAGTTCGAAGCGCAAACCCAGGAGTCGATTCAGAAAGTGCTGTCCGGGGCGGAGCAGCGCAAAGCAGCCGAGCAGGCCGAGCGACGCCTGGCGAGAGAAAGACGCGAATTCGAGGAGAAGGCTCGTGTGGCTGTGTTTGGAGCAGCGCCGGTTCCACAGCAGCGTTTCATTCCGATCGAAGAGGGCGATCGAATCCGTCTGAAGGGCGTGCGCGAACCGGCGCGCGTGCGGCGAAAACTTTCCGGGGGAATGCTCGAAGTAGAAGCGGGCTTGATGCGGATGAAGATCACAACGGACGATGTGGAAGAGGTTTTGCCGGCGGCGCCGGAGACCACGCGATTACCGAAGAATGTTTCGTACGAAGCCGGACCCCGCTGGGATGTCACTTATCGCGAGATCAACGTGATTGGAAAGCGGGCGGAAGAGGCCCGTGAGGAAGTAGACAAGTTCCTGGATAGCGCGGCCATGGCCTCGGTGGATCGCGTCCGCGTAGTACACGGGCACGGGATGGGGATTTTGAAGAAAGTGATCGGTGAATTGCTGGCGACGAATCCGCATGTGGAGAAGTATTATCCAGCTACGCCCGCGGAAGGTGGAACTGGCGCTACGGTGGTGGAGCTAAAATAAAAGCATAGTTTAAATGTCCCTCGCAAGCGTTCTCACTATTGACGATTTTGAACGGCTTCCGGACGCTCTCGCGGTAAATCACGAGTTGGTGAACGGGGAGTTGGTGGATGTGTCTGGAAATATAGGTAATCACATTCTACTTAGAGACCTGCTGACCGCAATGCTTTTGTTCTATGTCAAAGAACGCAAGCTCGGCCGGGTGCTCAGCGAACAGGAATACGACTTTGAAGAGAATGCTCACGGCCCCGATGTGACTTTTTTCGGATCAGGGAAGGCGGAGCTGTTCGATGGCAAACTGCGGGTCCAACGTTTCGTTCCGGACTTGGCAATCGAGATCGTCTCGCTGAACGACAAGTTTACTGCTCTGATGAAGAAGGTGAACCGATATCGAAGGTGTGGTACCAAAGAAGCCTGGATTTTCGAGATCGAATCGCGAAGGGCTTTCCGATTCTCGGATGAAGGCGACGCTATGCTCGGCGAAAGCGACGTCTTTCAGTCCAGCTTGATCCCCGGCTTCTCCATCCGCATCGGCGACCTGTTTGACCAGATATGACTCTCACCCAGCAGCAGGAGTTTGATGCGCTGGTGGAGCACGCCAAGCTAGCCGGACAAGCGCGCGATTGGCAGGGTGCACGGCAAGCCTGGGTGAAGGCTCTGGAACTCGCGCCGCCCGACTCCGAGGAATATCGCCTCACTAAAACCCGCATCGAAAATATCGATCTGCAGCTTACCGACAAAAGTGGTTGGAAAAAACGTTTCGCGAAGCTCGGCCCCGTCGGCACGTTTCTGCTGGTTGCGCTGTCGAAAGGCAAGCTGTTGCTACTAGGGCTCACCAAGCTCAGCACCTTCGCCAGCATGCTCGCCTTCTTCGCAGTGTATTGGTCGTTATTCGGGTGGCGATTCGCGCTCGGTTTTGTGATGTCCATCTACATTCACGAAATGGGCCACGTGATGGCGTTGCGGAAATACAACATCGCGGCCAGCGCTCCCATGTTCATTCCGTTCTTCGGCGCGTTCGTGCGAATGAAGCAGTACCCGGGCAACGTGGGCGAAGACGCGCGCGTGGGCCTGGCGGGTCCGATCTATGGCTTGGGTTCCGCCGTGGTCGCGTGGCTGGCCGCAATCACCACCGGGCTTCCAGTCTGGTACGCCATCGCGCACACGGCCGCGTGGCTCAACTTGTTCAATCTTCTTCCTATGTGGCAGTTGGATGGTGGCCGTGGTTTTCGCGCACTCACCCGAGTGCAGCGCGGGATTGCAGCGGGCGCCGCGATCGCCGTGTGGGCCTTCACTCACCAGACCATTCTTTTGTTGATCGCGCTCGGCGCCGGTTACCGGCTCTTCAGCCGCGACTACCCGATCGACGACGACAATGTCGTGCTCACGCAGTATATCGGCCTGATCGCTCTGCTCTCGCTGTTAATGATGATGACCGACCGCTCGTTGAGCGCGTCATTTTAGATCAATTCTTCTTTCAGCAAATGTTAAGGTGCTCCCGATACACTGCATAGATGACCGGTGTTCGTGCCATAGGCTTCGCCCTGCCGTTCCTCTGTGCCGTAGCAGCCTATGCGCAGGGCGGGCCGCCGTTTCGTACCGACGATCCGGAAACTCCCGGCAACCAGCACTGGGAGATCAACTTCGGCTGGATCGGCGATCGCAACCCCGGCGCCGGCGCCTATCAGGTGCCCGATTTCGACATCAACTATGGGCTTGGCGATCGCATCCAGCTCAAGTACGAACTGCCGATCGCCATTGAGGAAATTCGACCGTTGCCGGCCAGTCCGGGCTCACCGGCGCAAGCTGGCCACGTGATCGCTGGCTTGGGGGAGAGCCTGCTCGGCATCAAGTGGCGCTTCTACGAGCATCACCCCAACGATCCCTGGGTGAAGGATCGCTTCGGAACTGGCCTGCTTGGCGTTTTTGGCCGCCACGCAAGCGAGCAGCCCCTGCCGCCTTCGGAATCGGGCGATTCGCCTGGAGCCGTGGACGCGCCAGAGCCCGTCGTCAACTTCAGCGTCTCTACTTACCCGCAGATCTTTCTCGATAACCCAACCAGCGCGGTTCAGCGCGGCCTGGTGGCTCGCGGCCCCGACTTCTTTCTGCCGCTCGAATTCAACGCGCGCCTCGGGCCCATCCGCATCAACGGCGAAGCAGGCTACGACTTTGGCAACCACGGCGTCCCGCAAACCTGGAATCGCGGAATGCTGGTGGGCCACGAGTTCAGCGATCGCACCGAAGTCTATCTCGAGATTTACGACGTACAGGACGCCAACCGAATCGCTCCAGGGCAAGGCGTGGGACAATTCGCTACCGGCTATCCAAAGCAGCGTGAGTCCACCATCGGGATCGGCGGACGCCAGGCCATGAACAAGGCCAAGACGCTGAACCTGCTGCTGATGGGCGGTCGCAGTTTTCAGACCATTACTGCCATTAACGGCCAGCCCAGTTGGATCGCCTATGTAGGCTTTCAGCTTCTATTGGGACCGAAGTAGCGTACTCACACCGTTTGCCCGCTGCGCTATGTTTTGTGGCTTTTGTCGTCGTGCGACGCTTGGCCTTCCACGTATTCGAGGATGTCGTAACGGATCACTTTACGATCGGGAAAGAAGCTGTTGATGGCATCCAATTCGTCGCGATAGATCTCGATGGCCGTTTCCAGCCGCGCCATTTCGTACACTTTGCCATGGGAGTGGGCGATGTTGTAGAGCACCATCTTTCCGCCCGCGTTGCGATACTCCTCGGCCAGGATCAGCAAGGCTCCCATGCCCGACGTGTCGATCTCGGAAGCCCCCGCCATATTGAGAATGAGCTGGCGATTCTGGTCCTCGAAGAGCGAGCGGACGCAGCCGGTGAGCGCGATGTCGCCGGCGCCCATCACCAGTTTGCCAGCCAGGTCCAGGATAACGATCCCTTCGTTTTCCCGTTGATGAATTTCCAGGTTGTGGTGAAGCATGAATGTTATATCGGTTGCCCTATAAACCGTATGACTCCAACAACCGCAACCAGATTTCACTGATTGTCGGGAATGATGGTACGGCGTGCCACAGACGATCGATCTTGACTTGGCCTACCACGGCGACGGTAAACGAGTGGATCAGTTCGCCAACGTCCTGGCCCACCAGCGTCGCGCCCACTATCACCCTCCGGTCCTCATCCACAATCATTTTCGCATGGCCTTGATAGCCATCCGCGATAATCCTCGCTCCGGAAATATGACTCATGTCGTACTCCACGGCGCGAACGCGCAGGCCAGCCTTCCGCGCTTGCGCTTCTGTGAGGCCAACGGCCGCGGCCTCCGGGTTGGTGAAGACCACCTGGGGCACGGCCGAATGGTCGGCCGTTGCGGCAAATCGCGTCCAAGGCTCGGGTGCCGCGTTCAATTGGCCTTTGGCGCGGGCCGCGATGGCGTCGCCACACACTCGCGCCTGATATTTGCCCATATGGGTGAGCAGTATGCGGTGATTTACATCGCCCGCGGCATATAACCAGCCCGAAGCGACGCCTTTGACACGGCAGGTGTCGTCCACCTCCAGCCAATCCCCTGGCTTTAGCGCAACCGCTTCGAGCCCGATGTCTTGCGTATTGGGCACGCGGCCGGTGGCGACGAGAATTTCGTCCGCTTCCAAGCTCGCGGCGGGCGTGCCCGGTGAATCGAACCAAACTTGCACGGGAGCGGTGGGAGAACTGCGCTCGACCCGCGTCACGGTCGCCGAAGTGCGGACGCAAATCCCGAGGTCCCGAAAGCTAGCGGCAAGCTTGTCGCTCACGAACGGCTCGAAGCGTTCCAGCAGTTGAGGGCCGCGATTGAGCAGCGTCATTTCCTTAGTTCCAAGGGACCGGAAGGCCTGGGCCAGCTCGCAGGCTACAGGCCCGCCTCCGAGAACTGCCAGGCGCGGCGGGATGCGATCTGCGCGAGTGGCTTCCCGATTGGTCCAGGGCGAAGCCTCGGCCAAGCCTGGGATGGAAGGTAGCATCGGAGCGGTGCCGGTGCAAATGACAACGGCGTGACGAGCGGTGAGCCGGGTGATGGAACCATCGGCAGCGCGCACTTCCACCATGCGTTCACCCACCAGGCGTGCGTGGCCACGCAGCAACGTGACATGGGCGTTGTTCAGCCATTCCACCTGGCTTGCGTCGCTCCAGGACGAGGTGAAGCTAGTGCGCCGCGCGAGAGTAGCGGAGGCATTGAGCACTCCCGTGATGGCTTGTTTCGCGCCCTCCACGCGGCGTGCGGCTTCGAGCGCGGCCGAACTGCGCAGCAACACTTTGCTCGGGATGCACGCGTAGTACGAGCATTCGCCTCCTACCAAGTTCGATTCAACGATGGCAGCCGTGAGCCCGCCTTTAACCGCGCGATCGGCAACGTTTTCGCCGGTCGGTCCCGCGCCTAGGACTATGACGTCGAAGAGCGAGTCAGACATGCCACCTCCGTTCCCTGGTTTGACGCCGTACTTCGATAACATGGAACACGATAATGCGAATGGGTTTCGGACTTACTCTCGCCGCGGCCGTGTTGTTCGGCGTGATTCCGCTGCCGGCGCAGTGGTTTCACTATCCCACTCCGGGCGTTCCCCGGTTGGCCAACGGCAAGCCGGATCTGAATGCTCCCGCGCCGAAGACCGCCGACGGGAAGCCCGATCTATCGGGGATCTGGCTGGCAGGCAATGCGCTGCCGTGCCCCAAGGATCTGCGGGATGGCCAGGACTGCATCGAGAAGATTCCGCTATCGCACGAGGCTGTGGATTTCGGGACGAACGTGCCCGGCGGCTTGCCTTATCAGCCCTGGGCTGCCGCGCTGGTGAAGCAGCGGGTGGCAGACCTCTCGAAAGACGATCCACATGCGCGCTGCATGCCGCCGAATTTTCCGCGCGCCTTCGCATTCCCGCATTTGCAAAAGATCATCCAGATTCCGGGGCTGCTCGTGATTCTGGACGAATTCAACGCTAGCTACCGGCAGGTTTTCACCGACGGACGCCCGTTTCCGGAAGATCCGCAGCCGTCGTGGAACGGCTATTCATCCGGTAAGTGGGAAGGTGACACGCTAGTGGTGCAGAGCATCGGATTCCGCGACGACCTTTGGCTAGACATGAAGGGCAATCCGATGACGAGCGCTGCGAAAGTGACCGAGCGGTTCCGCAGGCCTGGTTACGGCAGCCTCGAGATCGAGGTAACGGTCAACGATCCGAAGGCTTACACCAAGCCCTGGACAGTGACGCTGAAGCAGGCCATTCAGGTGGACACGGAGCTGGCGGACGAGATTTGCCTGGAGAACGAAAAATCCGTCCAGCACATGACCGGAAAGTGATTCAGCGGCCACGTAAATCTTGAACGGCGTGGCTTCCACTTTGGAGCGCCACAACACGCCTCACCCACGTCCATGCGCCCGGTGTTCTCCGTCATACGGACGTCGATCGCCAGCGGGGGCACGGCCTCGGGATCGTGCTTTTAGAAGGCATTCATGTAGCCGTCCATGATGCCTACCAGGCACTCCCGGTTACAATCCTTCACGCGCGACGGACCCCACTCGGGCTCCGCCGCGATGACCCGAAACAGCGTAGCGCTCCCGAGGACGCCAATGGCAATGATCGACTTTATCGCGAACTCCTACTTATTCGCGTTGGGAGCGGGCGGATTTATCCTGGCTTCGTCCCAGTGTTCCTTGATGTGGCCGTTTTCCATGCGAACCACGTCGTAATGGTTCCAGGTGTACATCTTGCTGGGATCATCCGGATCCGGCGCCTTGCGGTCCCACATCATCACCGAATAGGGGCCGTCGACCACTGTCAGCACCGGAGCGTTTTTCCATTCGGGCTTGATCTCCTGCGGAGTTCGTCCGGGAACGCGGCTCATGAACGCTTTGAATCCGTCGCGTCCCTGCGGCACGTTGGGATTGTGCTGGATGTAGCCCGGATCCATGGTCTTGTCGGCCAGCTCCAGGTGGCCGTATTGCAGCATGTCCTTCAACTCTTCGGTGGCCATGGCGAGCGTCTCATCCTCTTCCTTGTTCCGCTTGCCGAGGTTCCATTCCGACGGCGGCTTAGGAGACACGCCGGTGGTGATGTTGCCGGAGCCTTTCATCTTCATCGCGCTGTCCCAATGCTCCTGCACCTTGCCGTTTTGGATGCGAATCATTTCGAAGCTATTCGAGTGATAGGTGTTCGCCGGATTACGTGGGTCCTTCGATTCCGTCTCAAAGATCAGCCACACGAAGTCGCCTCTCGCTCCCATCACCACCGGCGGGTTTTCCAGTTTGTCGGGGATCGGATTCTTCGGTTTGCTGAAGGTGCTGAAGAATGCGACGAAGCCGGCGCGGCCGGTGTTGACGTTGGGATTGTGCTGGATGTAATCCTCGGCCTGATACTTGGGCGCCTGGTCCAGGTGCCCGCCTTGAATCACGATGCGCCACCATTCCAGCACCATGTCCAGGTTCTTCTTCTCCTGCTTGTTCATGGGCGCGGTTTGGGGCATGGTGGGCGGATTGATAGACTCAGCCGAGAGCGAGCCCAGGCCCCCTAGCGTCAGACTCGCGGCCAACAGCGTTATTCCGGTAGATTTCATACGATTCTCTCCTAGTTGCTTGGTCATCATACTACGTTCTCCGGTCCTGCATGCAAGGTATATACTGACTACGGTCTGGAACAAATCACATGCATCCAATCACCAGAAGCGCAATCATTTTGAGCTTGGCCGGCGCGACGTTGTGCAGTGCCGCGGGCGCGGCGAAATGCGACCGCGCGTGCCTGGACAAGATGGTGGATACTTACATCGCAGCGCTGGTGGCGCATGATCCGTCGCAAGTGGCATTCGCTACTGACGTGAAGTTCGTCGAGAACACAGTCCCGATGAAGCCAGGAGAAGGGCTGTGGAAGACGGCGTCAGAAGGCCCCACCACGTTCAAGATCTACGTCCCCGATCCGGTGGCGCAGCAAGTTGGATTGCTCGGTGTCATGCGGGAAGGCGGCAAGCCAATTCAGTTTGGTCTGCGGCTGAAGCTGAGGGATGGGAAGATCATTGAAGCGGAGCACTTGATCGCGCGCGATCTGCGGGAAACCAGCCTGAAGAATCTGCAGTCAGCGCGTCCTGCGTTCCTAGCCACGGTGCCGCCCGGAGAGCGCATGCCGCGCGACAAGATGCTCAAAATCGGCGACTCCTATTATACCGCGCTGGTGACCGCCGATGGTAACAACGCGCCGTTCGCCGACGATTGCCTGCGCCACGAGAACGGAATGCAGACCACGGGAAATCCGCCGTCGAAGACGCCCGGGTTGGGAACCACCGGTGCCATGGGTTGCGCCGCACAGATTAAGACCCACACCTTCGACTACATCACCCGCATTGAGCCGCGCCGCGTGTGGATCGCCGATCCGGAAACCGGGCTGGTATTTGGGCTCTCCCAATTCCGTCAGCCTATGGAGCAGAACTACGTCAAGATTGTCGGCGTCCCCGGCCTCGAAAAGATCGACATGCCTTTCAAGCCCTTCGATTTGCCCGCCGCGCACATCTTCAAGATCCAGGACGGCAAGCTCCACGAGATTGAGGCCATGGGGTTCATGATGCCGTATAACTCGAAGACCGGCTGGGAAAGCGCCGGGAAATAGCATTACGGACTAAGGCCGCCGCTGGCGCCAACCGATAGTTTATCGGGACTCTATGCGACGGCTGCGCGTACACAATCCATCACGGGAGACGATGCTGGCGGATCGCGCCCTGATCGCCGACACCAGTACCACCCGCAAAACCGGGTTATTGAAGCATGAACGGCTGGACCCCGGCGAAGGGCTGTGGATTAAACCTTGCGAGGGCGTTCACACCGTCGGCATGAAGTTCCCCATCGACGTGTTGTTCCTGGATAAGAAACGCAAAGTGGTGAAGATTCGCGCTGCCATGCCGCGCTGGCGTATGGCGGCATGCTTGTGGGCACACTCGGTGCTCGAACTCCCGAGCGGCACTGCAGCAGCCACCAAGACCACCCGCGGCGATCAACTCGAGTTCGAAACCTACGATACCTAAGCGTTAAATCTTTCCTTGCGTAGACGGCCACTGCGGCGAAAACAGCATTCGAAGGGCTGACGTCAGCAGCAGACCAAAAGCGCCGCCGTACAACAGGATCCACCAGGGAAGCGTCAGAGGCGAGTGGCCAGTGGATTGGGCCGCTTGGAAGAGAAGCATCGCTTGGAAGAGAAGCATCCAAGCGACGCCGAGCAACGGTCCGCGAACTAGCCGCAGAGGCGATCGATGGCCCGGCCGGGCGTAGGCATTTTCGAGCACCAGCGCCAGCAACGCTACGGCGCCGGGAATCGCGAGGCGCGCGAGCGCCCATGGCTCATAAAGCAGCGCACGATCCTTGAACCAGCAGGTGACGTAAAAAGAAAGATACAGGACGAAAGCGTGCATTAGGAGCAGTTGGGGATCCGTCGTCCGGCGGATTCTGCTCACGATCACAAGCGGGACCGCACGAATGGCATCCAGCGCATATGGCCTCGGCGCAGTGTTGCGCTCGCGGAGATCGCCCAGTACTTCTTCGCGACAAGCGGGAGGGATCAAGAGCGCCGTGATGCCTTCGAGGCAATCTAACCTAGTCACCCGGCCACCCACTTTTTGCCACCTGCTTTGGCCCAATCCTTGCCCCACACTTCTACGATGCCATCCCAGATGCGCTTGGCGGTGACTGCCGATTCTTCCAGCGCACGCTCGCCCAGGGCTTCCAAGCGATAGCAACGTTTGGCGCGGCCACCGCGTTCGGGTGTGGGATCGGAGAGCCAGGACCTGATCATGCCCTTGTCTTCCAGGCGGTCAAGCGTGACATAAACGGCGCCGAGCGAAACCGCCTTGGGACTGGCCAGTTCCTCCACCTTGGAATGAATACTAACTCCGTAAGCATCGTCGCGTCGGGCGAGGATCGCGGTAAGAACCAGTTGTTCGAATTGGCCTATAGAATCGGGTTTCGCCATTTGTCCAACAGTGTAGGGTAAATGCCCGGCGAGTCAATCAATTTTTCGGGAGGGGGCTTGCGAGCGGTGTAGCGCAAAGTCATAATCAGCGCAGGGAGTATGCCGGACTGGATGCGAGCGCTGGTCATGGCCGGTTTGTTGTGCCTGCCATTGGCTCTCGGATTCTGTCAGGATAATCCGCCAGTGGCTGCGCACCGCCGTGCGCAAACGAATCCGGCCAGTAGCTCGCTGGTACACTTTCGCCTGGGCGAATCGTATCTCAAGGAAAACAACCTTCAGTCTGCAGCGAACGAATTTCGCGAAGCATTGAACGGCGATCAGGATCCCAAGTGGACCGAGGTATGGTCGCATATCCAGTTGGCCAGAATTTTCGACGTCACCGGCCAGCACGATCGCGCAGTCAATGAGTATCGGCAAGCCGCCAGAACGGGTGACAACACCAACGGCGCGCTGGACGAAGCGAACAATTACCTGCAGCATGCCGGGCAAGCGATATACCTTCCGCATCCTTCGTTCAGCGACCAGCCGATTCAGAAAACGGACCCGGAATATACCGAAGAGGCGCGTATCGCCGAACTGGAAGGCACGGTGGTGTTGGATGGTGTGATCGATGAAGAAGGTTTTGCGCGGAACCTTACCGTGCGGCAACCGCTCGGGCTCGGGCTGGACGAGAATGCGATTGAAGCGGTGAAGCAGTGGCACTTCCAGCCGAGAGTGTACCCATTGCAAGCGAAGGTAGCCAGTGAAATCTCGGTCGATTTTCGACTAGGCCCGAAGCGCTCGCGCTGGCACCTGATTCAGGTGCACTTCGACACGCCGGCAGGTGTCGCACGCCCCGTATTCGCTAGCGCTCCGTATCCGATTGGCGCCGGCATTGGCCCGGAGGCGTTGGAAGAAGGCAGTGTGCTGGCGGCGGTGGGGCGCCTGGCTACCGCAAAGCTCAAATTCGACGTCGACGAACAAGGTGCCCCGCTGAACTTTCAAGTGCTGAACAGCTCCATCCCCGTTTGGGGCAGCGAAGCCACCGCGTTGGTGAGTCAATGGCGATTCACGCCGGGCAAAACAAATGGAATCCCGATTCCGGGATCATGCACCGTTGAATTAGTTTGGGGCACCAAGGAACTGACTAGCGATTTAGAGCGTCAACTGCACGACGTGATGGCCTCGCGGTAAGGTCAGAACGAAGCCAGGCCCAGAAGGCAGCATTGTCGGGAGCAAAGTCGGGAGCGATGCCGGCTCATGCGGCGCTCCGTCGATTTCAAACTTTTTCGGACGCGCATTCAATACGGCCAGGGCCCGCGCAGTGCTTTCATAGGTGAAGCGCAGGCCATCCGTTACTATGCTTGCCGAGCTCAGATCTCCATTGAAATCGACCATCCGGAGCGTAGGATCTTTGGGGACGGAAGCTGCGGGCGCGGGTTCGATGACGTTAGGTCCCGCGGGCAGCCAGAGCGTCGTATCGCTGTGAACGGGCCAGGGATGTCCGTTGACAAGCGCCGGTCCCTGCCAGGGTACGCCGACGCCGTTATGAGATTCAATAACCATCCGCGATCCATTCTGTTCCGCCTTGTCGACGCTGGCAGCGGCTGAGGCCAGCAATGGAAGATCGGGTGCGAGGATGGAATTCTCAAAATACAGCGCCACTCGCGAGAAGCTCTGCGCGGCCAGATGCACCAGCTGGAACAATTCGGTTCCGGTTTGTTGTTTCGTCGGATAGACATCCTGGTAGCGTTCGACGATGTTGATGTCGATGGCCAGCCGGTTGGAATGCGTGGTGAGCGGCTGGTAACGCGCGGCGATTTGCGGATAGCGCTGCGGGCCAAGGTTCCAGATGGTGGCTGGATCCTCGATCAGGAACGTGAAGTCGTGCTGGTCGAGCAGAGGAAGAACGCGCGCGGCGTCCGCGCCGATGAGATCGTGCATGCGGGTATCGAAGCGGTCGTCCACGTGAGTGAGGACAAAGTCCAGATCGGGCTTTGAGGTTCGGATGGATTCAATTTCGCCGATCCATTTCTCCTGCTGGCGGCGGGCCAGATCGGCGCGATAGTCGAGAAACGATCGGAGCCGGGCATTGTCGGGCTTCGAGGAT
>JBEKLB010000083.1:0-18553 GCA_050010415.1 Bryobacteraceae bacterium | reverse complement strand
CGGTTTCAAGACCATCTCGGAAATCATGACGGCGCTCAATCCGTTCACGGGGTCGTTTTATCGCGAGACCCTGCAGATGAGCCGGATGACGCGCGAAATGTTCTGTCTGATGGAGGGCCGTCACGTCCATCCCTCAACCCTTTATCCGGGCGGCGTGGGGACCGTGCCCACTGTTCAGCTTTTTACCGACTACATGGTGCGCTTGATGAAGTATGTCGAGTTCATGAAGAAGGTAGTCCCACTGCATGACGATCTCTTCGACTTCTTCTACGAAGCGCTCCCGGGCTACGAGAAAGTGGGCCAGCGCCGGATTCTATTGGGCTGCTGGGGCTCCTTCCAAAATCCCGACGTGTGCGATTACAGCTACAAAAATATGGCTGAATGGGGCGACGCTATGTACGTCACGCCAGGCGTGGTGGTGGACGGTGAACTCGTCACGCACAATCTGGTGGACATCAACTTGAACATCCGGATTCTGCTGGGCAGCTCCTATTACGACGATTGGGAGAAGGGCGAGACTTTCGTCAAGAAGGACCCGTTGGGGAACCCCGTGGATCAGCGCCATCCCTGGAATCAAACCACTGTGCCACGCCCGCAGAAGCGCGATTTCAAGGGAAACTACACCTGGGTGATGTCGCCGCGCTGGTTCGACAAACGCACTGGCGATCATCTCGCGCTCGACACGGGAGGCGGGCCAATCGCGCGCTTCTGGGCCACGGCGCTGGCCGGCATCGTCGACATCGGTTACGTGAAGGCCACCGGGAAGAGCGTCAAGATTTATCTGCCCAAGACGGCCATGCTCCCGGAAACGGAATTCGAATGGAAGATTCCGAAATGGAGCAACACCATCGAGCGTAATCGTGCCCGCACTTACTTTCAGGCCTACGCAGCGGCCTGCGCGCTGCATTTCATGGAAAAGGCCATGAAGGATTTGCATGCCGGACGAACCAAAACCTGGACGGATTTCAAAGTGCCGGACGAGGCGATTGGGTGCGGATTCCATGAGGCGGTGCGAGGCGTGTTGTCGCATCACGTTGTCATTCGCGATGGCAAGATCGCCAATTACCATCCCTACCCGCCCACTCCCTGGAACGCTAATCCGCGCGACAGTTACGGAACTCCGGGGCCGTATGAAGACGCGGTGCAAAATACTCCTATTTTCGAGGAGAACGGCCCGGATAAATTCAAGGGGATCGATATCATGCGCACCGTGCGAAGTTTCGATCCATGTCTGCCATGCGGCGTGCACATGTATCTCGGCGAAGGCAAGACGCTCAAGACCGTTCACTCTCCGATGTTTGGGAATCAGTAGACTAATTGGAATGAGCGTAACGCAGGAATTCCAGGACCGGATGGCCCGCATTGAGGGATTGGTCCAGAAGCTGGAAGCCAGCGCTGATCCGGCTTCCCGGAGCACTGCCCGGGAATTGATCCAGTGTCTGATGGAGCTTCACGGGACGGGGATCGAGCGCATGCTCGAGATTGTGGCTGCCGGCAGCGATGCCGCGGCCGGCTTGATCGATGCGATGGCTCGGGACGAGCTGGTCGGCAGTCTCTTGGTGCTGTATGGCTTGCATCCCGACGATTTTGAAACGCGCGTCATGCGCGCGCTGGAGCGGGTTCGGCCGGTGCTGCGCGAGCGCGGAGCCGGAGTAGAAACGCTTACGGTCAGCGAAGCCATGGTGCGCGTCAAGATTACCGGCGCCGGATCGAAAGAGCTGGAAAAGGCGGTTCGGGAGTCTCTGTTTGAATGCGCTCCCGATGCGGCCGAAGTAATCATCGAAGGAGGCAGAGGCAAGGCCAGTGGTTCGAATTTTGTGCCCTTGAGCAGCTTGCAGGCTGCGGTTCGCGTACCGACAACTTCATGACCTCTTTCGCAACTCTGCGCGGCTTTGTTTTGAAACCCCAGGCCCGTACGCCAGAGGCCGGCGAACATTGCGACCTGTGCGGCTCCATCGTTGCGCACGAGCATCAGCACTTGATCGACCCCGCGGCGCGAAAACTCATGTGTACCTGCGACGCGTGTGCGGTGTTGTTCTCCCAGCGCGGAGAGACGAAATACAAACGCGTTCCGCGTCGCGCCCGCTTCCTCCAGGATTTTGCGATGAGCGATGCCCAATGGGACAGCTTGCTGATACCAATCGGACTGGCTTTCTTTCTGAAGAGCAGCACCGAAGGTCGCGTTCTCGCGATGTATCCGGGCGCCGCGGGTAGCGCTGAATCGCTGCTATCGCTCGACACCTGGACCGACATCGTGCAGGATAATCCCGTTCTGGACCAGATGGAATCGGATGTCGAAGCGCTCCTGGTGAACCGGCTCAATGGTACTGCCGAATACTATTTGACGCCGATCGATAAGTGTTATGAGCTGGTGGGTCTGATACGTTCCCACTGGCATGGACTATCGGGAGGCTCCGAGCTATGGCAGAAAATCGGGGACTTTTTCGGCGCGCTGAAAGAGGCGGCGCATGCCTGATCTGCGCTTTAGCGTGGAGAGCGCCGAGCCAATCCCCTACGCCGTGACACCGCTGTTGGCGCTCAAGCTGCGCGTCGAGAACGCCCATCCGGAAGAAACCATCCACACCATCGCACTGCGCGTGCAGATTCAGATTGAAGCGGCTCGCAGGCGATATTCGGAAGCCGATCAGGAAAAACTGCTCGATCTGTTCGGCACTCCGGACCGCTGGAGCCGCACGCTGCGTACTATGTTATGGACTCATGCGAGCGTAGTGATCCCGGCCTTCACCGGCTCGACCATTGCGGAGCTCCAGATTCCCTGCACCTTCGATTTCAACGTCGCCGCCACCAAGTATTTTCACGGCGTCAGCGATGGCGAGATTCCGTTGAGCCTGCTTTTTAGCGGCACGCTCTTCTATGCAGGTCCGCTGGGAACCTTGCAGGTGGCGCCCATCCCGTGGGACAAAGAAGCGCGTTACCGTTTACCCGTCCAAGTGTGGCGCGAAATGATGGACGCGTATTATCCCAACAGCGCCTGGCTCACTCTGCGACGCGACGTCTTTGAGCGAGTGTACGAGTATAAAGTGCGCCACGGTATCCAGAGTTGGGAGGAAGCGCTCACCAGCCTGCTCTCCGCCGCCGAAGAGGAGCCCGTGCGCCGATGAATACCAAACTCGTGGAGGATATTGCGAGTGCGGTTTTGTACGAAGGCTATCTGCTCTATCCGTATCGCGCATCGGCGCTCAAGAACCAACAGCGCTGGAACTTCGGCGTTTTGTATCCGCGCGAATACGCCGAGAAACAGACCAGCGCGGACGCCTGGAAGATGCAGACCGAGTGCCTGGTGGTCACGGATTCTTCGGCAACGCTTGAAGTGCGCGTGCGCTTTTTGCACCTCACCGCGCAAGGTGCGATAGAGCGGCAGCTCGATTTGCCGCTCGCTGAGCTGTCCGACCTCATGGCACGCCCAGTGCGACAGAACTTTGTCGAAGCGGACGTCCAACTGGAAGCCAAAGAAGTTGCCAGCGGTGTGTACGGCATCCGGTGCTCCATTCTCAATACCAGCGCATGCGCGGCAGCCACCAGGGACGAAGCGCTACTTCATTCGATGGTGTCGACACACACCATCTTGAGCGTCGAAGGCGGTGAGTTTGTTTCGCTGCTGGATCCACCCGACCACCTCCGCGAGCTCGCCTCGGCATGCCAGAACGTGGGCGCCTGGCCCGTTCTGGTGGGTGAACCTGGGCAGCGTACCACCATGTTGTCATCGCCCATCATCTTGTACGACTACCCCCAGATCGCGCCCGAAAGCCCGGGAGCTCTATTCGATGGAACTGAGATCGACGAGATTCTGACGCTGCGTATCATGACCCTCACGGACGAAGAAAAGCTCGAAATTGCCAATGGTGATGAACGGGCGCGTCAGATTCTGGAGCGAACCGAATCCATGCCTGTCGAGCAGTTCATGAAAATGCACGGAGTAATGCGGCGATGAACGAGTGGGAGTGGCAGCTTCTCGAGGAAAAAGCTCCGGCAGAGAGCGTCACCGTTTCGGGCGTCGAGGTGAAGAAGGGGGCGCGTGTCCGGCTGCGTCCGCGCGCGGGCGGCGATATCTTCGATCTCGCATTAGCCGGACAAATCGCGGTAATCGAGTCCATCGAGCAGGATTATGAAGGCAAGTTTCATCTGGCCGTGGTGCTGGACGACGATCCTGGCAAGGATTTGGGCATGCTCCGCCAGCCCGGACATCGCTTCTTCTTCTCAACGGAAGAAGTGGAGCCCGTGCCGGGTATTCTCATCGCGGGCATTGGCAATATCTTTCTGGGCGACGACGGATTCGGCGTAGAAGTAATCCGCCATCTTTCCGGTGTCGAGTTTCCGCCAGGAGTGCGGGCCGAGGACTTTGGAATTCGCGGCTATGATCTCGCCTACGCACTGCTCGATGGTCACGATGTCACCATTCTGGTGGATGCGGCTGGCCGCGGCGACGCTCCCGGGACGCTGTATGTGATCGAGCCGAACGTCACCGGGCAATCCGTCATGGATGCCCACGCCATGAATCCGGCTAGCGTTCTTCAACTAGCGAGCAGCATGGGGCCCGTTCGCGGGCGCATCGTGCTGGTGGGGTGCGAGCCCGCTACGCTCGGCGGCGACGAAGGACATATGGGCTTGAGCGATTCCGTTTCGCCGGCCGTGGACGAAGCGGCCCGTTTGATCGAAAACCTGGTTGCAAAACTCTTGCGTGGCGACAAGCTGGAACAGGCGCTGGAGAATTCTCCGAAAGGAACAATCTGATCATGGAAATGTTACACGCTACGGATAACGGCGATTCTGACGAATCCCGGAACACGTTAATGATGTTCGGCGGCCTGGCCCTGGTGACACTGGGCGCCGGAATGATTCTTACCAGCCCCATCGTGCGCCGATACCTGGGTGGTTTTAACGTCGGAAAGCTGCTGGAAGCCGCCGGGCCGGATTTCGAGCGCTATATGAAATTGAAGTCGATGTAAGCTCGTTTGGGAACAGTGCCAGTGGGCCACTATGCCATCGATTCGGATATGAGCACGTTTACCGTGCGGGCCTTCGCCAGCGGAATGCTGTCGGCTTTAGGCCACAGCCCGACGTTGGCCGTCCGCGATTTTACCGGCAAGGCGGACTTTTCGCCCAGTTCATTGGACGCCGCCGCATTGCATATCAAAATCAAAGCTGGATCGCTCAACGTCACCAATAACGTCAGCGACAAGGACCGCCGCGAAATTGAGCGCACCATGAATCAGGAGGTGCTGGAGACGGCGCGGTTTCCCGAGATTGTGTTCGAAAGTTCCAGGGTCTCCGCGAGCAAAGTGAGCGATGGTCAGTATCTGGTCAACCTGGTTGGTGACCTGTCGCTGCACGGCGTTACCAACAGCGAACCACTCTCCGCGCAAGTGGCTCTCATCGGCGACACCCTGCGGGCTCACGGCGAATTCTCGCTGTTGCAAACGGCCTATGGCATCAAACCGGTATCCATCGCGGGCGGATCGCTCAAGCTGAAGGACGAGTTGAAGTGCTCGTTCGACATTCTGGCTCGCAAACAAGCGGGCTGAGGAGTAAGACATGTGCCTCGCCATACCGGCTAAAGTGGTGGAGCTCTTTCCTGGTGAGCGCAGTCGCGCGCTGGTGGAAGTAACCGGCGTGCGGCGTCACATCGATATTGGTCTCCTCGAAGACGATCCGCCGGAGCCGGGCGATTGGGTGCTGGTGCACGTCGGCTTCGCTATGAGCAAGATCAGCGAGGAACAGGCGCTCGATCAATTGCAGATGCTGACCATGCTGGGCGAGAGTGAAGCCGCGCTCGAGGAAGTTCAAGGCTACGGTCTCGGCGAGAGGGCCGAAACATGAAATATGTCGACGAATTCCGCGCTGCCGGCGTGATCACGAAGGCCGCCGATGAGATCCGCAGGCTGGTTGATCCTGAGCGCCATTACCGCTTCATGGAAGTGTGCGGCGGCCACACCCATGCCATCTATCGTTTCGGGCTGAAGGATCTGCTGCCTCCCAACATCGAGCTGGTGCATGGTCCGGGCTGCCCGGTATGCGTGCTGCCCATGGGAAGAATCGACGACGGATTGTCCATGGCTCGCGATCCGAACGTCATTTTCTGCGCCTTCGGAGACATGATGCGGGTCCCAGGCGCTCAGGGCAGCCCGCTCCAGCACAAGGCGCGCGGCATGGACGTGAGGATCGTCTACTCTCCGTCGGATGCTCTCAATCTCGCTCGCAGGAATCCTGACAGACACGTCATGTTCTTTGCCATCGGATTTGAAACCACCGCGCCATCTACCGCCTTGGTGTTGATGCGAGCAAAGGCGGAGGGCGTCTCGAATTTTTCCGTGTTCTCGAATCACGTCACCATCATCCCCGCTATTCGCGCGATTCTCGATTCCCCGGACATGCGGATCGATGCCTTCATCGGGCCGGGCCACGTTTCCACCGTCATTGGTTGCCGGCCATATGAATGGATCGCGAGAAATGAAGGCCGGCCCATCGTGGTCACCGGGTTCGAGCCCGCCGATATCCTGCAATCCATCGTGATGCTGCTGCATCAGATACGCGCGCGTGAAGCGAAAGTGGAGAATCAATACAAACGCGTGGTGCCGTGGGAAGGGAATCACGCCGCCCTGAGAGCCATGGCGGAAGTGTTCGAACTGCGCCCCTATTTCGAATGGCGCGGCATGGGGTTCATCTCGCAGTCGGCTCTGCGCATCCGCGAGAGCTACGCGCAATGGGACGCCGAGCAGCGTTTCCAGACGCCTGGCGTTCGCGTCACCGATCCCAAAGCGGCGCAATGCGGCGAAGTGCTGAAAGGCGTGTTGCGGCCTGCACAGTGCAAGCTGTTCGGTAAGGAATGTACGCCGGAAAGCCCGGTGGGTGCGCTAATGGTTTCGTCGGAAGGATCCTGCGCTGCTTATTACAATTACGAGCATCGGAAACATTCCCCCCTCACCACCATCGGGGCCCCAGCGTAGGAAGAATAAAATGAATGCGGTGCTTCCCAAAATCCGATTCCGCGATCCCCAGATCGAAATGGCGCACGGAGCCGGAGGCAAAGCCAGCCGCCGTCTGGTGGAAGACCTTTTTGCGCCATTGCTCATGGGTACTTCCACTGAACCTTTAGGCGACGCGGCTCATATTGACGTTGACGGTACGCGCATCGCGATCACCGCGGACAGTTTCGTTGTGAAGCCTCTTCGATTTCCCGGCGGCTCCATCGGCGAACTGGCGGTGAATGGAACCGTCAACGATCTCGCCGTCTCGGGCGCGCGTGCCCAGGCGCTGGTGGTCACCTACGTTCTCGAAGCCGGCTTGCCGTCCGAAATTCTCGAAGCCGAGGTTCGCGCCATGGCCACGGCGGCGGCCTGCGCTTCTGTGAAGATCGCCGGCGGCGACACCAAGGTGGTGGAGCACGGTAAGGCCGACTCCATGTACATCACCACGGCGGGCATCGGACGGCCGATACCGGGGATCGAGCTGTCGGCGGCGTCCGTGCGCCCCGGCGACAAAGTGCTGCTCAGCGGACCCATCGGCGATCATGGCATCACCATCCTGCTCGCTCGCGGAGAGCTCGAACTGGAAGCGGAGCTATGTTCCGACACTCGCTCAGTCCTTCCGCTGATCGAGGCTATGGCGCGTGTCGCCGCGCCCGGAATCCGCTGGATGCGCGATCCCACGCGGGGCGGCGTCGCCACCTCGCTCAATGAGCTGGCACGCGATTGCGGCCTGGGCGTGATGCTCTGGGAGGACGCGCTTCCCGTTCGCGACACAGTGCGCGGCGCCTGCGAACTGCTGGGGCTCGATCCGTTGCATATCGCCAATGAAGGCCAATTCCTGGCGATCGTCGCGCCCGAGTACGCCCATTCCGCGCTCCAGGCCCTGCACCAGTCGCCCGGTGGCAGCGCGGCGGCCATCATCGGCGAGATCCGCGAGGAGCCGTCGGGAACGTTGCTCGGAGCCAATGCCTATGGCGGCGTCCGCGCCATCGACATGTTGGTGGGCGATCCTTTGCCGCGCATATGTTAGTCGATACTCCACCTCAACTCGCCAGCCACGTCGAGAACGCGCTTCTGGAGCGGAATCGAATTTGCGAGGAATTCTTCGCGCGGGAAGCGCAGCGTCTCGCTTTCGCTTGCCGGCAGATGTCGGATCGTTTCCTCGAAGGCGGCCGTCTTCTGGCGTTTGGAAAAGGACCTTACGCCACCGACGCCCAACACGTCTCGGTGGAATTCGTTCACCCGGTGATCGTCGGAAAGCGCGCCCTGCCTGCTCTGGACGTGTCCATTCTCTTCAGCCCCTGGCTCGAAGCGATTGTTCAACCCTCCGATATCGTCATGGGATTCGGTCCGCCGGAAGACGATCCGGAAATCCAAGCCGCATTGGACGCGGCCGCCGCTCGAGGAGCCATGACTTTCGCCTTGCCTGGCTCCCGAGGATCGTATGCTTCTCATGCCGCGGCGAGCGATCCTTTTGTTCATCAGGAGATCATCGAGATCCTGTATCACACACTATGGGAGACCGTGCACGTTTTCCTGGAGCATCGCGAGCTCGGCCAGGATGTCGGAGCCGCTGGGTTCTTGTATCCATTTTTGGGCCAGGAGAAACAATCCACCGCGGGACTCGTCGCCGATGTGGCCGCTTCCATCCGGATGAAGGTGGCTGAAGATACAAAACTGCGGGAGCAGACCGCGCTCGAGCAATCCGCGCAAATCGCGGCTACCGCCGTTGCCATTCGCGATCGCGTGGCGCGTGGCGGCAAACTCATTCTGTTCGGAAACGGCGGCTCCGCCACGGACGCGAATGACTGGGCGCTCGATTGCGTTTTCCCGCCCGCCGGTTACCGCCCGGTCCCCGCCATCTCCCTCTCACTCGAACCCGCCAACATTACTGCGCTCGCCAACGACGTGGGAACGGAGAATATTTTTCTTCGGCAGTTGATCGCTCACGCGCGCCCCGATGACGTGGCCGTCGCCATCTCCACCAGTGGCGGATCGAAGAACATCATCCAGGCGCTGGAGGAAGCGCGCAAGCGGAAGCTGCTGACCGTCGCTCTGCTCGGTTATGACGGCGGCGAAATCATGCGGCGGGAAATTGCAGACTTTCCGTTGGTGGTCCGGTCGGACTACATCCCTCGCATTCAGGAAGTGCAGGCATCCATCTACCACATCATTCGAGAGCTCCTGGAGGTTACTCGTCATGCCTAAGACCGAGCTCTACGGAAGCGTCGCTTGTCCGTTCACGCAGGAGATGCGCGAATGGCTGGAGTGGCGTAAACAGGATTTCGACGAGTACGATGTCGAAGCAGACCCGGACGCTTTGGCGCGCATGATTGATGCCACCGGCGGTCAGCTAACCGTACCGGTTCTCATCGAGGATGGCAAGGTGAAACAGATCGGCTGGCAAGGACGAGGCTGCGTCGTTACGGGTAAACCCGGAGGCAGAGCTGGAGGCAGGCCGTTGTGACCATCGCGCGGACGGTTCGCGTTCGGGGCGTAGTGCAAGGCGTGGGCTTTCGTCCTTTTGTATTCCGTCTGGCCCGGGCGAACTCGCTCGCCGGATGGGTATGGAACGAGCCGTATGGCGTGGACATTCATCTGGAAGGCGCCGAGGCTGCGCTCGATGCCTTCCTCGCCGATCTCGAAAGCGATGCACCAACCGGCGCGCGTATCACCGCGGTTGAGGTGGACGAGGCTGAAGAAACCGGCCTGATTGATTTTGTGATTCGCGAGAGCCAAGCCGTGGGCCGGCCCTCCGTGCGCATCTCGCCCGACCTTCCGGTATGCGACGACTGTCTCGCCGAGTTATTCGATCCGTCCGATCCTCGCTACCTCTACCCCTATATCAACTGCACCAACTGCGGCCCGCGCTACACAGTGATCGACAGCCTTCCCTACGATCGCGCGAATACCACCATGCGGCATTGGCCGATGGACGCCCTCTGCGCGGCCCAATACGCCGATCCGCTCGACCGCCGCTTTCATGCACAACCGATCGCTTGCTCTAAATGCGGACCGAACTATCGACTCGAGCCGTCTGCGAATGCTGGCGCAATTGAGACGGCGGCTCAACTCTTGCGCGACGGCCAGATCGTCGCGATCAAAGGTATTGGCGGCTACCATCTGGCCTGCGACGCGAACAACGCACTGGCCGTTCGGTCGCTGCGCGAACGCAAGTACCGGAGAGAGAAACCATTCGCGGTGATGGTGCGGGACATCGCTATCGCTCGCCGGCTCGCCGAGCTTTCCGCGGAAGCCGAAGCACTGCTCACATCCGTCGCTCGCCCCATCGTGCTTGTACCGGCCTTGGTAGATCTTCCCGAAGTTGCTCCGGGCAATTCGGAATTGGGGCTGCTTCTTCCCTACGCTCCGCTGCATCATGTGCTCTTCGCGGCGGGCGCACCGGAAGCGCTGGTGATGACGAGCGCTAATCGGTCCAGCGAGCCCATCGCATATGAAGATGCCGACGCGCGCCGGCAGCTCGCGGAAATCGCCGATGCCTTCCTCATTGGCGAACGTCCCATCGTGCGCCGCGTGGATGATTCTGTCGCGCGAGCCGGTGCTTTCGGCCCCATGATTCTGCGCCGGTCCCGAGGATACGCGCCGGGCGTCGCGGCCAAGCTGCCCATTCAACGCCCCGTGCTGGCGGTCGGCGCCGACCTGAAGAACGCGATCACCCTGGTAGTGGATGGCCAGGCATTCGTCAGCCACCACATCGGAGACTTGGATCAATACGGGTCGCGGCGCGCATTTGAGGAGACCATTCGCGATCTGGTCGGCATGTATGAGGTCGGGTGGGACGATCTTCTCGTCGTCCACGATCTGCATCCCGAATATGTTTCCACCGTTCATGCGCGCCAATTGCCGTCACCGGAGAAGCTCGCCGTCCAACACCATCAGGCTCACATCGCTTCCGTGCTCGCGGAGAAAGAAGCATGGGAAGAGCGCGTTATTGGCGTTAGTTTCGACGGGACAGGCTACGGCGAGGACGGATCTATTTGGGGCGGGGAATTCTTCGCCGGCAGTATGACCCAGGGCTTCCGCCGGGTCATGCATCTGCGCACGGCGGTTCTCGCGGGCGGGGATGCGGCCGCGCGCCATCCTGTCCAATGCGCGGCTGGCTTCCTGTCGCAAATCGGCCGGCTGCCTGCGCTGTCCGAGGCGCCATTTTCTTTTTCGCGCCGCTACCAGGATGCTTTGCAACTGATCGACAAAAACATTAGAACCTTCGAGACAACTTCCATCGGCAGGCTATTCGACGCAGCCGCGGCCCTACTCGGATTTACTCGCGAGATCAGTTTCGAAGGGCAGGCCGCCATGTGGCTGGAACAGCTCGCTCGATCTGCCGGTAATTCCGATGCCTATCCTTTTCCGATGGACGGAGCCACGCTCGATTTCCGTCCCCTGCTCGCGGCCGTTGTCGAGGATCGCCTCCGTGGTCGGGAGCCCGCCGCCATCGCTCGCGCCTTTCAGAGGGGCGTGGCCGAAGGCTTATGCGCCGCGGTGCGGATGCTCTCGGAGAGGGAGGGTGCTCGGACCACGGTGCTCTCGGGTGGAGTCTTCCAGAATGAAATGCTGCTCAATGATGTCAAGACCATGCTCCAGCCCGAGGGCACTCGGATCTGGACCAACGCTAGCGTCCCTCCCAACGACGGTGGCATCAGCCTGGGACAAGCGGCAATGGCCGCGTTCCATCATCCCGGAGCCGCGCCCCATGCATGAGCTCTCCATCGCTCTCGGCATTTTGGAGGTAACCGAGGAAGAAGCAGACCGGCGTGGAGGCGTTCACGTGGATGCCATTCATGTCCGGCTCGGCCCTCTATCGGGCGTGGTCAAGGAAGCCCTGCTATCCGCCTGGCAACTGGCTTCCGAACAGACCGCCTTTGAAGATTCCCGCCTGGTCATCGAGGAGGTTCCCATTGCCGTATTCTGCTCCAGGTGTCAGGCTGAGCGGCCGGTCCAATCCATCCAGCAGTTTTGCTGCGTGGAGTGCGACACCCCGGCTAGCGAAGTAGTGCGCGGCCGTGAACTGCTGGTCTCAGCGCTGGAGCTGGCTGAATGAGCGCCCAATCTCCGATCACTCAACCCCGCATTGTTCACGTGCGCCAGAATATTCTGAAGCGCAACGACGAGCTGGCCCGCCAGTTGCGACAGCGCTTCCAGGCGGCCGGAGTGTTCGTTGTCAGTCTGGTTTCAAGTCCCGGATCGGGCAAGACCGCCTTCCTTGAAAAGACGCTCACGTTGCTCAAACAACAGCAACACCGTCCCGCGGCTTTGGTGGGCGATTTGGCCACCGACAATGACGCGGCGCGGTTGGCGCGCAGCCAGGCTCCGGTAAAGCAAATCACTACCGGAACGCTCTGCCATCTCGAAGCCGCCATGGTTGAGAAGGCGCTGGAGGATTGGAATCTGAATGAACTGGATTATCTGTTCATCGAGAATGTCGGCAATCTGGTGTGCCCTTCATCCTACGACCTGGGTGAAAACCTCCGGCTGGTGCTGCTCTCCGTCACCGAAGGAGAAGACAAACCGCTAAAGTATCCCACCATTTTCAACAGCTCGGATGTCGCGGTGGTGACCAAGGTCGATCTGGCCGCCGCCGTGGAGTTCGATTGGAACGCCGCGAACGCCAACATCCAAGCGGTCCGCCCGGGCATGCCAGTGCTGCGTGTGTCCGCCAAGACGGGCCAAGGCATGGATGCATGGCTAGCTTCTTTACCTGGCCGTGCTATGATGCCTTCGCGCTAACGGATCAAACAGAAGGTAATCCATGCGGCAAGGAGGACTCCGATTATGGGTTCGACCAGACGCAACATACTCGCAACGGGCGCAGCGGCGACGGCGATGGCCGCAGTGCCGCGCCTGTTTTCTCAGCAGACGGCGCAAGGGGGAGCTGCCGGTTCTTTCTACGAAAAAGGCCCCGTTCGCATCCGCTATGAGGAGGCGGGTTCCGGCTACCCGTTGCTGCTCATTGCCGGTGGAGGATTGAACTCGGCGATCGCCGGCTTGAGCAACCCCTTTAGGGCGATCGAGGAGTTCAAGGGACGGTACCGGTGCATCGCAGCGGACCTGCGCAACGCCAATACCGGTGAGTCCTCCGGGCCGCTCGATATCGACCGGCCGTGGGATTCACACACAGACGACCAGCTCGGTGTGATGGATCATCTCGGCATCAACAAGTTCATGGTGATGGGCTTCTGCATTGGCGGCCCCTTCATCTGGAATCTTCTGAAGCGGGCGCCCGATCGGGTTGCCGCGGCCGTACTGGCGCAGCCCAGCGGATTCCGGCCAGAGATGCCGACGCTCTTCTACGACGGTAATATGACCGGCTGGGGACCGGAATTGGTCAAGCGCCGGCCTGACATCACAATGGGGATGGTCGAGAAATATCTGACCAGGATGTATCGCACCCACCCCGACTTCGTCTTCACCGTGACGCGCGATTTCGTGCGCAATTGCCAGACACCGGTGCTGATCCTGCCGGATGATATCCCGCCGCATCCGTACGCTGTCGCCATGGAGGCCGCGATGCTCGCGCCAAAGGCCGAAGTGAGCATGTTCCCGTGGAAGGAGCCAAAGGAACGGATTCCACTGGCCGTGCGCCAAATCCATTCCTTCCTTCGGGCACACCAGCCTGCTTAGGCTTATGCGTATCTTCGTGACCGGGGCAACCGGGTTCATCGGCTCAGCGCTTGTTCCGGAACTCATCCAGGCCGGGCATCGAGTGTTGGGTCTCACACGCTCGGAGGCCGGCGCCGTGGCTCTTCGCAAGGCAGGGGCCGAGGCCTTGCCCGGCAACCTCGAAGACCTCGACAGCCTCCGCAAAGGAGCCGCCGATTCGGAAGGCGTCATCCACCTGGCCTTCAATCACGACTTCTCGAAGTTAGAGCAGAACGCTCTTGACGAACTCAAGGCGATCGGCGCGATCGGCGAGGTGCTGGTCGGTTCCATGCGGCCGTTCGTCGTCACCTCAGGCACGGCCATGGCAGCCAATGTGGACGGCAGGCCCTCGGCGGAGGACAGCCCGATCTCCTCGTGGAACCCGCGAGCCAGGCTCGAAACGGCCGTCTCGGAGTTTACCGGTCGCGGCTTAACTACCTCCATCGTGCGCTTACCCCAAGTGCACGACACCCGCAAGCAGGGATTGGTACCCTACCTGTTGGCCGTCACCCGACAGAAGGGCCTTTCGGCATACATCGGCGACGGCGGCAACCACTGGCCTGCAGCCCATGTCTCCGACGTTGCTCGGCTGTACCGGCTGGCGTTCGAGAAGGCCGAGCCCGGCGCGATCTATCACGCCGTCGACGAGGAAGGCATTCCGATGAAGGCCATAGCCGAGGCGCACGGCCGCGGGCTGAAGGTGCCGGTGGTTAGCATAAAGCCCGAAGATGCCGAGGCCCACTTCGGCTGGCTCGCCCGCATCGCGATACTCGATATGGCGTCGTCCAGCGCGATCACGCGGCGGAAGCTGAACTGGCACCCCACTGGGCCGGGACTGATCGCCGACCTGGACAACATGGACTACTCCGCGGCTTGAGTTTGGTCGTCGAAGAGTACGCCGCATGGAATTTGTGTAGAAGAAATCCGTGCTAAACTGCAAGCTGCAGAAAACGTGGCTACCAAGGGCAGATTTCTCGGCGGTTGCGCGGCGGTTTGCGCGCTGGCAGGCGGGTTATGCATTCCACCGTTTTCTCTTTTGTCCGCTCAATCGCAGGCAGTTCAGCCCGGTATGCCAGCTGGTTTGACCAGCGTCCCATATATCTACAAGGGGCAGAGTTTCGAAATCCGGCTGCTTCGGGGCCAGCTCTTCATGGTGGCGCAGAACGGGCTGCCGGTTGTAATGTACGTGCGCGGCACGGCTCGTCCCATCGGCACTGACTCCGCGGTTGTGTCGCTCGCCGAAGAAGCAGTGAAGGCGTATAAGGCCGGTGCACCGTCCGGCGTTGCTGGCGGCGCTGCAGCTGCGGGGGCCGCCGGGCCTCCCTCGGCCGGAACGGCGTCCTCGCCGACTGGATTGACAGTGGACGGGGTGATCTCGCTGGTTGGCGCAGGGATCTCCGACGACCTGATCGTTGCCAAGATCCAGAAGAGCGGCCAGACCTTTGACCTGAGCACCGACGACATGGTTCGCCTGAAGAAAGCCGGGGCCAGCGATACGGTGATGAAGGCCATGATGAGCGGCACGCCCGCTCCGGCAGCCGTTTCAGCTGTTCCAGTTGCTGGCCCGAACGCCACTGTTGCACCGTCGGCTGACGTTGCCCCCAATCCGGTGGCTGAAAACCCGAATATGGGCAAGCTCAAAAAAGAGGGATTCATGGCGACCATTGGTCATGGGGTCTCGAACGCCGTGAATGGAAAATCCGTCATTGACCGGCTGAGCATGCGAAACATCTTGCCGCAATGGGACCCAAACCAGAAGCTGAGCCAGCAATATCCTCACATCGCCATCACAGTGCTTTATGCCCCGATGGGATGGATGGACGATTACCGGGTCGTTGTGCGGAAGAATAATAGGAATGGCCTGGTGCATTCTTGCTTCAAGCTGAAGGCGGTGGTCTGGCTGGATGCGGCCCGCTCGAAGACGACGGACGATTTCGAGTGGTGCATCGAGGAAGACATGTTCATGAGTGAGCTTCAGCCGACTTACCTGTATAGCCTCGCTGCATCCCGGGCCGATTCCGGGCAAACCACCGGCGTCAACCGTACCGATGGTCCTCAACCCCCCGACAAACTACTGCCCAACGATCGCGCAACGCTTGACATGGAGGCCAAGACCAATCCCCAGGGCGCAAGCAAGGACCTGAACCTGGATCAGAACAGTTTGTTCGCCATCATGTTTGCCAACATGCGGAAGGATCTCGGTGAAACCCTGGGATCAGATGGAGATTTCCGGGTTTGGATCACGACCATCAACAAAGCCGCCGGACCGTCATTGTTCTGAGACCAAATTGTTGTGGCCAAAGGCAGTCCGGCGCGATGCCTTCTATCATCTCCCCTGATGGTCCGAGATAGACCGGAACTCCAGGAGCTCAACCGGCGCACCGTCGTCAATGATCATTGCTACAGTCACACCTGGGGAGGGACAGTTAGGCTCAATCAGGATTTCCTTGCCTTCGAGTGCCCTCGCAAGGTCATCCACTTCAAAAGCAACGTGAGGCAGGGATGTGACGGCCTCAGGGTAAGGAGCATCTTTATCGAAGCGCATCCATTGGATGCCGTACGGACTGGACTCAAATCCCGAGACGTGCACCTTCAGCCACGGCAGATGCGTTTCTCCGGGCCGGGCCGCATTGGTAGGGATCCCGATATGGTGGAATCTCCAACCGTCCTTCGCTATTACGAATGGCGAATCGCAGTCCCGCCTCTTAGCAGTCGCGGATGGCTTGTTCACGTTGATTCTCCCGGTGCCGAAATTGGACAGCTCACGATAAAAGTATCAGGTTTATGAGCATCCCGGTGCTCGAGCTCGACAGTAAGAATCCGCGCTCTCGGTGAGGCGTCAGCACTCGGAAGAAATCCAACCGGACACGTCGTCGGCTACGGGCTGAAGTGGCAACGGCATCTGGTTGTTCACCCCGCGGTCTAAGTAGGAATGTCCCGCACGACCTCGGTTAGCTTGCCGCTGTTGATGTCGAAGAAGAAGCCGTAGAGCTTGATATCTTTCGGCACTGCGGGGCTAGAACGAAGCAACCCGACGTCATACCTGAGCGATTTCTCGTAGTCCATGATGGCTACGCTTTCGCGATCAAACAACGTCGAGATATCTGCGTGATGGTGATCATGGAACTCCTCGATGAGGAGCTCAGGTGTGTAAGTCGTCGTGCCGCAGAACGAGTGATGAACCACGATAACGTTTTGAACGTTGAATATATAGTCCATCGCCGCCACTGACAGCAGAGCGGAGGCGGCACGGCCGCCGGCGTTTGCCTCGGCAAATAACGTTCGCGTGTTGCCAACCCGATTGCCGGCTTCGTCGAGGATATTTTCGCCCGGGTAGACCTCACCCCCAAAATGCTCGGCCACCTTCTGCGGGATCTCGGCCGCGCGAGGGTCGAAGCAGTGGATCACCAGGGTCTTCATCGGGATGGCCTTGTTCGCTCCCTCGAACTTGTTCTGATCGAACCCGGGCTGTGTTCTGTATTCGTACGCGCTGAACTTCGACATCGTTTCCTCCACTTGTTGCGTTGGATCGGGCAAAAAGCAAAATCGCTACCGGAGGTTATGTTCACTCTCGTCAAGCTGATTTGCCACCACCATCCACTGGCTGAAAGGGCAAAGGCAGGGCCACAGCTAAAACTCTGAAACTTCTGGGTTACTGGAAAGCGATCGGCTGCGATGTCCGCAATCGGAGTCGACAGCCCGACTCGATGGTTGCGGAAGAGTACGCCGGTTCGTCGTTACTACGTCTCAGATGGGTGAGCTCTGCAACGGGAACGAGCCCTGAAAACCGGAGGGCCAGCGTTGCAAAAGTCGATCCCAATCCACCTTGACGGTAAGTTGCCAGGTGGCCCGAGTCGGCCTTGCGCCAGAGTAGCGATCTGCAGCCAATGGCCTCGCGTGGATGGGCCACCCTGTCTCCACCGGACCTACCTGCGCCTTTCTTCTTCTCGGCCCAGCGGCGGCTTCGTCGCGGTGGCGGCGATCCCAGCCGCACGCAGCTTCGCGATGCGGCCGATTAGCTTCACCGGAACCGGTTTGGTGAGGCTGAACTGGACTGTCCCCTTTCGGAGCTCATAGCCCCTGAGTTCATCTTTGAGCGACGCGAAAAACGTTCCCGATGCGGCAAACAGCGAATAGTGCTCCTTAAAGCCGGCGAAATACAGCAGCGGTTTCCCGTGCAGCCTGTATCCGGGCATGCGATACCCGATGCCTTCCATTGCCTCAGGAACGGCCGTCCTAATCGCGGCGCGTACTTGTTCAAGCTTCGGCCGCAGAACCTCGGGCTGCGCGGCAATGTATTCGTCAACCGATTTTGGAACGCTTTGTTTCATACCTTCATGAGGGGAAGCTACCGGCCAGTGAACGCCGCCGCGCGTTTTTCCAGAAAGTGCGCCACGCCTTCGCGAAAATCCTCGGTCCCGAAACTCCCGCGCATTTCTTCCAGGGCTGCTTCGTAAGCCTGGTCGAAATTCTGCAACAGGCCAGTATAAATCTGCCGCTTCATTACCCGTACCGAGCGCGGCGAAACCGTGGTAGCCAGCTCGCGCGCGAACTCTTGTACCGCGCCCAGAAAGTTCTCCTCGGGGAAAACACGGCTCACCAGCCCGATGCGTAGCGCTTCAGCGGCGTCCACCATCTTGGCGGTAAACATGAGCTCGATTGCATTGGGCACGCCGATCAGCCGTGGCAGCATCCAAGCCAATCCGTACTCGGCTACCAGCCCGCGTTTCGAAAAGATCGTTGAAAATCGTACTTTCTCTGACGCGAAACGGAAGTCGCAATACAACGGAACGATGAAGCCCAGCCCCACGGCCGGTCCGTTGATGGCTGCAATCATCGGTTTCGGCGCCGAGAGAAACCAGGCGTGCTTCTTCCGAAATTCGGCTGGCACGTCGCTGCCCATTTCG
>JBEKLB010000082.1:0-18603 GCA_050010415.1 Bryobacteraceae bacterium | reverse complement strand
TGGGTGATCGGGCTTTATGAGAAGACCTTGGCGTGGGTGCTCAAACGTCAAACCGCGACCTTGCTGGTGGCGGTGGCCACTTTGGCCGTGACCGTCCTGCTGTTCTACAAGATTCCGAAAGGCTTCTTTCCCATCCAAGACACGGGAGTGATCCAGGGAATTTCCGAAGGCGCACAAACCGTATCGTTCGCTGAAATGTCGCGCGAGCAGCAGCAGCTCACCCAGGTTATCCTGCAGGACCCGGCGGTAGAGAGCCTGTCATCCTTCATCGGCGTGGATGGAACCAACACCACGCTCAACAGCGGCCGCATTCTGATCAATCTGAAGCCACTCGATACGCGCAAGATCAGCGCCACCGCTGTGATCACTCGCCTCCAGCCCAAGCTCGCTCAGATATCCGGCATCACGTTGTACATGCAGCCGGTGCAGGATTTGACCGTCGAGGATCGTGTCAGCCGGACGGAATTTCAATACACGCTCGAGGACCCGAGCCAAGATGAACTGAACGTCTATGCGCCCAAGCTGCTGGCCAGGATGCAGCAGCTTCCCCAACTCCGCGACGCTGCCAGCGATCAGCAAGTGTTGGGGCTGCAAACCCGCCTGGTGTACGACCGTGTAACCGCTTCGCGCCTGGGAATCACCGCCTCCGCCATCGATCAAACGCTGTATGACGCGTATGGCCAGCGCCAGGTCTCCACCATGTTTACTCAGCTCAATCAATACCACGTCATCCTGGAGGTGAAACCGGACTTTCACGAAAATCCGGTCGATCTGCGCGGGCTCTTCGTCCGAACCGGCGCCACCACTAGCGGGACGGGCGGCGTGGTGTCCGGAGGCACAGGCACGGCCACCTCGAGCGGGCCCACCAGCTCCGCCACATCGTCGGTGGCGAGCCTGAGCTCCACGGGAACCAGCAACGCGTCTGGAGCGCAGGCCATCGCTTCCACCACGGCATTTCCCAACGGCGGCCAAGTCCCGCTGTCCGCATTCAGCACCGAAGAAACTCGCAGCGCGCCCATCGCGATCAGTCACCAGGGCCAATTTCCGGTTGTGACGCTGTCCTTCAATCTGGCTCCCAACGCGTCGCTCGGAGAAGCGGTGGAGGCAGTGAACAAGGCCAAGGATGAGGTCGGCCTGCCGCCCAGCATTCAGGCCGCGTTTCAGGGAACGGCGGAAGCTTTTCAGGCATCGCTCGCCAACGAGCCGGTTTTGATTCTGGCCGCTCTGGTGACAGTCTACATCGTGCTGGGTGTTTTGTACGAAAGCTACATCCATCCCATCACCATTCTCTCCACCCTTCCGTCCGCCGGCGTGGGCGCGCTGCTGGCCCTCTTCATCACCGGCAGTGACTTCAGCGTGATCGCGCTCATTGGCATCGTGCTCTTGATCGGCATCGTGAAAAAGAACGCGATCATGATGATCGACTTTGCGCTGGAAGCCGAGCGGCATGAGGGCAAGGCGCCCGAGGAGGCCATCTTTCAAGCTTGCCTGCTGCGTTTCCGTCCCATCATGATGACTACCATGGCCGCACTGCTGGGTGGCGTTCCTCTGGCGCTTGGCTCCGGCGTAGGCTCCGAGCTGCGCAGGCCGCTCGGCATCACCATTGTAGGCGGCTTGATCTTCAGCCAGATGCTGACGCTCTACACCACGCCGGTGATTTACCTGTTCTTCGATCGTCTGGCGATCCGATTCTCGAAGCGGCATCGCGAGATGCGTGCGGGCGGCGAAGCTCCATCCGGCCCCGCCCCCGAGCCAAGTCCCGCGCAGTAGCCATGAGCAAGTTAAGCAAGCCATGAATATCTCCGAACCATTCATCCGCCGGCCCATCGCAACCACGCTGCTGACAGCGGCCGTGGCGCTGGCGGGCGCCGTCGCGTTCCGGCTCTTGCCCGTGTCGCCCCTTCCGCAAGTAGACTTCCCCACCATCTCGGTATCGGCGGCTCTGCCTGGCGCAAGTCCCGAAACCATGGCCTCGTCGGTGGCCACGCCTCTCGAGCGGCAGTTCGGACATATCGCCTCGGTTACCGAAATGACCTCGTCCAGCACGCTGGGCGCAACCAGCGTAACGCTGCAGTTCGATCTGAACCGCAATATCGACGCGGCGGCGCGCGACGTGCAGGCCGCCATTAATGCCGCGCGCGGATACTTGCCCACCAACCTGCCGAGTAATCCCAGCTACCGCAAGGTGAATCCGGCCGACGCGCCCATCTTCATGCTGGCCCTCACATCGGACCAGCTGAGCAAAGGCCAGATGTATGACGCCGCGTCCACCATCATGGCGCAGAAGCTGTCGCAAGTAACCGGAGTGGGCCAGGTGGTGGTGGGCGGAAGCGCGCTGCCCGGGGTGCGAATCGAGCTGAATCCTACGCAATTGAATAAATACAAGATCGGATTCGAACAGGTGCGTACGTTCTTGGCCGGATCGAATTCCAATACACCCAAAGGAGACTTCCAGGACGGAAAGAGGCGCTGGGAACTGGGAGCCAACGATCAAATCTTTAAGGCCATCGATTACCAGCCGCTGGTGATCGCCTACCGCAACGGCGCCGCCGTTCACGTCTCCGACGTTGGCCAGGCGGTCGATTCGGTGGAGGACTTACGCAATTCCGGCTACGCCAATGGCAAGCCATCGGTCCTGGTGATCGTGTTCCGTCAGCCCGGCGCCAACATTATCGACACCGTCGATCAGATCCGCGCCGTTCTGCCGCAGCTGGCGGCATCCATTCCGCGCGCCATCAACGTGCGCGTGGCCATGGATCAAACCGTCACCATCCGCGCCTCGGTTCAAGACGTGGAAATCACGCTGTTAATTTCCATCGCACTGGTGATCCTGGTGGTGTTCGCTTTTCTGAGAAGCGCACGAACCACATTTATCCCCAGCATCGCCGTTCCCGTTTCGCTGATGGGCACTTTCGGCGTGATGTATCTGGCTGGTTTCAGCATCGACAATCTCTCGTTGATGGCGCTGACCATCTCGACCGGATTCGTGGTGGACGACGCAATCGTGGTGATCGAGAACATCACGCGCTACATCGAGCATGGCATGCAGCCTTTTCAGGCAGCGTTGAAGGGAGCCCAGGAAATCGGGTTCACGGTGTTTACCATCTCCATCTCGCTGACTGCGGTATTTATTCCTTTGCTGTTAATGGGCGGAATCGTGGGACGGCTCTTGCGCGAGTTCGCGATTACGCTCTCGGTGGCGATTCTGGTTTCGATGGTCGTCTCGCTCACCACCACTCCCATGATGTGCGCGCATCTTTTGCGCGTGGAAACGGAGCACGGCTGGTTCTACCGGAAAAGCGAACAGTTCTTCACCTGGGTAGTAAATCTCTACGGACGGGCCCTATCGATCGTGTTGCGGCATCCCGCGCTGACGCTCTTGAGCCTCCTGGCTACCGTGGCTCTCACCGTCTATCTGTACATCCAGGTTCCCAAGGGATTTTTCCCGCAACAGGACACCGGCCGGTTGAACGGGCAGATTCAAGCGGATCAGGACACCTCATTCCAGACCATGGACAAGACGCTGCTGACCATGGTGAATATCATCGACCAGGATCCAGCCATCGACACGGTGAACGCTTTCTCGGGCGGAGGAGGGGGCACCACCACCAACACGGCGCGCATGTTTATTTCCCTGAAGCCGCTGGCCGAACGCAAGATCGGCGCCGACCAGATCATTCAGCGCCTGCGGCCCAAGCTGGCGCGAGTGCCTGGAGCGACGCTGTATTTGCAGTCCGTGCAGGATTTGCGCGTGGGCGGCCGGCAAAGCAATGCCCAATATCAATACACCATGCGCGCCGACAACTTGAGCGACCTCACTAACTTCGCGCCCAAAATGCTGGACCAGTTGAAAACCATCTCCATCATTACCGACGCCAACAGCGATCAACAGGACCGGGGCCTCGAAGCGAACGTCGAGTATGACCGCAAGACCGCGGCGCGCTTCAACATTTCGCCCGCACTGATCGACGCCGTGCTGTACGACGCCTTCGGCCAACGGCAGGTGTCCACCATGTATTCGTCGCTCAATCAATATCACGTGGTGATGGAGGCTGCACCGCAATACTGGCAAAATCCCAATACGCTGCGCCTGGTCTACGTTACTTCTCCCAATGGCACCGAGGTGCCCTTGAGCGCCATTGCGAAAACGGACAACACCACCGCACCGCTCTCGGTGAACCATCAAGGGCTGTTTCCCGCCATCACCTTGTCATTCAATCTTCGTCCAGGGGTCGCGCTCGGGGACGCGGTGAATGCCATCGCGGCCGCCGGCCGGAAAATCGGGCTTCCAACCACTATTCAAACCGGATTCGCCGGAACCGCGCAGGCTTATCAGGACTCGCTCGGCAGTGAGCCGATATTGATCGCCACCGCGCTCGCAGCGGTCTACATTGTTCTCGGCATGCTGTACGAAAGCTACATCCATCCGGTGACCATTCTGTCGACGCTACCCTCCGCTGGAGTGGGCGCCCTGCTGGCGCTGGAGCTGACGCACACCGATCTGAGCGTGATCGCCATCATCGGAATCATTCTGCTGATCGGCATCGTCAAAAAGAATGCGATTTTGATGATCGATTTCGCCATCGCAGCCGAGCGCAATGAAGGCAAGAGCTCGCGCGACGCGATTTTCGAGGCTTGCCTGCTGCGATTCCGGCCCATTCTGATGACCACCATGGCGGCGTTGCTGGGCGCATTGCCTTTGGCGCTGGGCACCGGCACCGGGTCGGAACTCAGGCGTCCGCTCGGAATCACCATCATCGGAGGATTGATCTTCAGCCAGATGCTGACGCTTTTTACCACTCCAGTGGTCTATCTGTACTTTGACCGGTTGCAGCAGTGGCGTGACCGGAAACGCTCCGAGCGCCGCCAGCCGCTGGGGAACGACCAGCCTGTTGGTTCGGAAGTGTAGACATGGACGTGCGAATATTAAATCTAAAGAAAACGAATCGAATGAATAGTAGGTCAAAACCCAAGCTTTCAGCAGGTGCGGTACTGGGCGCGCTGCTCGTTTCCAGCGGATGCATGGTGGGTCCCAATTACCAGCGGCCGCCTGCGCCCGTGGCCCCGGCCTTCAAGGAAAAGCCCCCAGAGGGCTGGAAAGAGGCTCAGCCCAGCGATGCCGCGCTCAAGGGCAAATGGTGGGAGATTTATAGCGATCCGAAGCTGAACGAACTCGAAGAGCAGGTGAACATCTCGAATCAGAACGTATTGCAGGCGGAGGCGCAGTATCGCGCCGCGCGGGCGTCGGTGCAAGTGGCCAGGTCGGCCCTGTTCCCCACCGTTACAGCCGGCCCGACGATTACAGCCAGCCAGGGTGGGACGAGTCTCGCGCCGTCAACCGGGGTTTTCACCGGTTTTCAGATCCCCTTCGATGCCTCCTATCAAGTGGATCTGTGGGGCAGCATTCGCCGCAACGTGCGAGCCAACGCCGTAACGGCGCAAGCCACCGAGGCACAGCTCGAAAATATAAAGCTCACCTACCAGGCGGATTTGGCGCAAGACTATTTTCAATTACACGGCACCGATGGCGACATCGCGCTGTTGCAATCCACCGTCGATTCATACAGCGGCTTTTTGAAGCTCACCCAGGCCCGGCATGACTCGGGCATCGCGTCCGGCGCCGACGTGGCGCAAGCGCAAACGCAGCTGGACTCGGCTAAGGAACAGTTGATCGACTTTGGGGTTGCGCGCACACAGTACGAGCATGCCATCGCAATCCTGATCGGCAAGCCGCCGGCCGAATTGACCATTGCGTCCGAGACGCTGAAGCGCGAACCACCGCAGGTGCCGGTAGCCTTTCCGTCCACGCTGCTGGAACGGCGCCCGGACATCGCCATGTCGGAGCGCCAGATGGCGGCTCTCAACGAGCAGATCGGAATCGCCGACGCGGCCTACTATCCCTCCTTGACGCTCAGCGCGGGGGCTGGCCTGGCGAGTTCTAGCTTCATAAATCTGTTTACTTGGGCGGGCCGGTTCTGGTCCGCGGGCGGCGCCTTATCGGAAACTCTGTATGACGCTGGAAAGCGCCGGGCACAGGTGAACATTGCCGAGGCCGACTTCGACGCTGCCATGGCCGGCTACCGGCAAACTGTGCTCACCGCGTTTCAGCAAGTGGAGGACAACCTGTCTGCTCTGCGGATTCTGGAGCAGGAAACGGGAGCCACCACCGAAACCGTTCAGGCCGCGCAAACGGCGCTCGATATCACGGTCGCCCAATACAAGGCCGGAACCGCCACTTATCTGCAGGTAGAGACGCAGCAGACGGCGCTATTCGCCGAGCAGGAGGCCCTGGTCAACCTGCTCACTCGCCGCATGGTAGCGAGCGTGCTGCTGGTGCAGGCGCTGGGCGGCGGATGGGACAGCTCGCAATTGCCCGAGGTAAGCGCTCTTTCGGCCAGCGACAAACCGGCGAATCACTACAAGCAAACATCCAAGGGCCAGTAGTTAGAAACTGATCTTGTCCTTTGCGGCCGCGATCTTTTTGCCATCCACGCCGTAAATGATCAGAAGGTCGCCCCAGGCGTGATAATCGCCGTGTCGCTCGCGATACTTCACCACAGCCTCGGCCTCTTCGTTAGTGAGAGCCAGCCCTGTCGCGATCTCCTGCGCCGACGCTTTATTTACGTTGATCTTGGTCGAGTCTTCCGTCTTGGGGAAATGCTCGAACATGTAGGCGGCGATGACGTCGAGCTCGGCGCGCGTGGCCTGGGCACCCCGATCCCCCATCCGATAAACGATCGTGTGGTATTCGTCTTTCGTGAAGCGATAGACCGTCAGCTCCTCAGCCTTGTGACAGCCCACGCAGGCGCGCTCGATCAATGCCTTACCCTGACCGTCGGGTAGGTCGGCGCCGCCGAGTGACAGCATGCCCGAACAAATCGTTAGGCATGCCATCAGCTTCAAGTGCAGTCCCCGTTACGGCTTGTGAAAACGACCTTCCAGCACACCTTTCGCCAGGATATGGCCTTGCATGGCGGCGAGAACGTCGGCGCGTGTGGCGTCGGGGCCGAGATCCAGCTTGGTATCCAGAGCGAAAAGCTCAAAGGTATAGTGATGATACGGTCCCTGCGATCCCATGCCGGGCCCCATGAAACCTACACCGCCGCGCAGATTCTTGGCGTTGATGGAACCGTCGTCCAGTTTGGCGGTGGTGGGAACGTTCTGGGGAAGCCCCGTCGCCGTGCCGGGAATGTTGAAGATCATCCAGTGCAGCACGTCGTCCGTCTTCTTCTGCAGCGCGACGTCGGGATCGTGCAGGATCAATGCGAAGGTGACCGTGCCCATGGGCACGTGCGTCCAATCCAGCTTCGGCGAAATCGGGTTCGCATCGGCCTGCGTATATTTATTGGGAATGACGCCGCCGTCTTCGAAGTCCGGCGAAGTGAGCGTGAGGCCAGGTCCGGCCGGACCGCCCTTCCCCTGCGCGAAGGCCAGGCTGAGGCAGGAAGACCCCAGGCTCGCCGCCAAAACCATTGCACCCACCGTGAGTTTTCTCATGAATGTTTCCTCCTCGGAATGTAACAGCATATCAAGAAGGCGAAGGGAATTGCGCGGGCCGTGCTATGATCGGGCTTCTCGCGAAGTCATGCGAGGAAGAACGCCCTGCGGAGGGGCCTCAATGGCAGCGCAAGCGACCAAGTCTTCCGGGAAAAAATCCAAAATATCACCCAACGGAGAGCAGCACTTAGCGGCGCATCTGGCGTTCGAGATGGCGCGCGTGGTGGAGGAAGCGGCCGTGGCTTCGGCGCGCACCATGGGACAAGGCGACAGCCCGGGGTCCGATCATGCCGCGGTGCAAGCCATGCGGCGCGCTTTTGAAGATGTCCCAATCGCCGGGAACATTGTCATCGGCGAAGGCGAGCGCGATGAAGCGCCCATGCTGTATATCGGTGAGCGGGTGGGAGCCAAGCCGCCACCGGGCCTGGAATATCCCGCCGTCGATATCGCGGTGGATCCGCTCGAGGGCACCAATCTCTGCTCCACCGGCGCCGCCAACTCCATCGCCGTGCTGGCCGCATCGGAAGCCGGCGGCTTGCTGCACGCACCCGATTGTTACATGGAGAAGATCATCGCGGGCCCCGGATGCCAGGGCGCGTTAGACCTGGATGCCCCGCCCAAAGACAATCTCAAGGCCATCGCGAAGCGCTTGGATCGCGACGTGGAAGATCTGGTGGTGATGGTGCTGGACCGCCCCCGGCACAAGGAACTGATCGCGAGCATTCGCAAAGCGGGCGCCCGCATCCGTCTGATCGGCGACGGCGATTTATCGGCTGGAATCGCGGCGGCCGTGAGCGGGGCGGGCGTGCATGCCGTGATGGGAATCGGCGGAGCGCCGGAGGGCGTGATCACCGCGGCCGCCATGCGCTGCCTGCACGGCGAGATGTTGGGGCGGCTGGTGGTGGGCAATAAGGAGATGGAGCGGCGGATGCAGAAGATGGGCATCAGCGATCCGCGCAAGATCTATCGCGCCCAGGATCTGGCTCCCGGCAAGAAGATCATCTTCGCCGCCTGCGGCGTAACGCCCGGAAATCTCCTGCAAGGCGTTCGATTCTTCGGCACCGGCCATCGGACGCATTCCTTAGTGATGACGTCGCAGCCCAACACGGTGAACTTTCGGGATACTGTTCACCTGACCGGTAAACCGGACCGCAGGGGAGTGCGCTTGTTCTAGCCCATATTCCTCGTCTCCCTCGTATTCCCTGTATTCCTCGTATTCCCTGTATTCCTCATCTGAGTGCAAGACAGCGAAGGAATACGAGGAATACCGGGAATACGAGGAATCAATTCAGTCTCCCCAACCAGCGATGAATCGACCCTAGCTGCTCCGTGATTTGCGCCCGGTCCTCCGCATCCGGCGAGTATTTCAAATACAGTTCCAGATCCCTCTGAGCGCTGCGCAATTGGCGCATTCGTAGGCGAGCCACGCCTCGTGCCTTGTAATACTCCGGGTTGCGCGGGAAGGCTTCAATCAGCAGATCGGTCACCGCCACCATCTTGTCGAATTGCTTGCCGCGAAAGTAGGCTGAGCGTAGATTGTTCAACATGCGAACCAGGATGTAGCGGATACCGACGGGCGCAAGAGCCTTCGCGTCGATATCCGATCCGGTACGGTCGCGCGCGATTTGCCTGCAATCATCCGCGGTGAGCAGCTTGCCGGAATAAAACGGATCGATATACGTGGCGAATTCCCCGTCGTCATATTGGACGATAAAGTGCCCGGGCAATCCGACGCCCGCCACCGGCCGGCCAAGGCGGCGCGCCACTTCGATGTAAACCACCGAGAGCGCGATCGGAATTCCCGTGCGGCGATCCAAGACAAGATTGAGGCAACTGTTGCGCGGATCGTTATAGTCGATTTCGTTGCCGTGGAAGCCAAGCTCGCCGAACAGGTAATCGTTCGTCACGCGAACAAACTCTCGCCCAGCGGCGGAAGCGGGAAGACGCGCCGCGATTTCGGACGCGATCCGATCCAGAATCGCCAGAGAGGGCGCTGGATCCAGATCCGGCATCTCTATGGAAGCGATTTCGAGGGCCGCCACATCCAGCCTGCCGTGCGGCTGCTCCTGAATAGCTCCACGCAGCGCCTCCATTTATCTCTTCGGCCCTCTTCGATTCGCGCCATTCCGAATTGTTACACCGCGTGCGGCCACTTCCACCGGCAGGATTTCAGCGCTCGCACTGGCGATCGCACGCGCAACACGTTCCTGCGCGCCGCGCTCAACCAGAAAAAACACGCAGCCTCCACCGCCCGCTCCGCAAACTTTAGCGCCTAGCGATCCGGCGCGTCTGGCCAGCGCAATCAAAGCATCGATGGCGGGAGTGGAAATACCCGGCACGTTGCCCCGCCGATGTGACCAGTCTTCGCGCAACAACCGGCCGGCTTCGCTCCAATTGGCCTTCTCGACGGCAGTGCGCATGCTCGACGCAATCGAAGCGATCTCGCCAAAGTTGCGCTGCACCTTGCGTTCGCCGTTGATGTAGGCTTTAGTCACTTCCCAATTGTTAATGCCGGAATTACGCGGCGCGCCGGTGTAGCAGAGCACAATCCGGCGATTGAAATCGTCCAGGTCTACGGGAATGGCGACGCGACGCACGCCGGCCGCTCCCAGTTCGATCGCGCTGACACCACCGTAGAGCGCTGGATAGTAATCCTGCACGCCGGTGGGCACGCGAATGATTTGCGCTTCCACGTTTTGAGCAATCTCGCGGATCTTCTCGCGCCCGTGCCCGGTGCCGGTGAAGCGGTTCAGCGCACTGGCGGTCGCGATCATCAACGCCGACGATCCGGCAATCCCCGCGCCCGCCGGCGATTCCGAATCGGTCTGTATCGTGAGACCAGTGCGCGGGCGAAAAAACCGCAACAGATTGGTTGCGAGAGGCAGTGCAGGCCGCAAAGCTCGGTCCATCTCAGCGAACGACCGATAGCTTTCCGCCGCCTTGAGGTCACTGGAGTGCAACCGGACTTCGGATGAGTCCAGCGCTTCGACAGTGCAGCGCGTGAACCGGTTGATAGCAAAATTGACCGTGACGGCGCCTGGATGGAACAAGTAGAGCGGCCAGATATCGAGGGTGCCGCCAGCCAGGTCAACGCGGCAGGGCGCCTCGGCGATGATTCTCATGCAGAAGCTTTACTATACCGCCTAGGTATCGCCTTATACCGCTGGTGGTATCGAGAATCCGACAGATCCCGCCGATAGCAAGAAAGGATGAGGCATATACTGCTCGCTGGCGTTTTCCTGGCAGCCGTGACATCGGCTCAAGTGGCCCCGCCTGCTCCGGCAGCGCCTCCCGCAGACAAACGGCCTGCAGCCCAGTCCCCAGCGGGTCCGCCGCCCGCGGCAACTGCACAGTCCGCTCCATCCACACCATCGTCACCGCAATCGGCTCCGCCGCAGTCGGCTATGCCGCAAGATAGCAAAGCACCCGATCAGGCTGCCGTCCAGTCCAGCATGGCGGATTCACTCGCCAGGCAACGCGTCGCCGCAATGAAGCAGATCGCGGGCGTGATGGGCAAAGCTCCAACTCCCGCGGCGTCTTTCTTCACCGTCCCGTGGGTGGAAACGCCCGTTCCGTTCAGTTCCCCGCCCTGCGATCCTATGCCGGTGGCCGATTTGGACAAACTGGTGGAGCAAAACTCGCAGCAGGAGGGCGTGAAAGCGGAATTGATCCGCGCCGTCATCGCTGAGGAATCGGGCGCCCGGCCGTGCGCTGTGTCCTGGAAGGGAGCTCAGGGGATGATGCAATTGATGCCCGCCACTTCGGAGCAATTTGGCGTAAAAGATCCTTTCGATCCGAAGCAGAATGTAGAAGCGGGCACCAAACTCCTCAAGCAATTGCTGACCAAGTACAACAACGATGTCAGTCTGGCACTGGCGGCCTACAACGCGGGCGAAGGACGCGTGGATAAAGACGGCGCCGTACCGCAGATTCCAGAAACTCAGAACTACGTGAACGACATTCAATCCAAATTACCTAAGAAATAACCCCGACGCATTTCTGTAGTATCAATACTTTAGGTTTGGCATTTCTGACGCCGAACCTTAAACTTTTCAAGTTGTTCCGACGATACTTCCCTTGGAGCATACCGTTCCCGCCCGATCCCCCATGCCAACCAAGGACAGTTTCGGTAATTCGGGTTCACCGGCCTCAACGTCGCCGCTAATTGCACCAATTCCCTTCTTTGAAGCGGACGACAACCTGCAATTTCCGGCGACAATTCTGGTGGTGGATAGCGAAGAGATCAACCGCCGGCTCTTGAAGGCCATTTTCAAGACCACGCCATACAAAATCCTGGAGGCGCATCGGGCGTCGGAGGCTACGGCGCTATTGCAGACGGAAAAGATCGACCTGGTGATTTTGGACCTGATGCTGCCGGAGATGAGCGGCCCAGAGCTTTGCCGTTACATGAAAGCGCGCCGCTCCACGCAGTTGATCCCGGTGCTGATGATCACCAATCTGCAGGGCGTGGAGAACGAAATTGTTGGAATCTCCTCCGGCGCCGACGAGTTTCTGATCAAGCCGCTGCACCCGGCGGTAGTGCGGACGCGAGTCCGCGCGATGTTGCGCAACAAATCGCTCATCGATTCGCTCGAGGAGGCGGAGACCATTCTGCTCGCATTGGCGCAAACGGTGGAGCATCGCGACGAATACACGGGCAAACACTGCCAGCGCCTGGCGGTGGCATCGGTGATGCTGGGCGAAGCGTTGGGCCTCCCGAGCCAGGATCTCACGGCTCTCTATCGCGGCGGCTATCTCCACGACATCGGCAAGATCGCCATTCCAGACTCCATTCTCTTCAAACAAGGCGGCCTCACCCCCGAAGAATGGAACATCATGCGGAGCCATCCAACTCGCGGCGAGGACATTTGCCGCCCGATGCGGAGCCTGGGACCGGTGCTGCCGATTATTCGCGGCCATCACGAGCGTTGGGACGGTTCGGGCTATCCGGATGGATTGGCTGGCGAGGATATTCCGCTGCTAGCGCGCATTCTGCAAGTGGCCGATATCTACGATGCGTTAACTACCGAGCGGCCCTACAAGCCCGCCCTAACGCCCGAAGACGCGTTTGCGGTCATGGAAGAAGAAGTCCGGCGTGGCTGGCGCGATCCGGAACTGGTTCCCCTCTTTGCCAGCACCATCCAAACGAATCCCAGCGCGGACCTCACATCGCTCGAAGCGTCGCTCGAAAACATGCGCACCGCTGTTTCCCGCTAACCTTGTAGCTTGAAAGCTCTCGCAATCCTCCAAAGCCAGATTGTGGCGTGCGAACAATGCCCGCGCCTGGTGGAATATCGTGCCGAAGTGGGGCGCGTAAAACGCCGCGCCTATCGCGATTGGAATTATTGGGCGAAACCGGTTCCTGGCTTCGGCGATCCCAAGGCCCGGCTGCTTCTGGTCGGCCTCGCGCCTGGAGCCCACGGCGCCAATCGCACCGGGCGAATGTTCACCGGCGACAGCTCGGGAGATTTTCTCTACAAGGTTCTCTTTGCCACCGGCTTTGCTTCGCAGCCCACCAGCGTTTCGCGAGAGGACGGGCTGAAGCTGACGGACGCATATATCAGCGCGGCGGTCCGTTGCGCACCACCCGACAACAAGCCGACAGTGGAAGAAATTCGCACTTGCCGCCCGTATATGCAGCGCGAATTGGAGCTGCTCGAAACCGTTGAGGTGGTTGTGGCGCTGGGCCGGCTGGCTTTCGACGTCTACCTGGCAATCCTGCGCGAGCAGGGCAAGATTGCGCGGCGATCCGGATTCATCTTCGCTCACGATGCAGAGCATCGAACTGGCCAAGACCAACCATTGCTGATCAGTTCCTACCATCCGAGCCAGCAGAACACCTCGACCGGCAAACTCACCGAAGCGATGTTGCGGGCGGTCTTCGAGCGCGCGCGCCGGTATCTAAAAGAAGCGTGAGCGGGCCAACGCCTGCTAACGCGCGAAGTACGCGGACCGCAACAGTACGCCCAGGCGCGCTCCATCGCGCGGCGCGACGTACGGATTACGGACCCGCATTCGCACGGTTGTAAGGCTGTCGGTCTTCAGCCAGTCGACGGGAACATCGTGCTCGTAAATCACATCACCATCTTTCGCGAAGCGTGCTTGATCCAGCAAATGGCCGTTGACATAAAAGTCGACCATGAGCGGGCCGGTCTTACGGAAGGTGTCCGGCGAAATATAAAAATGTTCCCGGAACATGTGATGCTGAACGGTGGAAAGCTGGAACCGCAACTCGGGTTCATCCAGCGTCCAATAGGCCTCCGCTTTCGCATCGCCAGTCAGTACGCCCTTGACGAAGTACCGGGAAGCCCCGGGCCTGCCGACGCTCAGCACTTCGCCAAAAGCGTCGCTGCGTCCGGCTGTCTTTGGAATGTGAAGTTGAATGCTTTGGAGAGTATCGCCGTTCTCGAGTTCTATATAGTGGCCGTCTTCAAAGTCGAAGATGTGATCGTAATTGGGCAGGCGATCGAGAGGGATGCGCTGTGCAGGCGGACCGTTCAATTCCGTGATGAAAATATCGGCGTCGCGGTAATACAACCTCAGAACAAACACCAGGTCGTAGGTATCATCGAGCGAAGTGTGGAGAAACAACAGCTTGGAGCCGTGCGGAAGAGTGGGATAGAGCCGCGAGAAATCGGCGACGGTATTCCGGTAAGGCGAAAATCGCGGATCCTGAGCGCGCGGCCAATTGCGGTGGTCGACCACCCCGATGACCACAGCGGTGGCAAGGAATAGCGCGATCGAGGCGGACGTGGGCGATGCCGCACTCGTAGTTACACCATTGTCCAGCGCTTCGGAAACGATCCGCGACAGGCCTTCTTTGAAACGCACCAGGCAGACAGCGGCGTAGAGCGCCAGCCCAGCTAGCGGCAGATAAAGCACGAAGCCAAGACGAGCCGGGATGAACGACACCGGCTGCTGCACAATCACGAAAAAGATCAATCCGAACCAAGCCACGCGAGACCGCACCCAAAGTGCGATGACGATGAGCGCCCCGTAAAATCCGGCCACACCGAGCAGCGTCAGGGGTGCGACGCCCAAATCCCCCGTCGGACTGTTGCGATAAAGCAAATCCGCCAGATACGTCCCCGTGTCTGCGAGCCAGCGAGCCCAAGTGTAGCGCGGAACATAGGCCGGGTCGGCTGTAAGGCCCTGGGAGCCCAGCTTGGCCGGCAGATAGATCAACACGCACACGGCGCCCACCAGCGCCATTCTTCCCTCCCGAAAACACCAGCCGATCAGGGCGCGAAGGCTGCGAAAATCTGGCGGATGAAACAGCACCTCGTAGATGAAAATCATGATCGGCAGCGTGATGGCCATTTCCTTCGAATTCAGCGCGCAGACGAAACACACCAGGAACCCGAGCGTTTCCCACACACCCAAGAGCCGGCCTTCGAGCCGGGCTCTGAGATAGATCAGTAGCGTAAGAAATGAGAACAGGAAACAGAAAACGTCGTACATCGACCCGGCGTTGTAATACAGATAATCGAACTTGCCGTGGAAGCAGTACAGCAGGGTTGCGATCGCGGCAACCTCCCGGGATCGACTGATCTTGGTAAACACTAAATACGCGAGCCACAGATTCACCAGCATGGCCGCGTAATACAGGATGTACACGGGGCGGGGATTGAACCCAAAAATCGCGAAGAACGTTCGATAGATGATGCCGCCGAAGGGACGATAGAAGGGCGTCCAGAAGAACAGGTTGCCCTTCACCAGCGCACTGACCGGTTTGCTCCAGTAAATGTAGAGATTCATCATGTCGTCGCCGCTGTAGTAGAGCAGCAGCACGCGCCAGGTGAAGAACAGGAAGAAGCAAGCGATAAACAGACCGCCCAGGACAGGGAGCAGGGGACTGGTCTTGCCAGCCTGTTGAACCGGCGGGCTGGGGTCCGGTTGGGTCAAGAATCTTTGCGCCAGGCCTGCTGCAGTTTTTCCGCGAAAGGAGAGCTGGAGGGAGCGAAGCGAGTTTGGTGATGCTCTACCGCCGGCAGCGGTTCGGGGACCGCGGCAGGAGCGGGTAATGGCGCTTGCGACGAACTGGGCGGAGCTATTGGCGGCACATCGCGCGCCGGCGCGTCCTCTAAATACTTCGCTTTTTTGAGGATGGAACGCTCGAGCGATGGACTGTAACCGGTCCAGAAGCCTTCAATGTGGCGATCCTTCTCCGCCAGCGCGCGCATGCACTCCATCTTGGAATCCAGATTATCCAGATGATGCAGCAGCATGGCTTCGGGAAACAGCGGCACCTTGGGTGAGCCGTACTCCAGTTCGCCATGGTGGCTAACAATCAAGTGCTCTACTAACACCCGGAGCTTGGGCGGAAAATCCGGCACCTGCTGGAGCTTGTCGTGCAACAGGCGCAGGCAGATGATAATGTGGCCGAGCAGCTGACCTTCGGAGCTATACCCGAAGCTGCGCTCATAGGTTAATTCGGCCACCTTTCCCACATCGTGAAGGATGGCGCCGGTAAGCAACAAATCAGGATCCAGGTTGCCGTAATGCGAAGAAGTGAGATGACACAGCCGGCAGACCGAGAGCACGTGCTCGATCAATCCGCCCAGGAAAGCATGATGGACATGCTTGGCGGCCGGCGCGGTGCGATACATGCGTGCCAGTGGTTCGTCGTCCAGAAATGCATTCAGAAGAGCCTGCAAGTGCGGATTGCGCATGGCTGCCACCAAAGCGCGTAATTCCGCGAACATCTCCAGAGGATCGCGCGTGGAGGCGGGAAAAAAATCGGCGAAGTCGACGTCGGCGTCCAGCACGCGCGCCATTTTGTGAACCGTCATCTGCAGCCGGTTTTGAAAGATCTGCAGCAGGCCCTTCACCTTGACGAAATCGTCGCGATCGAAAGTGTCCACCACTTCGACCACGTTGTCCCACATTTTGGCGTCCACCTCGCCAGTGCGGTCGCCAAGCAGCAACGAAAGATAAGGTTCGCCGGACTTCTTTTGCCGGACGTCTTTGCCGTGGACCAGAAGCGTGGTGGTGAAAACCTGGTTTGGCTTTAGATCGCTAAGATAGGGCGACTTCATGGAAACAGCTGGCCTGACCCTTATTGCCCCGACGAACTGGTGGCTACAGTTTGGGTCCCGGGAACCGGTATGCTCCACAGCAGCCGCTTGTGCCGCACGTGGCTCTCAACCTCTTCCTTCTTCACTGTTTCGGGCCGGAGTTGCGCGGGATCCACCCAAGCGGTGTCCTTTCCGCCCGCAGCTCCGGTATCGATGTAATCGGCCTTGATCTCCAGGAAAGCATCCTTGCGCAGCTTGGTGAGATAGTCGCGAACGGCTGCCTCCAAGCGCGGCGCGAGAAGTTTCTCGTTGATCTGGCTCTCCACTTCGGCCAACTCAGCCTGGCCGGCCTTCTGGTGATCCTCTACGCGAAGAATGAGAAAGCCGTTGGGTGTACGGACCGGATCGGTGATGTATCCTTTGGGCTGGGTCCAAACCAAGTCCTCCAGGTTCTTGCTCAGAACGTCTTTCTTATAAGGAGGAAGCTCGCCCATACCTTTGGCGCTTACCGAATCGGAATTGTCCCGGGCCATTTCGGCAAAGCGTTCGCCTCTGCGCGCGCGCGCCACCAGGTCCTTGGCTTTCTTTTCGGCCGCCGCGACGCCCGCGGCATCCTTGCCTTCGGTGGAAATCAGGATTTCCTGCAGGAAGATGCGCTCTTCGCGTACGAACTCCGTCTTGTGCTCGTTGTAATACTTTTCTATATCCTCGTGCTTCACCGACATCTTCTCGGTGACTTCCTCGCGAATCACGTGCTGCGTCAGAGCGCGCGTCTTCATCTCCTGCTTGAAGTCTTCATACGACATGCCGCTTTGTTCCTTGATGTAGGCCTGGAACTTCTCCGGGTCCGGTATCTTGGAATCGGACTGGATACTGGCCAACTGTTTGCTCACATCGGTGTCGACATTGATGTTGAGGTCCTTGGCCTTCTGCGCCAGGATCAACTGATCGATGCGGTCGCGCAGCAAGTTCTTCTCGCGATCGCCTAGTTCCTTTTCGAGCTGGTCACCCACCACGCCGCTAGCGCGCAGGGTCTCGATGAGCTCGCGTCGCGAGCGATCCAGATCGCCTCGGGTGATGATGTCGCCGTTACACTTGGCGACGATCTCTTCCACAACGGCAGAGTCAGCGGCGGCCAAACCGAGGGCGAACACACCGCTAGATCCAAGCACCAGGAGGGGCACAAACAACTTCATACCCTCCATTATGGACGAACTGACGCGGCTTGGGGATGGGGCTCGGGGATGGGGATGAGGCCGGGGACATCCGGCGCACGCGGTTCCCAAGGGGCGTTGGCGGCACTGGCAGTTGGCCGCATGTGGAAGAGCACCCGTTCGATGTGGCGGGGCTCCCCTGTAAACATCGCGCAAAACGGAGTGCCGCGCGAAACGGTTTCTTGCTGGCTTGGTGGCGCGCGCCGCACCTTTTGCGCTTTTGAAAAAACGAACCCATATGGCTAAAAAAGCTCGGCCGGATCGTTGGCAGGGCAGGCGGGGAGGGGCCAGCATCGGGTTTGGGGGTTGGGGAGCGGGGGCTGGGTTTGTCATGGAAGACCTCGGAAGCAGTTCTAGCATGGGCGGAGGGCGATACTGTGGACCGGGTGGTGGATGTTGTTCTGTGGAAGGGGAAGATGGACAGAGGAGCGGCGTGACCGCAACAGAGCGGGCATAGGCTTCAGCTGTCGCGGAAAATTGGAGGCGTGGTCACTCGGGGCTGTGGCTTCGAGCCTGTGCAGACCGAAGCGCTTACGTGCATCGTTCTGAAGTTCTGTGAGAGCTGTACAAAACCGCACAGCTTCGTTCGTCGGACAAGCGCATCATCAGATAGAAGAGGCCTCTACCTTGACGGACATTCTCCATCCTTCCGTCACAACTCCTACACTCGTTTCCTCGATCCGCGCGTCCCAAGTCAATCAAAAGGTGCAACACAGCTAGGTACAGCCCTCTTTTTGGACGAATAGACAAAAGAATAGGACCGGCGAGCAGTTCTCGTCCACCGCCAAAGGAATCTACACCACCGTACCGAATGCTACACATCTACGGAATGGAGTAATTATGGGAAAGCTTGAAGGTAAGGTTGCAGTCATCAC
>JBEKLB010000081.1:0-18767 GCA_050010415.1 Bryobacteraceae bacterium | reverse complement strand
AAGTGCTTTTGGGCCAATATGGGCCAAGGAGCCGTGGCAACGTTGGCACGTTGGGCTCAAGTGGCAACGTGAAATCTGTAGGTTATGGCAATATCAAGGCTCGTGATAGTTCGAATCCCTCTCTCTCCGCCATTCATTCTAAAGCCGTTATTGTTATGGGCCAAAATTTTGGTGCAAAATGGTCTTTATCCCGCGCGTCGCGGACATGTGGATACGGAGGATCGGAAAGCAGCGGACGGCAATATATTGCCAATCTCCGGCGGAGGCATGACTCGTCTCGACCTGGCACAAACAGCAGTCTGTCGCAACCAAATTGATGATCCGCTCGGTCAGCGATGGCCCAACGCTGAGCCGACTTCCAGCACCAATCGTCCTTAGCAATCGCTCAGAGCGCACTAGAGTTTGTACATTACGCCATTCCGAACAAACCGCTGATGGCCACCGAGTTCTCGCGCGGTTGTCGGCTAGCGTTAAATTAGGTGCCGCCACGTGGACGCGTGCCAACGGTATCCACTTCTTGGTTCGAACCGGCGTCCACGCGCCAGGTCCTCGCAAAAATCGTCCAATTTCCGGCCTGGAGACTTGGTGGAACTAGGGACCTTACGTCCTGAGCCGAGAGAAACCGCGAGGAAACGCTCCCACACGGCAGAAGGTTATTTGGTACTGCGGACCACTCTCGACCGCCTATGATTAGGTTCAGGCTCTTAGTTCTCGCAAGGGAATGGGTTCAAGTTGGATCAAATTCTCATGCGACAGGCCTGGTCTTGCTTTCGCCCACCACCCCTGCTCGTTGCAATTCGGGTCCAATCCGCTCTCATGATAGCCTCATGACGGAGTGGCATTTGAGTCCTTTTGGACCCTTTGGTCCTTCGCGGAATCAATAAGTTGCCTTGTGGAAATGCCGGAATCGGTCAATTCCATTGCCCGTTTCCGAGATCGGCGAGCTTTTTCCCGACCGTGGCGCCGGGGGTGGCCCGGAACGCCCTGTAGAACATCTTACCTGTAGCTAGAACGCTGAGGCTGCTATCGAGCACCAAAAGTTGCTCCTGCATGGCATGGCTCACGATCTGCTCGAGAGAAAGGAAGTCGTGACTCTTCGATAGTTCTGGAACGTTGCTCATGATCGTCTGCCTTTTCGCGCTGTGCGCTCTCAGGTAGTTTGCGGCGCGAAGCCCCGGCGCGTTAGCTTGCCCCAGACTTTTTTCTTCTTGGTGCGCAGCGCTTGGAATATGCCGCTGAATCTCCAAAGCGCGTTGGTCTGGCGGTAACCGAAATTTTCAAGCAAGGCCGCCCAGATCAGCGAGGCGAGGTCTAAGGGGTGGGCATAGCGCCGGGTAGTGAATTCTTCCAGCAGTACAGCGCTGATGGAGATCATCGTTCCAAATAGCACCGATCCGATGAAAAACAACAAAGCGGTGGTCATCGAGATGAAGCCAATCAACAGGCCCAGGATGGTAATGACATAGCCCGTCACTTCAACTGTCGGGCCAAGTATTTCGAGAAACAGAAGGTACGGCATCCCAAAGCAACCGACCACTCCGAATTTCGGATTGAACAGCATGCCGCGATGCTTCCACATGGATTCCACCCCGCCACGCTGCCAGCGTTTGCGCTGCACCGCGAGATTTTTCCAGGAATCCGGCACCTCGGTCCAGCACACCGGGGTGGGCACGAAAACAATTTTGTAGGCGCGCTTCTTCTCGCGGCTGATCCGGTGCAGCCGGATGACAAGCTCCAGATCCTCAGCCAGGCTATTGAGCTCGAACCCGCCGGCTTCGATGACGCTGTCTCGACGGAACAACCCGAACGCGCCGGAAATCAGCAGCAGCGAATTCATATAACTAAGAGCGACGCGGCCTCCCAGGAAGGCGCGCAGGTACTCCACCACTTGAAACTTCGTCAACAGAGAAGGCGGAGCGGCCACTTTCGTTACGGCTCCATTCTCTACGGTGCACCCATTCACTACCCGAATGATTCCGCCCACCGCGATGGTGCTCTCGTCTTCGAGAAACGGCCTCACCACCAACAGCAGCGAATTGCTCTCCAGAAGAGAATCGGAATCCACCGCGGCGATGAGCGGCGTGCCGGCATAGTTGACCGCCGCGTTGAGACTGTCGGACTTGCCACCATTCTGTTTGTCGATAACCAGCAGCTTGAGATTTTGAGACTCATAGACCGCATTGACCGCCGCGCTGGCTAAGTTGTGCATCGGTTGCCGGGCGGACCTATAGAGATGAAACTCGTCGATCAGAATTTGCAGCGTACGGTCGTCCGACCCATCGTTGACGACAATGACCTCGTGTTCCGGATATTCCAACTGCAGCATCGACCGCGTGCTTTGCGCGATGCTCAACTCCTCGTTGTGCGCGGGAGCAATGATGGAAATCGCCGGCATCAATCTCGACTTAAAGAGAGGATCGCGCTCCACCGATCCCTCGGTGGTCCGCTGCGTGCGCAAAACGAAAAAGCCCAGAGCCATCAGCACGAAATAGTTGAAGTTGCTGACGAACGCGTAAACGATGATGACGTCCAAAATTACGTTGACGACGTGGTAGAAACTAGACACGTTTTATCCTCTTTCGGCCACTAGCGACTGTTCCAAAGCTTGCAGTGCGTATTGCGGGCGCACCCCTGTCAAGATCTCGTTTTCGAGCAAGTCCTGGCCTTCTGGTCCCATTTCGGCCAGAGCTTTGGCGGCCGCCAGCGCGGAAGCCGGCCCCCCCTTGCGCAGCTGGCTTAATAGCAGCGGTATCGACGCTGAAATACCCATATCCGAGGCGGCTTTCGCGGCCGGAGCGTGGGCGCGCTCATCGGGGAACTCGAGCAAGGCGAAAACCTCTTGCGCGGCCTCCTGCCCGCTTGCGCTGGCGTAGCGCAGGGCCGGCATCGCGGCCAGGCGAAGATCGAGGTCCCGCCCGGCCACCAACTGCGAGAAACCGTCAATTGGAATCCAGCGCTCCCAGGCGCGCAAGAGATCGATGCTTGCTCTGGCGCGGCGAGGGTCGGCCGAGCGTATGCCGTCGGCCAGGTACCGCTCGCAAATCTCGGTGGCGAAAGGCCGCAGGCTGTCGCCTAGTAGAATCCGCCCCAGCAGACTCTGGTCAGGTAGCATTTTAAACACCTGCGCCGGGGCGTCCTTCGATCCGGAAGCCAGCAAGGCGCACGCGGCTTCGATGCGGGTTTGTTCCAAGGGATGTTGGAGCAGCTTCGGGTCGATGGCTTGGCCGATGCGCCCTAGATTCGCAAGTGCAATTTTCTGAACCAGAAAGTTGCGCGACCGCGTTCCGTGACGCCACTGTTCGGCCAGTCCTAGCTCCACCGCCAGAATTCTAAGCTCCGCATTGATCTGACCTCCGAAAGAGGACAAGAACTCTGTAAAGATAATTTCGAACGGACGGGGATACTGCTGGGCCAGCCACTTTAAGCGCTCCCGATCGCCGTCGCCAGCGGCCACATTTGCCAGCGTTTCTCGAATTTCGGGAGAAATGCCGGCAGCCCGTACCCGCGCGACGTAGCGAAAGGATTTGGCAATCATCGAGAATATCCCGAGCACGATCACCAGAACGCAGGGGACCACCGCCAGACTGGTGGCTAGAGGGAGCAAGCGGGCCGCCGGCACCGAAGCCGACCAAGATGCCCGGTAAACCCAGTACACCGCGCCAATATAGACGGCAATCATCAACGAGATGCTGACCCAGACTCGGATTCTCGACGATTCAGAGGTCTTCATAGCGTGTGTAACAGCGCCAGGACAAACATATTTTCAAATACTCCCGTAGATCGCCTGGCAAGCGTATACGTAGCTTCTGCGCGAGTTTTCTTGGTTAGCGCCAAAGTCATGCCGCCAATGTAACTGTCTCGCCGGAAAGCCCCGAAGTCGGTCGGCAGCGCGAGTTGAAAAACTTCGGTGCCGTACCCGAAGCCTCCGTTGACGGTCAGGTTCTTTCGTACGCTGGAGTAGAAGCGTACCTGTAAAGCTGGCGTAGTCGCACCCGCGGTCCGGTTCGCCGCGAAGTTCGACAGAATCCACATAGGCTTCTCGAAGTAGTAATCCAGGTTTGCGATCGCGGCGTCCACTGTCACGGCAGGAAAAACAAGATGCCGGTAATCCGCCCCCAGCACCAACCCATGCATCACTGTGTTGGAGATGCCCGCGGAAAGGTCCTGCTTGGGGACGATACCGCCGCCCCCGCCAAACAGAGCCGTGGCTCGCACGCTGGTACGGGCGCCGAGTTTCCGGCTAAAGTGCAGCCCCCCCCGGCTGCCCGCTTCGCCGAAACGGTTCATATGGAAGAAATCCAGCCCGATGTCGGCCTTCCGATTGAAATAAGTGGCGCCAAGCTGTTCGATGGCTCCCGGAGTTGTCCCCGGCAACGTATCGCCCTCGTACGCAATGAGCAGTTGGATGGTGTGATCGGGAACCAGGCTTTCTTTGAGTTGGAGGGCCTCGGCGTTGTCGCTGTCCGAAGCCAGGCACTGTTCCAGATACACCTTCGCGGTCTTTTCGTCTCCCTGCCAGTGATAGTAGCGGGCCCAGGCGAGTTCCACGTCGGTATCGGTGGGCGCAAGTTCGCGTGCAGCGGTGAGCAAAACAAACGCCTCCGGGTATGAGTGCTTCCACAGGAGCACGTTCGCTTTGCCCACCAGGGCGTCGACATTCTTGGGATCGAACGTCAGCGCTTGAGAGTAGAAATCCGCCGCCGCAGCGTAGTCGCTGGTCCACGCCGAGAGCCTCGCGATCCAGAGAATGGTATCTACATCCGTCGGATTGCCAGCCAGCAGGGTTCGATAGAGCGTCAAGGCTTCGCCAAATCGCTTTTCGGAGACTGCGGTTTTTGCCCGGCTCTGCAGATCTTGCAAATCCTGCGCGGGACTGACACCCGCCATGCAACCCAACAGGATCAAGAGTATATATTTCATGGCTTTTTCCGCGGCAAATAGCGCGCGATGCGAGCCGTCACTTCCATGGGATTAAACGGTTTCGTGATGTAGTCGCTGGCTCCGCAGGAAAAGCCTTTCAGCACATCGGATTCCTGTTGTCTGGCGGTGAGCAGCAGAACCGGAAGGCGCGCGGTCAAGTGGTCGGCTCTCAGGTTGGTCAGCACCTCGAACCCATCCATGCCGGGCATGTTGACGTCCAGAATCAAAGCGTCGGGGACAACCTCGCGGACCAGGGCCAGGGCTTCGGCGCCACTGCGCGCCAGACGGCATTCGGCGCCGGTTCGACGCAATGTAGCGGTCAACAGCGCCCCGATGGCGGGATCGTCGTCGGCGATCACCACCTGCGCCGGCCCCTCCCTTTCTGGAGGAGGCGTATTTATCAAATCCGGGGAAAGTAATTTGCAACAGCGCACCAGGAGCTCTTCGGAATCCCACGGTGTCGTCAGGAAGTCGCGAGCGGCTGTCTCAATCGAGACAACGGACTCCGATATAGAGGCACGCGAACCCACCAGCAGGATTGGCTTGTTCAGTCCAGGGCTGGTGTTCTTCTGGCAGGTAGAACCGGCCGCGCTGCCCATATTCAATATGATGATGTCGAATCTCTCCACCATGGCCGTCGATAGGCCCTGGGCGGGCCCCTCGATGACCAGCGTGAAACTCTCCGCGCGGTCCAGGATCTGGGCAATCCTTCTGGCTTCCCCCTCGCTGAAGCCCGCCAGCGCAATGCGCTTCCCCGAGAGCGCCTTCACAATCTCAGCCGGCAGAGCGAGCTCGAAGGCCGGCGCCGCCGCCGCCTCGGTGATCATTGCTTGAAGCTCCCGGAGCGCCTTCCTGACCGCCGGAACATCCAAGTGTTCGCCAGACTCGACCAGCCCTTCGGTTTTCCTGGCCTGGCTTGTCACTCCTGGCATTCCCAAAGTGCCGGCGATACCAGACCAGCGGTGCAGCACGCGAAGCAGACGGCTCCTATCGGCCTGGAACTCCGGGGACAGAAGTTCAGTCAACTCCGCCAACGATTCAGTGATAAAGTTGTTGCGCAGGCTGCGCAGAAGATCCCTGACATCACCCTGAACTCTTGGGCCCGCGCGAAATTTCTTCTCAATGAAAGATTGAATAGTGGCCGGAAACGTGGATGTGTCAATGGGTTTTACGATGTTTCCATCGCAGCCGGCATTCAGGCAATTCTGCTCAACGTCTTTCCCTCCATAGCCTGTCAACGCGACGATGCTGGCGTCATTCAATTCCGGTTTCGCGCGCAACTGGCGCGTCAGTTCCAGCCCGCTCCTCCCTGGCAACTGAATATCCATCAGAATCAGACTGGGCCTGAAGGTATCCAGAACATTCAAAGCCTCATCGGCATTGAATGCCGAGCGTAAGTCATACTCCTCCCCCGATAGCACTGCGCGCACCAGCAGCACGCTCATTGGGTCGTCATCGACAATCAGGATCGATTTATTTTTCACAAGTTCCTTGATCGGTAAACTTTAATTGACCTTGCTTCTCTTGTAGCCCCGCATTGGTCGACATCTGAGTAAACGTAGCGTGGCCAGCGCATCCCGTCACACCGGCGGCTGCCAACCAAATTAAGCCGCGGTTCTAGAGAGGAGATACTTGCCGTTTGCTCGCGCGAAGGGCGCCGGGTTCGCTACTGTCCACTCCAGTCCGGCGTACGATACCTCACCTCTCGCTGTCAGTTCACCCGCGTCCGAAACTTCCTGCGATAAAGCAATGCTCCCGCGATTAAGCCGCCTGTGAGGAGAAAACCGTAAGCGGGCTCCGGAGTTGCGGTTGTAATTTCGAACGTCGCCGTCAGCGATCCAACGTTATCGGCATAGTAGGATGGGACGCTGTCGAACGAGTCCGCGAATCCCAGGTAGAGACGATCCGCGCCGGCAGGCACGTTAAAGATTTGTTGGTTGCCAGTGCCCGTTCCCGTCAGGCCGTCACCAATGAAAAACACTTCGTCCAGCGCCGGCGAGAAGCTGGGATCTGAGGTGCTCAAGCTGCCCGGCGTTCCGTAATTGTAGCTGAGAACCGCCGGACCCGGACCGCTCGGCTCGCTGGCGTCGAGAAAAACGCCAACCAAGAACATGTTATTTTGATCCACATCGATCCCCGACAGGCCACCGTAGCTGGTAACAGTGGTGTTGACGCCCGGCCAGCACGGTCCATCCGGTCCGTTCGTAATGACAAAGTTACAGCCCACCATGCCTGTTACACTGGAGAACGTCAATATCTCGTTCGGATCCGCTGAGAAGGTGTCCGATGGCGGGAAAGTTCCAGGATAGATGGTGGCGGGCAGGGTGCTCTGGCCGGCTCCATAGATGTCGTCAGTCGCGTCAATTGTCAGCGTATCTGGGAACAGATTCACGTCGAAAATCACCACACCTGAAACAATAATCAAGCATTGACACAGCTTAGTTAAACTCATCTCTTGTTAAATCCTTTCACCGAAGCGTCAGAAAAACGGCTATTGAGAGGTGGCGGAAATCAGCGTAGCCTAATCACTACGACGATGCCGAAGATCGCCCACATCCAACTTCCGTTCCTGACAGTATGGGCGAGCCGAGAAGGACGGTACGAATCGCTCAGTACAAAGCAAATACCGGCCGATCTCCAGATTGAATGCTCGAATCGACGCACTCTGGTTTGTATCTGCAAGCGAAGCAGAAAAGCTCTCGCGTTCCAGTGCAGCGCCTGGAAAGTTGCCAAGCTAATAAATCCTATCAGACATTAGTCCGAGAACCTAAGGAAAAACGTTCCCGACGCCTCACTTTCTAAGATTCGTAACCATATATCGTTATGCGACACTGCAATTAACCATATATGGCTAGATGGCGTGGCGTATTTAACGAAGCGCACCGACATTGTGCCGGCATAAACGTATCTATGTTCCCGTTCCAGGTCTAACACGGTCCCGGACAACCGCGGACCTGCAACCGCCGCAGGAGCGCGGACTATTGCGGCACCATTTGTTCCAAGGCGCGTTTCCCTCCGTTTGTGGGCTGCGGCGGCGGACAGTGAGGCTTGCTTTCTTGCGGGTTGGCGAATCATGTCTTTTGTTCGTTTAACCAATCGGCGGCCTCATCTTGAAGGTTAATGCTGAAGGCTGAAACGAGCCGCTCTAAAGAACAGGGTGATCACTGGAGGATTAGTTCGTCCGATTCCGGCGTAATAAATAGAGCCACTAACGCATTGTGTGAAATAGTGTTCTAATACATCGGTCACGTAACCACATATGGTTACGAACCACGCGACATGACGATATATGGTTACTCTTTGTCGCCTTTCTGGCCTCGCATATTCGGCCCTACACGCCGCGGCAGCCGTAGCGACATCATTTCAACCACTGAGGGACATCAGGGCGAAACGAACTATCCTGTTGACAGATGCTGCAACCTGACATCGAGTCGTAGTAAAGGCGACTACGGAAGCGCGCGCCTTGCATATGCTCGTAAGTTACTTCCACCACCAGCTCAGCTCGTACCGGCTCCCAGGAAAGATCCTTGCCTTGACCTCCACCGACTCATTCCGCCGGGCATGCGTTGCCCCGCTTCGCCACTCGCGGCCCAATCCCGCCAGGGGTGATCGGCGAGCGCATTCTCGCGATACGGCGCCAGGAAACTCACCAGATCCCGCCGCATCTCCTGCGTGAAGCTGGCGCAAACACCGACATGCTGTAGCGCGCCGTCCCCGTCGAAGAGGCCGAGCAGCAACGAACCGACTGCCGTTTTTTCGCCTTTCTTATACCAGCGAAATCCCGCGACCACGCAATCGCAGTCACGCTCGTGCTTGACTTTGAACATGACCCGCTTGTCCGATTCGTACAGGCCGGCCGCCGGCTTGGCCATCACGCCATCCAGCCCAGCGCCTTCAAAGCGGCGAAACCAATCGGCGGCAACGTTCCGATCCTCGGTAGCCGGAGTCAAATGCAGCGGCGGCGCAACCGATCGAAGAATGGATGTCAGTATCTCGCGCCGTTTCTGAAAAGGCTCGGCTCTCAAGTCCGTGCCATGCTCGCACAGCACATCGAAAAGGACGAGGGAGGCCGGAGTCTGCTCGGAGAGAAGTTTCACTCGCGAGGCCGCTGGATGAAGCCGAAGCTGCAGCGCATCGAAATCGAGCGCGCCGTTCCTGGCGATGACGATCTCGCCATCCAACGCGTAGCGCTCAGGCAACTGGGCCCGCAAAGGAGCGATCAGTTCGGGGAAGAAGCGGTTCAGCGGCTTCTCGTCGCGGCTTTGTATCGTGAGCTCGTCGTGATCGCGAAAAATCAGCGCTCGAAACCCATCCCATTTCGGTTCGAAGATCCAGCCCTCGCCTTCCGGCAGTGCAGCGATCCGTTTCGAGAGCATGGGAAGAGTCGGAGGATTTACGGGAAGCCGCACACTCTCATACTAAATCGGAACTATCCCCCGGCGACGGCTTTCGTTAAATCGACAAGGGCCGGTCGAAAAACGAGCGGTACCGGCGCAAGGCTTGGCGCAAGTCCTCCGTCGAGGCGTCCTTTCCTTCTCACCACTGGTTTTCGAGTTTGGCGAGCTCGTTTGCAAAAAGCACGGTGAGCCTCTCGATGCCCGTCTCCACCAATTGATTCGCTTCTTCGCTAGCCTGATGTGTCTGCAAACATCGGAACGATGTGGATCATGGTCGGCAGCGCTGCGCTCACTGAATGGCGATCGTAACCGTGTTAGACTCAACGCCACCGATGCTTAGCACCAGGTTTATGTTGTCACCTGAAGCAACGGCGTTCGGCACGATGGCATTCACCTGGTAGAGCCCCGCAAACCCGGGCGCCAAACCGGAATAAGTCACTTGGGCCGCTACACCACCGATGGTCACGGCAGGCAACGTCAACGTGTGTGAGAGCGGGCTGGACGAAGCCGCCGCTCCGGTAGCAGGCTGATTGGAAACCGCGCCCAGGCCAGTGCAGAAAATTGCGATGTATTCGCCGCGCTTGACCGGTTCGCCGGCAGCTGCAAGTTGGCTGGTTGGGGCGATCTCCACCGCTCCCTGGCCCGTGCCCACTTGGTTTAGTGAAAAGATGCCGGGAGCGAACGGGGCGAGAGTGGCCGATTCCTGGGCGGAAACCAGTCCTCCTACCGTTGCCGTTACGGGAACTTGCGTTTGGCCCGCGGCCTCCCACGGAACCTGCAGATTTGTCTGGCTGCACGAGGTCATATACAGAGGTGCGGCTTCGGTGCCGAATTGAAAGCCGGTCCCACCCAGCATTGTGGGCAGTGGGTAGCCCGTGGCCAGCATGAGCGAGGAGCCAAGGTTATTGCCGAAAACGGCCACAATGCTGCCCGCGGCTACCGTATGCGCATCGCTGGCTGCGTTAAAGACTCCCGCCACGGCGATGGTGGGTGGAGGGCTGGTGATTATATTGGATTCGAGCGTGACCGTACCGGTCTGAGCCAGCAATCTGCCATTCACAATTGCACCCGTGTTCAGCGTGACGGATTGATTTGCCAGGATGCTCCCCCGGAAGAGTGAGTTAGCTCCCAGAGTCGCTGATGCGCCCACCTGCCAGAAGACGTTGAAAGCTCTGGCGCCGTTGGCGAGAATAATTTGGTTACCGGCAGCAGTGGTAAGAGTGGATGCCACCTGGAATAGGAAGACTGCATTGGCATCGCCCTTCGCGTCGAGAGTGAGATTGCCGGACGAGATACTCAGCGCCGATGTGGATTTGTATAGGCCAGACGTCAACGTTTGGCCGCCAAGATCCCCGGCCACGGACACCGCGCCAACCGATCGCGAAGCCGCATCTGCATAGGCGGCGGAAAGGTCGAGCATTCCCTGGGATGCGGCGGCATCTCCCAGGTGGATCGCACCTGTTAATGTCCCGGGCGGAAAGCCGGACACCGATGCGCCGTGGCTTACGCCAATATCTCCAGTGATTGCGCTCGATCCGGTGTTGACGATCGCGACGCCGGACAGGACCGCAAAATTGGCGAGACACACAGGAGTCTGATCGGCCGATGAACCGGTGGTAAAGGTCCACACATAATTAACGGCCAGGGTATTGCCCGCCAGATCCGCGGCTCCAGTGGTGATGGTGGCCGTATATAACGTATTCGGCGCCAGACTATGTGCCGGTTCGAAAGTCGCGGAGATGCCGGCGTAAGTAACAGTCCCCGGTACCGGCGTTGTCCCCTGCTGTAATAGGAAGGTGGCCGTACCGACGGTCGACGGGTTCATCGACTCGCTGAAATTTGCCACCAGGTTCGTGCTGGTGGTCGCCAAGACAGCGCTATTCGCGGGGCCTGTCGAAATCACGGTGGGCCGTATGGTGACCGGTGTGGAACCCGTAGTGAAACTCCATACATAGTTACTCGCCAGAGCATTCCCCGCCAGATCTGTGACTCCGGTGGTGATGGTGGCCGTAAATAACGTATTGGGGGCCAGATTGCTTAGCGGCGTAAATGTTGCGGTGAAACCGGCATAGCGGACGGTTCCAGGAATAGGCGTGGTACCCTGCTTCAGACTGAAAGTCGTCGTGTTGATGGTCAGAGGGTTCAACGCCTGGCTGAACGTCGCGGTCAAGGCGTTGCCTACGGGAACGTTGAGGGCGCCGCTTCCGGGGACCGTCGAACCCACGGTAGGCGGAGTGGCATTCGCGTTGGCGCCCGTCGAAAACCTCCACACGAAGTTACTCGCCAGTGCTGCGCCTGCCGCGTCCTGGGCTCCGGTGGTAATGGTGGCGGTATAAGCAGTATCGGGTGGGAGATTGCTGGGCGACGTAAAGGTCGCCGTTACGCCAGAGTAGCTCACAGTGCCTAAAATAGGAGTCGACCCGATTTGCAACGTAAATGTAGACGGGTTGATCGTGGCAGGATTCATCGCCTGGCTGAAGGTTGCCGTGAGTTGATTGCCGATGGGTACAGCGCTGGCAAGGTTGGCCGGGAATGTGGAAGTCACCGTGGGTGGGATAACAGGGGGAACGCCACCGATCAGCAGACCTGGACTGCTGACAGTGGTGGATTGCAATGTAACCTGAGTAGCCGCCAGGGCTCTGCCGGTCAACTCTGCGCCGGTGTTCAATATGACCTGCTTGGCGCTCAATATAACTCCAGAGAAGACGGCCGTCGTTCCGATCGTCGCTCCGGTAGGACCGCCAACCTGCCAGAAGACATTGCTGGCCCGCGCGCCCCCTGATAGAGTGACGCGGCCATTGTTGGCTAGAACAACATCTCCGGCAACCTGGAAGATCCAGACAGCGTTGGGGCCGCCCGAGAGAGTTACACCATTGCCGTCTATCAGGACGTCGGTGCTCCACTTATAAAGTCCCGGAACAAGCGTCATCCCGCTGATATTACCCGCGCCCAGTTCGGTAAAATCCGGTATGGTCCGCCCGGCGGCATCCGTATAGGCGGTCCCCATGTCGAGCACGGCTTGACCCAGTAGACTTGGGTCGGTTATGCTGCACGGCGCTGGGCCAGCCGCGTCGACAGCGTATATTGTTCCGGTTACTTCAGCGCAGGTGACGTGGATAGCAGCGCCGGTTATTGGACTGGCTCCAATGATTCCAGTAATGGGAGAGGGAGGAACATCCGTAATTCCTGTTTCCGACAGAATCACAAAGTTGCCGGCGGTTCCCAGATTTACCGGTGCTTGCGGCGCCGGCGGGACTGCGGACAGCATGGAAAAAGGGAATGCCGAACAAAGGAGAAACGCCCGGAGGCCCTTCCCGGATAGACGCCCAAAGCGCTTTTCGAATGTGCGCACAGCCAGGGTTCCCCTGAGCATGATAGGGTAAGCGGTGCTCCACGCCGAGCAGTGAACCTCTGTCGCTGGCTTGAATGGCCTCATTTGTTTCTCCTCTTGCGGTCCGAAATTCATATCGGCTGCGTTTCGGTTCGGTGTGAGGCGGATTTCACCGGAGCGCAGAAACACCTCGCCTGCGCCCTGAACAAACTGCTCCGAGACCCTCGTGTCGAGGCCGGACAAATCTCAATTCAGTTTTCGGATCATGTCGAATGGGTTCGAATGAGCAACGCCGGCAATCATCAGGGGCGGAGCCGGATGGGCGGGCACGGGAAGTTGCGTGGCCCTCGGCCACCCCGCGCGCTCGTGCTGGCGACAGGTGAGGAAGTGCCGCGGGGGCACAGCCTTCGCGCCCCCGGTTGTTGATTGTTGAGCTGAGACCGGGAGAGGTGGACCCGTCCGCGCTGAGCCGGTGTCAGCGCTATGGGGAGATGGACGATTGGCATCCGCGATGGGTGGGTACCTGGCGTGCATAGCGTGTATTGGTTGGGTCAAGGAAAGCGATCTGTTTCTGGAGCCCGCAGCCAGCTATCAAGTGGCCCAGCGTATAGCCGGTGCCGAGCGCCTCCCAATCGGCGCTCGGACGTATGCCATCGGTGGCGAGAACACGGTTTTCATGACCACATTTAGCCGGAATGACGCCCCGCGGGCGCGATCCATTTGGCCGGGCGTGAAGATAACGCTCGCGAATCTGGATCGCAGCGCCGACCACATCGTCGACTTTTCGCTGGCATACCTCCGGCAGGCGGGAGACTTGCAACGTCAAGCGGCGAAAGCGGCACGTAGGAGGAACGGAAAAAGATGAGCGACAAGCCTATGTACCGCAAGCGCGGCCCGCAAGCCTGAGGGCGTTCCAGACGATGACGCGCCACGCCGCCATAGGCGTTTGCCGGGTAGCCGCGTTCGAATTCCGGTAAAGAAGTGTTATCGGCCCTTCTCGTGCCTGAGGAAACGTTAGCCGGAACCAGTCGATGGCCAGCAGCGTTGGTATGGGCCGGCCGCGAAACATGCACCTATACGTCTCTGTAATCGTGTTGGCACTCGTCGCCGGCGGAATCGCAGCCGATCGGCCAGCTGGAGGCCGATCCTGGACAGATTCGATCAGTGCGGCGGCCTCGCCCTTGGTGCGCTTTATCGAATGGTTTGGGGAACTGGGAGCTTTCTGCGGACGAGTCGCTCGCGCCGCCTTCACGCGGCCATTCGAATTTCGTGAGCTGATTTCCCAAATGGAGTCGATCGGCGCGAGATCGCTGCCGCTGGTGGCGCTGGCGGGCGCGGCGGTTGGCGTGGTGCTTAGCTTGCAGACGCGGGCGAGCCTGGGGCGATTCGGCGCCAAATCGATGCTGCCCAGCATCATTATCTTTTCCATGATCAAGGAAACCGGACCTATCATCACTGCGCTGGTGGTTGCCGGGCGCGTAGCTTCGGGCATCGGTGCGGAGCTCGGTTCAATGAAGGTGACCGAGCAGATTGACGCGATGGAAGCGTCCGCGGTGGATCCTTTCAAGTACCTGGCCGCAACGCGCATTGTCGCGTGCATCCTGATGCTTCCCCTGCTGACAGTCGCATCGGATTTCTGCGGCATCCTCATGGGTTGGGTTTCTGACACCCTGGCTGAACCGATTTCACTGCGCCTGTTCCTCAACAGCGGTTTGAACGGCGTAGCCTTCAATGACTTCATCCCACCGACGCTGAAGACTGCGGCGTTCGGTGCGATTATGGGCGCGGTCGCCAGTTTTCAAGGTATGCGCGCCAAAGGTGGGACTGCCGGCGTGGGCTTCGCAACTACCAGTGCGGTGGTGATCTCTTCGCTGATGATCATCGTGGCCGACGTGGTTCTGGTCCGCCTGATCCTGGTGTTCTTTCCATCATGAGCGTTGCCACCAATCCGATCGTCATTCGAGGTTTACAAAAATCCTTCGGAGCGCAAATGGTGCTGAACAGAATCGACCTCACCATTGACCGGGGCAAGACACTCGCGGTGCTCGGGCAGAGTGGGACCGGAAAGAGCGTCCTGCTGAAGATAATCATCGGACTCATCCTGCCGGACTCAGGGTCGATTGAAATCGAGGGCCAGGACATAGCCACGGTTCCGCGCGATCGTTTGAACGAAATCCGCAAGAAGATTGGCTTTCTGTTTCAGAACGCCGCGCTCTACGATTCTTTGACCGTTGCGGAGAACGTCGACTTCCCGTTGGCCCGAAATACGCAGCTTTCGCGCGAACAACGAGCGCAGCGTGTACGCGAGTTGCTGTCGAAAGTAGGCATGGAGGGCGCTGCGGACAAGCTACCGTCGGAGATCTCGGGAGGCATGCAGAAGCGCGTCGGCCTGGCGCGCGCTCTCGCGCTAAATCCTGAGATTGTACTGTTCGACGAGCCGACCGCCGGCCTGGATCCGATCACCGCCGACGAAATCGACGGTCTGATCGCCGGTTTGCAGAAAGAGCGGAGCATGACTTCCGTTGTCGTCACGCACGACATTCACGGCGTGCGGTTTTATTCGGATCGCGTCGTGATGCTGCGCGAGGGGACCATCGTAATGGACGGAACGTTCGCGAATTTCGAAAAGAGCAAAGACGAGTTTCTCGCGCGGTTTCTGAAGACCGCGGCTTAGGTGGGCATTCATGACTAAACAATTTCGATTGGGAGCGTTCCTCATCCTGACGCTGGGGTGTTTTGCGGTGGCAGTGTTTCTGATCGGTGACCGCTCCGCGATGTTTCATTCCAACTATCGCTTGAACGCGCAGTTCGCGAGCGTCGTGGGCCTGGAGGAAGGCGCGCCGGTTCGCGTCGGCGGCATCCGCAAGGGAATAGTGACCCACCTGATTCTGCCGCGGAAGCCTGACGAGAAGGTGACGGTGGAGATGGATCTTGACAAAACCACTCGCGAGGTGCTCAAGAAGGACTCGATCGCCTCGATCCGGTCCGACGGCCTGCTGGGCGACAAATATGTTGAAGTTACGTTCGGCTCGGCGGATGCCGGGAATCTCGGAAACGGCGACACCATCGCGAGTGAAACTCCCATCGAGATTTCGAGCCTGATCGCCAAGACTGACAAGATTCTGGACTCGGCGGGTATCGCGGTGGACAATATCAAGGACCTTTCGGGTAACTTCAACTCCATCAGCGCGAAAATCAACCAGGGCCGCGGAACGGTGGGCGCACTGGTGAACGATAAGACGTTGTACACACAGGCCACGGCGGCCAGCGCGGCCTTGTCGGATGATGCGGAAGCGTTGAAGCACAATTTCCTTCTGCGCGGATTCTTCAAGAATCGCGGATTTCAGGATTCGGGGGACCTGACCAAGTATTTAATCGCACGGGTGCCTGCCGCCAAACCCGCGAAGTCGTTCGCATACGATTCGAAGAAACTCTTTGACGACGCCGACAAGTCAAAATTGAAGAACGGTAAGACGCTCACCGAGGCCGGACAGTTTCTCGAGCAGGAGCCATTCGGGCTGGCCGTGATCGCGGCCTCTAGCGGAATGAACGGCGATAGTCAAAAAGATAAACTCCTGACCGAGGCCCAGGCGCTAGTGGTTCGAGACTATCTGGTGAAGAACTTCAAGTTCGACGATACCCACCTGAAGACGATCGGCCTCGGCAAGAGCAACACAGAAGACGTCAACCACGTGGAAATTCTCATCTACCCGGCGGGCGCCGGAGCGTCCCCCGCGGCGCAGCAACACGCCGCGAAATAGGACTCCGTCCCCAAACCGTAAGAATGTGGTCGTCATACACAACATCTACTCGTTTGCGCCCGCGATATCCATTCAAGATATCCGACAAGGTAGCTTGTGCTGCTTCGGTCAGTTCGTGGGTCTTAAATAGTTCCTCTTCAATCCTTGCACGTGCAAGATTGGCGTCCGCCGCTGCCTGTTCTGCATTTGCGGCACGCTCAAGTGCTTGGGCTGCTCGTTCGTTCCTGCTACATCGGAGTTAGCAATCTCCTGGACACGGCTTGTCTATTGCGCGGCGACAAATGTCAGAATGGCCTCGGCGGCAACTCCCAGGAGATCCTGCCTTCATCTTTTACGCCCTGGGTTGTGAGAAGCAGCGCATCTTGTTTCTCGCCCAGGGTTCAGGCCAGCCGAACCTAAGCAAGCAGATCATCGACAATCTGAGGATCTCGATTCCACCGCGCTCATACCAGTCCCGGGTTGCCGAGATCGCGACCGCTCTCTTCGCTCCGAAGCACCTCATCTTTACTATGAGTCTCGAGTCGCCACTAGGTCGCGCGGGCCGATGCGTGTCATTTTTCGCCCCAACCCTAGCCTCCGCTGAGTCGCGTTTCTATCTCTTATGCTAATGGTATGGGCAAGGAACGTACGAAGAGGACCAGCACGGCGTCTGCCGCGTCGGAATTCGGGTGCGAAGCCCTCATGCGAAACCTCCGTGCAGCTGGGCTGGATAGAGTCACGCTGCCATGTCAGAGCGTCGGGTAACTTGCGAAGCGCATGGAATCACGATCACGGTTTTGCGCCGGATGCCACAAGTCACGCACGCGAACGTGGACCCCTGAGGCATGGTCCGGGCCAAGCTCTGGAGAGCCGATTGGATCGCTGCAAGCCCAGCTTCTTTCCGCGGTCCATCGGGCCACAATTCCATCAAGTGAATTCGATAGTGTGCCATCGTCATAAGTTCTCTATACATTCCCGGATCCTCTGCTTGATGTTTCAATCTGAAACGACTGTTCTAGAAAGAAACAAATCGAATCGTCAGGTCAGGCAACCCAGTCCCCAACCATCGCTACGGAAAGCTCCTGATCGGAGACTATCCGAACCTGGTGTGCGAAGCACAGCCTTGTAGCCTGAACTCGCTCTCGAACCCATTCCGGCCGCCGCCTAGTGCGATAGCAACCTCGTTAGTGGTCGCACCCAGCTCCACTTCGTGAAACATGAAAAGAGGTAGTAATTGAGGCGTCACCGAGATCTCTCTGGCTGGAAACGGATCTAAAGACAAGATCTTCATGCGGCTGCTATTGTGCCATAGAAGAAGCGCCAAACCCGGATAACGCTGCGGCATTTTGTATTTTATGGCGATTAGCTATCAGTTCCGATAGCCGGGTCCTACCGCGCAAAAAACTCAATGCCAATTCAAACAACTCTTGCAGGTTCCTACGATTATCGGGGTAGCCCTGTCACTGTTGATTGCGATACTCGCTTCTTATGCCGCGCTCGACTTAGGTGGACGTGTAACGGCCTCGCGTGGACACCCTCGATCCATTTGGCTTATGGGCGGTGCCTATGCCATGGGAATGGGCATATGGTCGATGCACTACCTCCGAATGCTCGCTTATAGTCTTCCGGCGCCGGTGTTCTACCACTGGCCCACGGTCTTACTGTCGTTGCTGGCCGCGTACTCGCCTCGGCGGTTGCGCTGTTCGTCGTGAGCCGGAACGAAATGGGGCCACTTAGCGTCGGAATTGGCGGGCTCGTCATGGGTATCGCCATCGCGGCCATGCACTATGTCGACATGGATGCGATGCGTCTATCCATCAGGCCGTGCTGCGGTTTCTGCAGCGGCTGTGTGGCATAGGCCAGCAATACATCGTCGAAGCCTACTGCTGGTTGGTTGATCTTGATCTGGAGAAGTTTTTCGATCGAGTCAATCACGACAAACTGATGGGCCAGATCGCATCCATGTCGATCGAGAGGGTAATGTGTGGGTGACCGACACGCGAGCCTTGAGCACCGACGACCTGAAGAACTTTCCCGGTGAAGACAAGAAGGGAAGCGTTCAAGGTCCTGCGTCAGACCTCGACGATTTCGTCAAATAAATCCGGTCGTATACGAATTCCGGCAGCCAATAGCTTCTCGGTAAACTTGGGCCGGATACCTGTAGCGGCAAAACGGCCGACCACCCGGCCATCAGGATTCAGGCCACGCTTTTCGAAGACGAAAACGTCTTGCAGTGTTACGACATCGCCTTCCATCCCTGTGACTTCGGTCAGATTAACCACGCGGCGCGAACCGTCGCTCATGCGAGAGACCTGCACCAAAAGATGAACGGCGCTGGCGATCTGCTGCCGGATAGAAACAGGCTGCATGTTGGAAGTG
>JBEKLB010000080.1:0-18768 GCA_050010415.1 Bryobacteraceae bacterium | reverse complement strand
GCAGACCGAGGAGGACGCTTCGGCGGAGGATGAAGCAGCGGTTCAGCCCTCCGAAACCGTAATGAATATTCCTCACGAGCTCGTGCCAAAGGTCCGGGAACTGGTCGCGAAGCGCCAAAGCTAAAGCGCTCGCCATCGTCTGATCGTTTTATGATCGGAAGAGCGATGCCGCACGCCCTCAGCCTTTGCATGATCGCGAAGAACGAGGAGCGCAATCTGGCGCGGTGTCTGGATTCAGTCCGGGACTTGGGCGTGGAGCTGATTGTCGTGGATACCGGTTCCACCGATGCCACGCCGAGCATCGCTGCCGGCTTTGGGGCGCAAGTAATTCCTTTCGATTTCACCAGGGTCGATTTTGCGGCCGCGCGCAATCAAGCCATCGCGCGCGCCACGGGCCGCTGGATTCTGATGCTGGACGCGGATGAAACGCTGGATCCGGCGAGCGCGCCACTGATCGGGAAGCTAATCGCTCAGAACGAGAACGCGGGATATTTCGTGGAGCGCCACAATCATTGGACGGATTCTTCCAAAGTCACCAGGGACTACCTGGTTCGGCTCTTTGCCAACCGGCCGAACCATCGATATCACGGCCGCGTGCATGAGACCATCGACCAATCCATCCTGGCGGGCGGCGGGCGGCTGCACAAAACCGGCATCCGCATCGAGCATAATTTTGCGTCAAACCCGGAAGCGCGACGCCGCAGGAACCACTGGTACATCCAGATCCTGAAGGAAGAGATTGCCGCCGACCCGGCGGACGATACGCGTCTCGATTTTCTGGCGGCGGAATATCATCAACTCGAAATGTATGATGAAGCTGCCGAAATCGCCGAACGCATCGTAGGTATGCGCCCGCTGGATGCCAGGGCGCATCTGTTTGCGGGCACCTATCATTTGTTGTACCAGCACGATCTGGCGCGGGCGCGAGAGGATTTCAAGCAGGCGCTGAAGCTACGGCCGGGGTACGCGGAAGCCGAGTCGTTTCTCAGAACCATCGACGAGCGGGAACGCGCCGCGTTTCGCCCGCTGCCGCTATAATCGAAATGTGATTCGTCCGACTCTCATCGCGGCGTCCGCCCTGAGCCTCGTTTTGCTCGTGAGCTGCGGCAAAGACATGCAGAACCAGGACGCCGTGCGGCAGGGCGTAATGAACTACCTGTCGAAGCGTTCGGACTTATTGGCGATGGACGTGAGCGTAGCCTCCGTGGCCTTTCGTGAGGGCGAAGCCACCGCGCAGGTGCACTTTCAGGCCAAGGGAAATAGCTCGCCGGCGGCCGGAATGACCATGCAGTACGTGCTGGAGCGCAAGGACGGCCAGTGGGTGGTGAAGGGCCGCACCGGATCGAACGCCGCGCATGGGGCCAATGGACCCGGCGAGAACAGCGTGGCTGGGCAAGGAAATCTGCCTGGAGCACTGGACGGAATGCCGCGCGTCCCAGCGCCCGGAGGGGCGCGGGCCCTGCCGCCTGGACATCCAGCAGTGAGCCCTGATTCGACCAGTCGGCAAAAGTGAGAATATCCCAATGAAACGAGTTGCCGTCCTCGGTGGCGGTCCAGCTGGAGCTTTCGCAGCGGAGCGGTTGGCGCGAGCCGGTCTGGAGACTGTGGTCCTGGATGAAAAACTCGCCTGGGAAAAGCCTTGTGGCGGAGGGCTGACGTACAAGGCCTACTCGCGGTATCCGTTTTTGCTCGAGAACAACGTGCCGAAGAAGATCATCCATGAGACCTGTCTCGCGGCTCATCCGGCTGGGGCCGTTCACATGGACTTGAGCAGTCCGCTATTGATTTATTCGCGCATCGATCTGAATCGCATGCTGCTGGAGCGGGCGGAACAAGCCGGGGCGCAACTAGAGAAGACGCGCGTGCTGGGCCTGGAGCGCGGCGGCCGTGGATGGCGCCTCAAGACGCGGCACGGCGAAATGGATGCCGATTTCTGCATCGTGGCCACCGGCGCGCGCAATTCGCTGCGCAACGTGGGAACCGAATGGACTGCGGCCGACACCATGTTCGCACTTGGCTACTATGTGCCGTCTGCGCAGGATCACATCGACATCCAATTCCTGCCGAATTTAGAAGGCTACATCTGGGTATTCCCGCGCTGCGGGCATCTCTCCGTGGGCATTTGTGGCAAGGGACAGCCGGCGCAGGCGTTGCGCGCGCGCCTGGAGCGGTACATGACCGAGAAGGGTATCTCATATAAAGATGCGACCTTCTACGGGCACATGCTTCCTTCACTCGAACATTCCGGTTGGAAAAATAATCGCCTGGCCGGGGAAGGCTGGCTCGCGGTGGGCGACGCCGGCGGCTTGGTGGATCCCATTACGGGCGAAGGCTTGTACTACGCCATGCGATCGGGCGATCTGGCGAGCGAAGTGGTTTTGAACGATTCGCAATCGCTGGCCGAGCGCGCGCAAGCGTACCGCAATCTGCTGCAACGCGACTTCACCGCTGATCTGGAGTTCGGCGCCACGCTCGCCAAGCGCGTTTTCCTGGGGCGATTTCTGTTTAGCGCGGTGCCGTCGCGCATGGTGGATTTCATCCGGCGCAGTCCTCGATTCCGCGTGTTGATCCAGGATTTGTTCGCCGGCACCCAGCCTTATCTTGGTTTGAAGAGCCGTTTGTTCCGTAACCTAAATGGGACGCTGCAGGAAGTGTTGATGAACGTGTTTTTGCAGCGCGTGATTCCGGAGGAAACATAGATGCCGGATGTGGCGCACGCTTCAGCGTGCCGTGTTCGCACTCATGCGAACACGTCTTTGCCCGGCGGCGGAGGCGATCACACTCGCGCTGCGGGCGTTCCCGCTGACACCGGAGGAGTTCACACGAGTGTGAACGCGGCACGCAAGAGTGCGTGCGCCACAAGCAAGGGTGCCTGGGCCACACGAGTGGGCGCGTGCGCCACGGTATGAATCGCGCCCGATCGGAAGAACTATTTGCCTGCGCTCAGAAGCTGATTCCCGGCGGCGTGAATTCCCCGGTGCGCGCGTTTCGCGGCGTGGGCGGAACTCCTCCATTCATCGCTCGAGGTGCAGGATCGCGCATTTATGACGTCGATGGGAATGAATACATCGACTATGTGCTCTCCTGGGGACCGCTGATTCTGGGCCATTGTTTTCCCCCGGTGATGGACGCCTTGCGCGAGGTTCTCGCCATTGGAACCAGCTTCGGCGCGCCCACCGAACGGGAAGTGGAACTGGCCGAATTAATTCGTGAATGCGTCCCTTCCATTGAAATGGTGCGCCTGGTGAGCTCCGGCACCGAAGCCACCATGAGCGCGCTGCGCGTGGCGCGCGGATTCACCGGACGCGACCTGACCATCAAGTTTGAAGGCTGTTATCACGGCCATGTGGATTCGTTGCTGGTGAAAGCCGGCTCTGGCATGGCGACGCTCGGGATTGCCGATACGGCGGGAGTGCCTGAGGCCTTCGCGGCCACTACCATCGCGCTGCCCTTCAATTCGATCGCAGCCGTGGAGAGCGCCTTCCGGGACCATGGCAGCAAAATCGCCGCCGTAATTGTCGAACCCGTGGTGGGAAACATGGGCTGCGTGCCGCCCATCCCCGGATTTCTGGAGGCGCTGCGCGAAATCACCACCCGTTATGGCGCGCTGCTGATTTTCGACGAGGTGATGACCGGCTTCCGCCTGGCGCTGGGCGGAGCGCAGGAGCGCTTTGGCATCCAGCCGGATTTGACGACGCTCGGCAAGATCGTGGGAGGCGGGATGCCGCTGGCGGCCTACGGTGGACGCGCGGACATCATGAGCAGGATCGCTCCTACCGGTCCCATCTACCAGGCCGGCACGCTCTCCGGCAATCCGATGGCGGTGAGCGCGGGGATTGCCATGCTGCGCTATCTGAAGGCGCACCCGGAGGTCTACGAAATTATCGAGAGCCGCGCCGCTCAGCTTACGGCGAACCCGGGGCACGGGATCACCGTGAACCGGGTGGGATCTATGTTCACGTTTTTTTTCACGCCCGAACCGGTGACGGACTGGGAATCGGCCAAGCGCGCCGATACCGTGCGTTTCGGCCGGTTTTTCCACTGGATGCTGGATCGGGGCATCTATCTGGCGCCCTCCCAATTCGAGGCTGGATTCCTCTCGGCCGCGCACACCGAACCCGACATTAGCCGGACGGTCGAGGTTGCCCGCCAGTTCTTCGCCGCCCACCCGCCCATCTAGCGCCCCTGGATTTCGGTAAAATAGACCATATGTCTGACACCACCGCGAACCCGGCCGATTTAGGCCTGGGTATCGCCAGCCTTGATTTGCCGGCCTGGAAAAAGGCCATCGGCGGTGTTTGCGCCGTGCTTCTGGCGATCCTGTTCTTCGTCTCCGGAGCCTGGAAGCTCACCGATCCATTCGTTTGGTCCCAGGCGCTGTCGGAATTCCGGGTGGCTTCCGCGCTCACGCTGCCGGGCACGCTGGCCCTGGGCATTGGCGAAATGCTGGGAGCGGTTCTCATCCTGGTGCCGCGGTTTCGCCGCTGGGGAGCCTGGCTGCTCGGCCTGCTGCTGGTCGTCTTCATTATCTACATTGGCGCGAACTACTCCGCGTTGCTCGGCAAGGATTGCACCTGCTTCCCGCTGGTGAAGCGAGCGGTTGGGCCCGCATTTTTCTTTGAGGATGGAGCCATGCTGTTGATGGCCATCGTGGCAGGGATGTGGGCGCGAAATTCTGAAAACCTTCGCGGGGCGCTGGTCATACTGGGAGCCGTGGTGGTGTTCGCGGGCGTTTCGTTCGGCGTCAATTCGGCGCGCGAGTCCGGTCTGAAGGCTCCGGCATCCATCACCGTGGACGGCAAGCCATTGTCCTTGCAGCAGGGCAACACGTTCCTGTTCTTCTACGATCCCACCTGCACGCACTGCGAAGCGGCCGCGCGCAAGATGGCGAAGCTGAACTGGAAAGACACGAATGTAGTGGCGGTCCCGATCGACACGCCGCAGTTCGCCGCTTCCTTCCTGCATGACACCGGGCTCAAGGCGGGCACCTCAAACGATCTGGAACTGCTCAAAGGGACCTTCAAGTTCGCCACCGCGCCTTACGGCGTGGCCCTGGTTCGAGGCCACCAAAAGGCGGTTGTGGATGTCGGCACCTTTGAAACGGACGGTCAGCCGGCGGCTACGCTGCACACGCTAGGGTTCATCGAGTAGCAGAGGCTCGGGCGGCGCGTCGGTTTGCGTGAGCGCCTGGGTGGCGGTCTCCAGCAGTTCGGTGGCTAGCCAGGTAAAATCCGTCGCAGGATACATCCGGCGCAGTTGGTATCTCCACTTTTTTTCGAATGACGCCATGCGGCGGGCCTGCTGTTTTATGGGGAGATTTCCCAGGCCGGCCAGGTCGATAAGTGTCGTCACCAGCACGCTCTCCGCGCGGATCAGGACGTAGAGGCACTTCCGGCTCTTGCTCAACCTCTGCACGGATTCAAGGATGGCATTGGCGCGGGCTGGCTCATAGAGCGCGGCCAGTTCGGTCAATCCGTCCGACAGCAGCCGGGCCTTCGCCGCCTCCAGCACTTCGCCCAGAACAGGCCGCACCGTGCGGAAGAACATCGCCACCGTTTTCGGATGCAGAATGTCGTACGTCAGCTCGGTGCGCATCTTGCCCCGGAACGGCCGGCTGGCGCGATACACCAGCATCGGATAGGCGGTCTTGCTATTGGCGAAGACCCGCGGATCCACGAAATAGTGCGACGGGACGCGCTCGCGCAAAAGAGTTTGAATGGCAACCGATACGCGGGCAAACACGGGAAAAAAGCCGGGGGTGCGTTCATCGGGCGCCGCCAGCCAGTCCGGACCGGGCTTGGGGAAATAGCTTTCCGGCATTCGGCTGAGGTTCTGGTACGACTTTATAGGGTCAATGCAAAGTTTCGGCGATGATTTCAGGACTGCCGCTGCCGCCCTGCTTGCCGAAGCCTCACGAAAGAGGAGAGATAACAGCCGCGAAGTTTTTTGACGCGGAGTGTGACTCCGCTGCTGGATGTGGTTCACTTTCGGGGCACGCGAAGCACACCGAGAAATGGAACGTGCTGCCGTTACCAGGTTCGCTCACCGTCCACATTTTGCCGCCCATCAATTCCACCAGACGCATGGAAATGCTTAAACCGAGGCCGGTGCCGCCGTATTTTCGCGTCATCGATCCGTCGGCCTGCGCGAAGGGCTGAAAAATCACGCTCTGCTTTTCCACCGGTATGCCGATGCCGGTGTCGGAAACGGCGAAGCGCACCTGGATGTCGCGCTCATTGCTCGATTCCAAGGTGGTGCGAACCGCAACGCTGCCGGCGGGCGTAAACTTCAACGCGTTGCCGACCAGGTTCACCAGGATCTGGCGCAGGCGAGCGGGATCTCCCGTGACCGTTCGGGGAACGTCGGGCGAAATATCGCAGGCGAGCGACAAGCCCTTCTGTTTAGCCTGTGCCTCAAACGCTTGAGCGGTTTCCGAAACCAGCTTCACCAGGTCGAAGGTCAGGTAGTCGAGTTGAATGCCCTTGGCTTCTATCCGGGAGAAATCCAGCACATCGTTCAGCAGGTAAAGGAGTGAGATGGCGGAGTTGCGTGAGGTTTCGAGCAGATCCCGCTGTTCGTCGCTCAGTTCGGTGTCGAGCGCCAGCTCGGTCATCCCGAGGATGCCGTTCATCGGAGTGCGCAGCTCGTGGCTGATATTCGCGAGGAAGTGACCCTTGGCTTCATTCGCGGCTTCGGCCATCTTCTTGGCCGATTCCAGAAGCCTGCGGTCTTCGAAAGCTTTCCGGTATTGGGTGCTCAACTGTCTGCCTTGCGCCAGCAGAAACGCGAGGCAGACTAAGTTGATGATGGCCATGCCATAGGCCTGGCCGCCGAGCCACAGGTCAACTACGATGGGCGGCACCAGCAGGGGCAAAACGTGGCAATAAAGATATAGCAGCCGGGGCGTGAGCGAAACGATGGCTCCAAAACTGATCCCGATGATGCAAAAGGCCAGCAGCAACGAATTCCAATAGGAGAAACCGTCTGCGACGTTGCTATAGCAACTCAATAATCCCCAGGCGCTCGAAAAACACACCAGCGTCGCGCTGAACGCCAATCGCCACGCACGGGGATTGCGAGGATAAATGCCATTTTTTCGAAGAATCAGGAACAATCGCACCAGGTAGGCGCTCATGGTGGTGACGGCGAAAAGGGTCACCGCCTGAACGTGAACCCGCGAGTAGGTTCCCGCCAGCAGAGCGAACTGTACCAGACCCAGACCAGCCCAGATGCCAGCCAGCGAATGACGCGCTATATCGGCGTCTTGCTGCAGGCTCAGGTCAGCGCACTGAGCCAATTCACCCGTAGTGTCTGGCACGCAACAGTCTATCGACAAATGGTATGAAAAGCTTGAGGTTTTCTGGACAGCCCCATGCCTTTACGATTCCTTACGCTTTTGCGTCGCCAATCGGACAGTTATATCAGTTCGCGGTGAGCTGAATGCTCTTTTGCTCCGCTTCATCCACGCTCACGCTGGCGCCTTGCGCCTGGCACGCCGCCAAGTCCTCTGGATTATAAATCTCACAAGGCGCCGAATCCAGCCACGCCACCAGGGTGTACCTTCCAGGAGCCATGCCTTTCAGGAAGAAGTTGCCGTACTCGTCGGCATGCGTCAACTGATAAGCCTGCAAGCGGCCAGCCGCAGGGTCGGGAATTAATGCGATAGTTGCGCCGCTCGCGACCACCTTGGGATCGGACGTCACGGCTCTTCCGGTCACTTGCCCACCCAGCGTGCTGACCCGCACGTCGAGCGCGGGAGGGGCATCGCCAGACGGCGCTTCCAAGCCCTGGACCAGGCGTTCGGAGTTGGCGATGCGGACCGATTTGAGATAGGAATTGTCCGGCCCGTTCAGCAGATACAGATCGTAAATCTCATCGGGAACAAATGGAATGGAGAATTCGCCGCTGTCCGACACTGCGGCCCGCGAGGGCGACGCCGTGGCGCGGCGGGGCTGGAGTGAAACCGCAAGGCCGGTTGGCAGCGCGCTGTCGTCGTCATCGACGTGAATCTTACCAGTCCAAATGCTTTCGGGGCTGACGATCACATCCGCATCGGCAACGTCGGCATCGCCGATATTGATCGGAGTGCGGCCTGTCAGCGAGACACCAGCCTCGCTTCCCGACGCCATTAACAGATAAGGGCCGGCGGTGACGCCATCGATATCGAAGACTTGATCCTTGTCGAGACGGACGCTCATGGGAGCGGTGACGGATGCCGTGTTGTCGGAATCGTTGATTAGCAAGGTCACGCTGGGGCCGGCGATAACGTCGCCTTTGAGAGCGCTCAATACGCGGCCGCGAATGTGGACGGTATGGACCAGGGTGAGGAAGATGTCGATGCCCGCCACTTCGTCGCCTGGTGCAATCTTCACCAGAACTGCGTCGGACATTTTTTGAACCTGAGGGAAAAACGTCACTGCATAGCTTAATTCGGGCAGGGGATTACCCAGCGAATCCTTGCGGATCTCCTGCTGGGCCCCGGCCGGGCGCGGTGGCGCCTGGTACAAAGCCGCGACGTAATAGGAGCCCGGTTCCAGGCCATGCACGCGGTACTCGCCACGATCGTCGGTGCGCGCGCTGGCTGCCGCGGCGTATTCGTGACGGCCGCGGTCATAAAACGAACGAAAGAGCTGAATGGCGACGTTGACCGCGGGCTCTGCGTCGTCGAATTTCACCTTGCCGCTCACCACGCCCGAAGGCGTCATGCGAAATACGAACGAGTCGATAGTCTGGCCCGAGTTCAGGGTGAAAATGGGCGGCATTTTGTAGTCGCCGATGCGGCCGGCCGAGAGAGGCAGATAACCATCCCGCTGCACCGTGACGCTGTAACGCCCGGGTGCGACGTTGGGAAAAGAAAAGCCGCCACTTTCGTCGCTGGTTTGATATAAAGCGGCGCCCTTGGAGTCCGCGGGGTGAAGCACCACTTGCGCCCGGCGCATGGGCGATCCCGTGGCGCCACTGAGGACCGTCCCCTGGATGATGCCGGGAGCCTCCGCCTCCGGAGGTTGTGTGGTGGGAGGTGGAGATATTGGCGCGGGCTGATCCTGGCCGAGAGCGGCCGCCAAGCTCGAAACCGCGAGCAGGCAAAGCTTCAGCATGCGTGGCGCCACTTATTTATGACGTCACGGCACTCTGGGACGTGGAAGCGAGCACGTCGGAAATGGCCTCGATGGCGGTGGCGCATTGCTGCCGCGAGACATCGAAGTGTGTCACGGCGCGCATCTGGCGCCCGTTGATACCGTTCATCAGGACGCCGCGTGTTTTGAGCGCGCCCGTCAGTTCCGTGGTGGCGAGGCCGGTAGCGGTGATGTCGAAGATCACGATGTTGGTCTGAACGCGCGCTGGGTCGATCTGGACGCCCGGCATTTTTGCCAGTTCGGTCGCCAGGTACCGAGCGTTGGCATGGTCTTCGCCCAGCCGGTGCGGCATCTCCTCGAGCGCTATTAATCCCGCGGCCGCCAGCACGCCCGCTTGCCGCATTCCGCCGCCCAGGCGTTTCCGGTAACCGCGCGCGCGACCGATTGCTTCCTCCGTTCCCACCAGCATGGATCCTACCGGCGCGCCCAGGCCTTTGGACAAACAGAACATCACCGAATCGGCCTGCGCTGCCAGATCGCGAACCGGACGATTCAAATGGCAAGCGGCGTTGAAGATGCGAGCGCCGTCCAGGTGCACTTTGATGCCGCGCGCGTGCGCATTCGCGCAAATGTCCTCGAAAACATCCAGGGGATAAACCGCCCCGCCTGCCATGTTGTGCGTGTTCTCGATTTCGATCAGCGTGGTGGGAGCGCAGTGCGCGCTCGCTGGACGAATGGCCGGCTCGATGTCTTTCCAGTGCAAAATGCCATCCGTAGTGGGCACGGCGCGAATCAGGCAGCCCGAGAACCAGGCCAGCATCGACAGCTCCCAATCGAGCAGATGCGCCCGCGATTCCGTGATCACCTCCTGGCCGTGATCGGTATGCATCTTGACCGCGATGGTATTGCCCATGGTGCCGGTGGGCACGAAGAGTCCAGCCTCTTTGCCCATGATTTCCGCTGCGCGTTTCTCCAGCCGATTGACGGTCGGGTCTTCGCGATAAACGTCGTCGCCAACTTCGGCTTCAGCCATGGCGCGCCGCATCTCGGGCGTGGGGCGTGTAACAGTGTCGCTTCTTAGGTCGATCATGCTTTAGGTCTTAGGTGATGAATTCCGCGAAGACTTCGTTTGAAAATAGCACGCCGCGATCGGTGAGCCGTAGGCTCGATCCCTCGCGCGCCAGCAGGCCTTCGTCAATGAAGCGCCGGATGGGCTGTTGGTACTTGATCCATTCTTCCGCTCGCGGCTGGATACCGCGCGTCAGGCGCAGTCCCACGAAGAAGCGCTCCTCGGCCGCATTGGCGGGCGTGGCGTCGATCGAAGCCGAGTTCCCGCTCTCGATTCGCTCCACGTACTCACTGGGCGATTCGATGTTCTGACCGCGCACCAGGCCGTCGAAGGAATGCGCGTCCGCGCCGAACCCGGCGTAGGGTTCCAATTGCCAGTACTTGAGATTGTGCAGCGATTCGAAGCCCGGCCGCGCGAAGTTGGAAATTTCGTAACGATGAATCCCGAAGGAGCTGAGGCGCTCCACCGCCGCTTGATAGAACTCAGACGTAAGCTCGTCGCTCGGCACGTCGGGCGCGCCGTAACGCTTCCCATTCAACAGCACCTCGCTGCCCAGCCTGCTATCTTCATCGATTTCGAGCATGTAAACGGAAACATGCGGCGGCTTTAAGCGCTCGATCCAGGATAACGATTCGGCCCATGATGCGCGCGTTTGACCGGGAAGGCCGGCGATGAGATCGATATTGATATTGTTGACGTCCGCCGAGCGCAGCGTGCCAATTTCGTTCGCAACCATCTCAGCCGTGTGCTTGCGGCCGGTACGCGCCAATTCCCGCTGCACGAAAGATTGCACGCCCAAGCTGACGCGATTGATTCCCGCAGCAACCCACGCCGTTGCGCGTTCCAGCGTGATCCCGCCAGGCGCAACCTCCAGCGTCCCTTCTTTCCAATGGCCGCGGCCGGGAACCGTGCTCAGAATTCGATCCAGATCTTCTGACGCCATCGCGCTGGGCGTGCCGCCGCCCAGGTATACCGTTTCCGGCTGCCACGGCCAACGGTGCCGCGCGATCTCGGAAACAATCGTGTTCACATATCGCGGCTCCAGCTCGCGCGGAAAAACTCCGGACGCGAAGTTGCAATACGTACACTTCTGCGCACAAAAAGGATAGGAGATGTAAACACCCGGCATTTATAACGAAACTTCTTCGCCCAGTTGTTTAGCGATGGCGTCCTGGATCAGTTGGGTCAGCGTCTGGCCGGTCGCCGGGAAGACAAAATCGTTTTGTGCGTTGTCCCAGTCCAGCTTGAAGCTCTTGGAGTGTGCCGACACCCAGATCTGGTGAACGGGCGCGTTGGGGCTGATGACAAACTTGCCGGGTGGCTCTTCGAACTCGATGGCCAGCGCGCCGTTATTGAAATCGGCCTCGAAGTCCGCGCCATCGGAGGCGGCCGTGAGCCGCCGGTAGAGCGCTTCCAGCGTGTGGTCGGCACGATTCTTGAATTCCTGATCGTCCATGGGGTGGTAGAACCTTGATTTTAGCTGAAACGATGATTCTAGCTGAAACAGTCCCGAACCCCGGGAATAGGTGCGACTTTGGGCCAGCTTGCCGCATCTGCTACCCTTGGAAAGTTGCGCATGATGGAGTCGGCCTGTCTTCGACACACTGAAATCCCGCACACCTCGGCGCTGTTTTCCGATTTTCAATACCATTTCGACAGGGTTGCCAGGTTCTATTCCCACAACCCGCACGATGCCCGGAGTTATGCCGCGGCCGCGAAGCAGCTGGCCTATCCCGACGATCACCGGGCTGCGCTGGTCGCCGCTCTGCGGTCGAGCAACGGGGAAAGCGCGTCGCTCGATTTGCTGGCGCGACCGGGAACGGTGGCAGTGGTCACCGGACAGCAGGTGGGGTTGTTCTCGGGGCCGGCCTATACCATCTATAAAGCGCTCACCGCTGTTCGGCTGGCGTCGCGATTAAGCGAGCAGGGCATTCCCGCGGTGCCGATGTTCTGGCTGGCCACCGAAGACCACGACGTGGCGGAAGTAAACCACACCTTCGTCTTCGGCCCGGATCACCGGCCCATTCAGCTCAGCGTGAACGCCAGCGGCAAAGCGGAGCGGCCAGTGGGCGGCATTCCCATCGCGGGGCCGCCGGTGGATGGTCTGCGCGAAATTCTGGCTGGGTTCCCGTACGGCGAAGAAGTGGCTGAGATGATACGGGTGGCATACCCGGCGGGCGTGACGTTCGGCCGGGCCTTCCGTGCGCTGCTCGAACGATTGCTCGCGGGCCGCGGTCTGCTTTTTGTGGATCCACTGGATGAATCCGTGCGGCGCCTGGCCGCCCCGTTATTGCAGGAGACGGTTCGGCAAGACGAGGGATTGCACGCCAGGCTGATCGAGCGCGGTAAGCAATTGGAAGAAGCAGGCTATCACGCGCAGGTGCACGTGGAGGCGAAAACATCGCTGGTATTCTTGCTGGATGGCGAGCGCCGGGCTACATTGCGGCGCCAGAACGGCGAATACGCGACCAAGGACAAATCCGCGGGTGAGAAGAAATATTCGGCTTCCGAGTTGATCGGCCGCGCGGAACAATTGTCGCCGAATGCGCTGTTGCGGCCAGTGGTGCAGGATTACGTGCTGCCAACCGTCGCCTACGTCGGGGGGCCGGCGGAATTGGCGTACATGGCGCAGTCACAGGTGCTGTATCGCGAATTGCTGGGCCGGATGCCGGTGATGGTCTCGCGCGGTGGATTCACACTGCTGGACGCGCGCACGGCCAAATTGATGGATCGCTATGGACTGACGGTTCCGGCGTTCTTTCACGGTGGGGACGGCATCCGCGATGCCATCGCACGCAAACTGGTGCCACCGGCACTGACCGAGGAATTCGCTGAGATTCGCGGGACGGTTTCGCATGCGGTGCAACGGCTGCGTGACGACCTGACGGAGTTCGATGCCACCCTCGCGGCAGCGGTCGGCAAGAGCACGGCGAAAATCCTTTATCAGCTTTCCAAGATCGAGCATAAGACGGCGCGCGAAACGCTCAAACGCAACGAGCGCGCCGGGGCGGATGCCGGCTACATGTCCGGGCTGATCTTCCCCGACAAGCATCTGCAAGAGCGCTATTACTCGATCCTGCCCTTTCTCGCCAAGCACGGCGTTGCCGATTTGATGGACACGCTGTACGAGCACGTACGGCTGGAGTGTCCCGATCACCAGGTTTTGGTTGTGTGAGGCACGTTCCATAACGGCTGACACAAATCTCCAAGTTTTGCGTCACACAACAACACAACATAGCGTTTCCCCACCAGTTGCGTAGGGTGGTAGCCGGATGTTAGGCTGATTTTGAATTATGAAGGAGTTCTAATTTGGAACCGAAATCATTTAAGTCCAGATCTGCGGTATTCCTGGCTGTCGCGCTCGGAACACTGCCTTTTGCGGCGCCTCCGGCTCCGGCCCAGACCTTCAATGTAATCTATAGCTTTACGGGCGGAGCCGACGGCGGCAATCCCCTGGCTGGGTTCATAATCGGGCCCCAAGGGGAGCTTTACGGCACCACCAGCGTTGGCGGGAAGCATGGGGCGGGAACGGTTTTCAAGATTAGCCAAAGCGGCGCGGAGCAGGTGCTCTACAGCTTCACCGGCGGCGCCGACGGTGCGAACCCTAACTCAAGTTTGATCTTTGACGCCGCTGGCAATCTCTATGGAACCACTTATTCTGGAGGGTCCGCCGGCGCGGGCGCGGTTTTCAAAGTCACACAGGCAGGCGCAGAATCCGTGCTGTACAGCTTCAGCGGAGGCACCGACGGATCGAATCCGCAGTCGAAATTGATTTTTGATGCTGCAGGCAATCTTTACGGCACCACCTACTACGGGGGAGCATATGCTGGTGGAACAGTATTCGAGGTAACAGGCAGCACGGAAAAGGTGCTGCACAGCTTCGGCAACGGCACAGACGGAAAAAATCCAACGGCTGGGGTCACCCTGACCAAAAAGGGAGTTATCTTTGGCACCACCTCAGCGGGGGGGACTTCGGGATACGGCACCGTCTTCCGCTTGGAGGATTTGGAGTCCGGCTGGAGCGAAACCATCCTGCATTCCTTTGCGATGCAAAACGATGGCGCAACGCCTTATGCCGGCCTGGTTTTCGATTCCTCCGACAACCTGTATGGAACCACCACGGACGGCGGCAGTGGCGGCGATGGCGGGGGCACGGTTTTCGAGCTGTCCTATTCAGCCCGCACGTGGAATTTCAAGACCCTGGACGTTCTGGCGGGCAGCGGTATTTCAGGAACGTATCGCAATGTGCTGCTCGACACGTCGGGCAATATTTATGCCACCACGCATTGCGATGGCACGTACTCCTCTGGCACCGTGTACAAGCTGACGCCGTCCGGGAGCAGCTGGAATTATTCGTCTTTGTATGTCTTCACCGGCCAAGATGACGGCTTCTACTCTTTTAGCAATCTGGTTTTTGACGCGCAAGGCAATCTATACGGGACGACGAAAAACGGCGGTTCAGGTGGCTACGGAGTGGTGTTCAAGATCACGCCGTAGTTGGCCAGTGGCCTGCGCCTGCGCGGCGCTTAAGTGCGCCAACCAATTGCTGTAGATTCGGATGGCCGGGGAATGCCACACATTGGTCCGATTTCGCGTGGTGTGCGCAGTCACGTCGGCTAGCAATTCTTCTCGAGGATCCCGCACCGCCCGCGCTTCGATGGCCGTGAGCGCCGCCTCGGTTTCCCGGTCGAAGTAGGCGTAAGGCAGTGGCGGATAATTTTCGGTCTCGCGCCGCAGGTAACGTCCGACATCCCGTGCATATTCGAGTTGGAGCGAATTTGCGTCATACTCCGGATGCCCCTGGAGGAAAATGAACAGGCTCTGCCGCTGTTTGATGAACATGTCGACGCCCGCCTCCCGGCCGCGCGTAAGAACACCATAGCCGGCAGCGCTGAGTTCCTGCTCCCTCAGATCGTTCCAGCGGGAGTGGGGCACGCTAAGGGTTGAGGGAACACCCGCAAGAACTGGATGCTCGGAAACTCGATCGCACTCGAAAAGTCCGAAGCGTTTCTCGCTCAACCGGCGTCGCACGATGCCGTCGGTATGGAGCACCGCGGCGTGCGCGGCCAGGCAGGACCAAATCGTGGAGCGGGTGTTGCGTTCAGCCCAATCGATCAGTCTGGTCATGCTCGCCCAATGCGGTTCGTCCTTCAAGTTGGAAGCCCGCGGCTCCATCCCGGTGACGATGAGACCGTCGAGAGGGCGATCCCAAAGCTGGTCGATGCCGGAATAAAAGCTGTCGATGTGGCGCCGGCCGGAGTCCGTTCGCGGAACATCCGGCAATGCGTAGAGCCACAGACGCACTGCAACGTTGCGAGCCGCCGAATTTAAGAGCGTCAGGAACTGGCGCTCGGTGGCCTGCAGCGCTTTGCCTGGCATGTTGTTGACCAGGCCGATGTCCAGGCAGTTGCCGGCATTGCCCGACACATCGCGGCCGAAGCAGACCGGCATCAGCGCTCCTCCCCGAAAAGCAGCGCCCCCTGAGCGGAGTACTCTTTTAAACTCGCCGCCTGCAGCGCCTGATCCAGGTCGGCAATGATGTCGTCAATGTGTTCAATCCCGATGCTGAGGCGAATGGCTTCCGGTCTCACTCCGGCCATGCGCTGCTCCTCAGGCGACATCTGCCGATGGGTGGTGGAAGCCGGATGGCAGGCCAGCGATTTCGCATCGCCCAGATTGACCAGACGCTTCACCAGATCCAGCGCGTCATAGAAATCCTTCGCCGCTTCGAACCCTCCGCGCACACCGAAGGTCAGCAGAGAGCAGGCTTGCCCAGCCAGGTATTTTTGCGCCAGCGCATAATAAGGGCTGTCGGAGAATCCGGCATAGTTCACCCACTCTACCCTGGGGTCGCCGCGCAGGAAATCCGCGACGCTTCTCGCGTTCTGGACATGCCGCTCCATGCGAAGCGGTAGCGTTTCAATGCCCTGCAGCAACAGGAACGCGCTTAAAGGCGACAGCACCGCGCCGGTGGTTCGTTGAAAGACGCTGCGGCAGCGCGCAATGTAGGCGGCATCTTTGAAGTGATCGGTATAAACCAAACCGTGATAGGAAGGGTCGGGCTGGCTGAACATGGGGAAACGCCCGGCGTGCGCCCTCCATGGGAACTTGCCGCTGTCGACGATGGCGCCTCCCATGGTGGTGCCATGTCCGCCCATGAACTTGGTGAGCGAATGCACCACAATATCGGCGCCGTATTCGATGGGGCGCAGCAGGATGGGCGTTGCCACGGTATTGTCCACGATCAGCGGCAGGCCATGTTTGTGCGCCACGCGCGCCAGCGCTTCGATGTCGCAAATATTTCCCGCCGGATTGCCTACAGTTTCGCAAAAGACCGCCCGCGTTTGATCGTCGATCCAGCGCTCCACGTCGTCCGCTTGATCCGATTCCGCAAAGCGGACGTTCATTCCTTGACTCGGCAAAAGGTAATTGAAAAGTGTGTGGGTTGTGCCGTAGAGCTGCGGAACCGAGACAATGTTGCATCCCATCCCGCTCACGTTTTGCACCGCGTAAGTGAGAGCCGCCTGGCCGGTGCTCACGCACAGCGCTTCGAGCCCTCCCTCGAGCGCAGCCACGCGCCGCTCCAGCACCGCGACGGTCGGATTGCTGATGCGGCTATAGCGATATCCTTCCGCTTCCAGATTAAATAGCGCCGCGCCGTGATCGGCGCTATCGAACTCGTACGCCGCGGTCTGATAGATCGGGACGGCCACGGCTTTGGTGGTCGGATCTCCGTCGTAGCCGGCGTGAATCGCGATGGTTTCTTTGCGCATCAGTTTCCTCTTGGGCTACACCAGCCGGTTTATTTCGCGCACCACGCATTCGATATCCTGCTCGGTGGTCCGAAAACTTGTGATGCAGGCCCGGACGGCCGATATTCCGTCGAACTCTACCGCCGACATCCACGCGATCTGCCGCTTCTGAAGAGCGGCCACAACACGCTGCGCGTCCAGCCCATCGCGGCTGAACCATACCACCGGCAGAGGCGTCTGGTTGACGATGCGCCAGCCGGTTCGGCGCAACCGATCGCGCAACACGTCGCCCATGTGGGCCTGGTGTTCGATCATTTCGACATAGCCGGATTCGCCGCGCTCGGCCAGCGACAGGAACAGCTTCAGGCCGATGAAGCGCCGCGACCATTGCGCCGTAGTAGTGTACTGATCGGGCGCCGATCCGGGAGTTTCCGCAGGCATGTAGGGTGTCTCGGCGTGAAAGGATGCCGTGACCGCTTCCGGGTGACGGCAAAAGAACATCCCGGCTCCCATTGGCACCGAGAACCATTTGTGCGCGTCGCAGGTGATGGAATCCGCGGCTTCGATCCCGGCGAGAAAATCCCGCAAGCGTGGCGAGAGAATGGCAGCGCCTCCCCACGCGGCGTCCACATGAAACCAGAGATTCTCCAATTTCGAGTAGCGCGCCAGCTCAGGAAGGGGATCGATTACGCCGGCCGCGGTGGTTCCGGCTGTAGCGGAAATCATGAAAGGGATGAAGCCGGCCTTGCGGTCCGCAGCCACTTGCCGGGCCAGATCGGCGGCGTCCATTCTCAGATTGCTGTCCGTCGCGACCACTCGAAGCGCGCGACGCCCCAAGCCCGTCATGTGAACGATCTTGTTGAAGGAGTGATTGGCCTCGGCTGTCACGTAGAGCGCGGGTGTTCCATCCAGATGCCGAAGCCCAGCCTCGCTGTATTCCGGGAAGGCCTTGGTGAGCGCGACGATCACGGCCGTTAGATTCGCTTCCGCTCCGCCCGAGGTGAAGCTCGCACTCGCGTCTTTGGGGAAACCGAACTTGGATGCCAGCCACGCCAGTGTATGCCGTTCGATCTCGTTAGCGGCTGGCGACGTGCGCCAGGTAGCGAGTTGCGGGTTATACATGGCAACTAGCGCGTCTGCGACCACTGAGGCAAACGTTACGCTCGGATTAAACAGGCCGAAATATCGCGGATGAGTTACCTGCACGTGCCAGGTGCGCATCATCCGGTCCACGTCGGTACAGAGATAATCCAGCGCTACCGGCTGTGCGAAGTCATAGCGCGCGAGATGATTGCGGATCTCCTGCGGTGTTACCTGAGGAAAAATGGGACCGTCGGCGATCTGGCAGTTGAGCTCCTCGACCGCGCTCCGCATGTTCTTAAGCAGGGTCTGCATCGAGGTTCCCATGAGCTTGTATCGGCTGGATTAGGCCAAAACTATGCGGTTCGCGGCGTCCGGCATGGAAGTGATCCAAATGGAAGAGACCCAACTGGATGCGATCGTATCCAGCGCTTTCGAGCCGGACAAACGCGTCCCGCTCGGCACAGTCGAAATAGATGGCATCGGACGTCGCCGCGGGATCGTATCCCTGGCGCACCAGGTCAGCCTTCTTGTACTTGAAAGTGGCGGTCACTTCCATCTCGTTGCGGATCCGCAGGAACAAAGGACGCGCGTAGTGCGGGAGTCGCGCAGCCAGGTGCTGGCGAAGCGCAGCCAGATCCAACTCGCCGTCGATCGCCAGAGTCGCCATGCCAGCCCGGCCATCGGCGCCCGGAATGGCCACGCCGTAAACAATCGCTTCCTCGATTCCGGGAAAGGCACAAAGGGCCTCGGAAACTTCGCAAGTGGAAACGTTCTCGCCCTTCCAGCG
>JBEKLB010000079.1:0-18989 GCA_050010415.1 Bryobacteraceae bacterium | reverse complement strand
CGTCGGATTCGCGAGCCTCTTCTGGGTTGTGGCTTGGGCCTCGTATTTTCGCAACGACCCGCGTGACCATCCTGCGATCGCCGCAGGGGACTTGGCAGCGCTGCCGGAATCCGGCAGCCGTAGTCGGCCGGCGATTCCGTGGCTGCGGCTCGCGCGCCGCATCTTGCCGGTTACGCTGGTCGACTTCTGCTACGGTTGGACGCTGTGGCTATTCTTGAGCTGGATCCCCGCGTTCTTCTTCGAGAACTATCATCTGAATCTCGGAGCCTCCGCGATGTATTCGGCTGGAGTGCTCCTGGCGGGCGTGATCGGCGATACGGTCGGCGGTATCGCCACCGATCGCGTGCTTCAGAAGACCGGTAGTTTATTGCTCGCGCGCCGCTCCGTGATCGTCGCCGGATTCGGGGGCGCACTCCTCTTCCTGTTTCCCGTGGTGCTGTTTCATAATTTGTTGCTAACCGCGGTCTGCCTTTCCCTCGCGTTCTTTTTCGCGGAGCTGATTGTCGCGCCCATCTGGGCCGTGCCCATGGATATCGCTCCCCGCTACGCCGGCTCCGCCAGCGGCATGATGAATTTCGGATTTGGTCTGGCGGGCCTGGTTTCGCCTTCCAGTTTCGGCTATTTGGTGGACCGGACCGGCAGTTGGGTTTTCCCGTTCATCTGCTCCATGCTATTGCTGCTGGTGGGCGCGGCGCTCGCATTCCGGCTGCGGCCCGATCAACCTTTCGTGGACGGCTAACCGGCCTTCAGATCCCGCTGGCGCGAATCCAGAAACTCTCGGTCCAGTTGCCGCCAGCGGGAATTTGTTGCAGCTCGGAATATTTGCCCTCGTGGGCCAAATTGATTCCATTGATGATCGCGGTCAATGGCTCAGTGCAGATGAACTGTGGCATCTCTCCTGGTAGCCAAATGGTTGCGACCGGGTATTTGGGCCCAAATAAGATCTCCACTACTTTGCCACCGGATTCGCCCCCCGATTCGATGGAGAATCGCGCTCGCCCGTTCGCATCCCGCTCCAGATCCGTAAACCCATCGTCTAAGGTTTGGCCGCGCAGGGACAATGGATTGGGTATGTCGAGCGGACGCATTTCGCCGGTCGGAATTTGATGCTCATCCGCCATCACGTGTGTTCGGGCCGGAAGATGCACCACCCACTCATCGCGCGGGATATCCGGGATTTGAAGGTACGGATGAAAGCCGATGGCCAGCGGCATCGGATCTTCACTCAGATTCGACACCCTGGTCTCGACTTCCAAAACACCATCGGACAAACGGTATGTGATCGCGTACTCGTGGGCAAACGGCCACTGCGCCATCAGGTCCGGGTGTTTCCAGAATTCGAGCCGGCTGGAAACGTGAGCGCAGCCCTCATCCGCCGCCAGTTCGATCACCTGCCAGAGCGGGGAATTGGTGAGCAGACCGTGAATGGGCCTCTCGCCCTGAATGTCGCCAAGGTGGACGTTGCCGAGGCCCAGGTTGAACCCATACCTCTTGTCATTGGCCCAGAAAGCTGGCTCGTCTAACAAATCCGCCCATGGCGCCAGGAATGGGATGCCGCCTAACTCAGTGAGATCGGACGGATGGTACAGGATGTTCTTTCCGTGTACCTTCATCTGCCAGACTCGATTGCCGGCAGATGGCAAAATGGAGACTTCTACGCCGTGTTCCCCATCGCTCAGATGAACGATGGGGACGCCATGATCGAATGTTTCCCCGGCAGTGTAGCTCAGAAGTGGAACTTTAGCGCGAATTGAAGATTGCGTGCACCCTCCGACGTGTTGATCACGCCGAAATTGCTTCCGCCGAGCACGTCGGTCACATAACCTTGCACCAGCAGGATGGGCGTGTTGAAGGCGTTGATGGCTTCCGCCCGGAACTCCAGATTCTGGCGTTCGGTAATTCTGAAGAATTTGGAAAGAGCGAAGTCCACGTTCTTCAACCCCGGGCCACGCTCGGAACTGACCGGACAATTGCCCAGGGTTCCCGGAGCAGGGTTTGCCATGGTTGCCGGATTAAACCAGAGATATCCGTTCTGGCCCGGATTCGGGTTTTCGGCATAGGGTGTTTCCTGAGAGGGCGCAATACAATTCGGCCGCGGCTCAGCGGACCCGGTGCCGGAAGGATCGGCGAAATCGTAAATGGAGATCGGAAAGCCGCCGTGCAGCGAGACGATCGCCTTGGCTTCCCAGCCGCCCAGGAACCCATCCACCACCTTGTTCGTGTTGCTTCCAAACTGCCTTCCGCGGCCGAACGGGATGGCGTAAGTCGCGGTGCCGGTGAACACATTGGTAACGTCGTGATCGCAGAGTCCGTAATCCAGGCCGAGATTGTACGCGTATTCCTGAAATGCCTTGTCGGCGCTGGCCTGGCTGGCGGTGGAATCGCCGTAGCGTCCGTAATAGCCCATCGCGTTGGTGAGACATTTCGAGAAAGTATAGTTCAACGAGAACTCGAGTCCCTTCGAAAGGCGCTGCTGAGCGCTGAGTTGCAGCGCATTATAATTCTGGATTCCTGTCGTCTCGTTCAGCCGGGCTTGTCCGATCTCGTCCTTGAGCGCCGGGTTTCCGGACAGGTAGGGACCGGGGACGGCAGTCCCATTCGGCAGCAGCACTTTCTGATTCGCGAAAATGATGTCCGCCAAATGATCGGAGTGCTGGCCGACATAAGCCGCCTGAAGCGTGGTGGAGCTACCGAACTGATGCTGTATGGAAAGGTTCCATTGATTGGAGATCGCCGGCCGGTAATCGGGATCGGTGAGGTGGACGCGAATTCCAGCGAAACATGCAGCCGGAGAGGAAGTCACGTTTTCAACCGTGCATCCGCCCGAGGATCCCAGAGCCGCGAAACCTTGATCGAGAGTAATCTGATTGGAGGGAATCGCGCCGTTCACTCCGGCCACCGGCTGGTTCACCAGATCGACATTCCAAGGCGCGTTGGTCGCCAGACGATTGTACTCGCCCGTTCCTTCCTGGAAACTGGAACGGCTGAAAGCCGCGCGAAGAACGGTCTTCTTGCCGAAGGGAGTCCACGCTGCGCCCAGCCGCGGCAGGAAATTCGCGATTCCGTTGTATTGATTGTAGAGCGCGCGGCTGTTGCCATCCACGCCCGCCAGTTCCACTTGACCGGTGATCTCATTAAAGTTGGTCATGCGGTTACCCACTTCATAGATGGGCGTGAAGAGCTCCCAACGCAGTCCCATGTTTAATGTCAGATTGTTGGTGACGCGCCAATTGTCCTGGAAGTACGCGCCGATCGCGCTGTTGCGTTGTCCCACGGTTCCCGCATAGCCCTGGCCGTACGCCATATAGGACGGCAGTCCGAGCAGAAAATCCGCCTCGGCGTTGCCGGTGTATTGGCCGCTGAAACCGATTTGTCCGGCTGCACCATCGGCGGTGACCGACGGAACGTAGTCGTTACGATAGCGCTCGAACTGAAACCCGGCTTGCATGGTGTGCGCGCCGTGAATAATGGTGAGGTTATCCTCGTACGAAATGGTGGTCTGATGGAAAATTTCGGGAGCATCCACCGTTCCGAACGCGAAGGGACCGTCCTGCGACCCGCCCACCGGCGAGCCTGCGAAATAGAGCCCCGGAAGGAAAGCCGTCGGCTGGCCAGGGATCAGGTTCGAAGTGGCTGATGTCGCTCCACCCTGCACGTTGCCTTCAGCGGGGAAATAGTTGGTGCCGGCGCGGAATTCGTTGACGATATTCGGGCTGATGGTTCGCGTGTAACTGAGCACCCCGCTCTTCAGCGGGAAAATGTTATTTCCAGTGCTGTTGTAAAGCAGCGGCTGGCTGTTCACGGTGGGCTGCGTGATGTATTGCTGTGAGTAACGCGCGAAGATGTGGTCGCGGTCAGTAGGATTCCAATCCACCTTGGCGTCGCCCTGATCGCCATTGGTGTAGGTGTGCTGCGAGTTCGACAAATTGTTTTCCGTACCGTTATTGGTGCCGCCAAGATCCGGTTTCGGTAGGACGCTAAGAATCTTCAGAGCCGTCGGGCTCAGGCCATTGATGCACGGTGACACCCCCATGGTTTGTCCGGCGCCGCAGATGGCCGCCTGGGAAAGATTGGCCGGCATTGCGATGGTGGTTCCCGGATAGTGCAGCGTGATGCCCGGGATATCGGAAAGATTTCCGGAGCTCTCCTGGGTGGTGAAGGTTGACACCGGCGAAGGCGTGGCCGGGGTGTCGAAACGCGAGCCCTGATAGTCGACGAAGAAAAAGAGCTTGTTCTTCTTAATCGGACCGCCCAGAGTGGCGCCGAATTCATTCCAGCGCATATTCACCGGAGCGCTGTTCACCGATGGATCCGGGCTGAAGTTACGGTCCCACTCGTTGGCGTTGAAAAAGTCGTTGCGCAGAAACTCGAATGCGTCGCCATGAAACTGGTTGCTGCCGCTCTTGAGGCTCACACTGATCACGCCGCCTAGGAAGTGGCCAAGATCGGCGCTCGGATTGTTCGCGATGACGTTGAATTCCTGAATCGCATCCACGCTGGGCGAAAACGCCACGTTGTTATCCACGAACTCGTTGTTGTCGATGCCATCCAGCAGGTAGTAATTGGCCTGCTCGCGATTGCCATTGATGTAGGGGCGGCCGGAGTTGAACGTCGCGAGGCCCGTATTAAAGGCGCCGGGACTGGTGGTCACCGCGCCCGGAGTGAGCAGCGCGAGCTGGTTATAGTTGCGCGTCTCGAGCGGGAGGCTCGAGATGGTGTGGGCGTCCATGACGGTGCTTACCTGGGTGGAATCGGTCTGTAGCAGGGGCGCAACCTCAGTGACATTCACCGAAGTCGCCACGTCACCCACCTTGAGCTGAAAGTCCAGCCGCGCCACTTGATTCAGAACCAGTGTAACGTTCGCCTGCTGCTCGCCCTGAAATCCCGTGTGTTCCACCTTCACGTTGTAATTTCCGATAGGAACCTGGGGAAGATCGTAGATGCCGTCGGAGTTGGTGGTGGCCGTCCACACCGTGCCGCGCTCGTTGTCCACGGCGGTGACCTTCGCGTCCGGTACCGCTGCGCCCGACGGGTCGGTTACTTTCCCGGTGAACGCCGCCATTACTTGCTGGCCGTTACTCGGTTGAGGCATTGAGAGCGCGATCAAAAGCAGCAGGGCCGCTGCAACTGAGAACCCGATGGCAATAGCTGATTTCATGGAAACTCCTGTTTTATTCATTCTCATAAGGTGCTTCAGACTCATAAGGTGCTTCTGAGAAGATCCGACGCTAATGCTGGGCCGGTTCTTCTTATATGTCCAGTTCACAACGGTTGCAGAGCCGTTACGGGGAGGTTTATTACAGCATCGAACGTCCTGGAAGTGAATCATTTATTTACCTCATTTGCTCTGGGTCGCGACGCGCTCTGTGAGAGAGCAATGACTAAAATACGCACCGGCCGCGTAGCCGCGAGCCGCACTTCGGCTTCCGGTTTTTCCATTCCTTCGATCAATTGGATTTGCTGCGCCACCCAATCCGGGGAGGCCGGCTTCCCATCCGTCAGATATTCCAAAGCGCGTAGACCGATCGATCCCAGATTTGAAAGATTTCTGGACAGGGGGATTAGTTCCGCGGTCAGGAAGTTATCGGGCACCTGACCAGCGTTCGCGGACCAACCGGTGAACGCGGAGCGCAGTTCGGCGATTTCAGGCCGGGCACTCTCTGGATTCGCGGCCACCTTCTCCGCCACCAGCGTCAAATGGCGGACCATCGGGCTTTCCGGGGGGACGGCATCCACGAACCGATTCAGGGGAACCAGGCTGGTATACTTGCGGGCATCGCGCCGGCCCTCGATCCCCAGCGCCTCAGATGCATCGGCCAGAACTCGAAGGGCTTGGCCGCCGGCATGGTCGGCGCTGATCCGGTCCAACATGCTCTGTTCAGCAGACAGGATGCCCACCGATTCGAGCGCGCGGCTCACGGCTTCCAGCCGGTCATACATCGACGCGACATCGGTAACTTCCTTGGGCGACCACAACCGTTCCGCAATCGCCGCGGCGCGCGGCCAGATTCGCGAATCGACGGTTTCCGCGCTCGTGTATTCCGACCACAGGCAGGCCTCGCCGCCCAGAATGCGCGCGGAATGGTCAGCGCCGGGCTCCGGATCGACGGCGTAGTGAAAACTTGCCGGATTCATGTGATCCAGATAGTACCCATAGGACAGAATCCCGCGATAACCCTGCTTGGCCGCATCGGCCAGCGCAGCTTGCCCCCGCCAGGACTGGATCACGGCATCACTGGCCAGACCGGGATGCAACACTTCGTCCCACCCCACCATTGTCTTACCGTATTTCTTCAGCATCTCCTGCACGCGCTGCATGAAATACGCCTCTATGTCCTCCGCTGTTTCCAGATGCCGCTCATGCGCGAAGGCTTGGATGGAAGGGGATTGTTTCCATTGCGCCGGATCGATTTCGTCGCCGCCCACATGAAAATAACGGTCGGGAAATAGCGCGGTCATCTCGCCCAGAAATTGATCGAGGAACTTATAGGTTTCCGGACGCACGGGATTCATGGTGGGTTGAAAAATGCCCCAGCTTCGCTCAATCGAATAAGGACCCCTCGCATTGGCAAGCTCGGGATATCCGACGAACCAGCTGGTGGTGTGGCCGGGCATATCGAATTCCGGAACCACACGAATGGCCCGATCGCGCGCATACGTGACAATGTGCCGCACTTCGTCTTGTGTGTAAAAATGCCCGTCGGAACCGAGTTGCTGGAGCTTGGGAAAGCGCTTACTCTCGACGCGAAAGCCCTGGTCGTCCGAAAGATGCCAGTGCAGCACGTTGAGCTTCACCGCAGCCATGGCGTCCAGGTTTCGCTCGATCACTTCCACCGGCATCCAGTGGCGCGAGCAGTCGATCATCAGACCGCGCCACGAGTATCGCGGATGGTCTTCAATGTGAACGCTTGAAACCTCGAAGCCGTCACGTCCCGGCGAAATGAGCTGCGCGAAAGTTTCCAGGCCATGCAACGCGCCTTCCACCGTGGATGCGGCGATTGTGGCTTTGTCCGGCGAAGCATCCAGCTGATACGATTCGTCACCACCGCCAGCCACGCTCTCGACGATCAAAACGGTCTTACCGCCAGTCTTGCCACCAGTCTTTACACCAGTGATCGGAATGCCGGTTTGACGCGCGATCCGAACCATAAGACGGCGAACTGCCGCGTCTACGCGTGGGTCCGAAAATCCACGGGCCTCCACCGCGAAACTCGAATCGATCGCGAGATGTCCCGCCGCCGGCACGGATTTCCACGGCGCCGGCATGGGCGCGGCGAAGAGCGCGGGAACAAGGGCCACGGACAGCAGCAGTTTCATCCGGTCACCGCGTCCCACCCGCGCCGCGAAAGATCGAAGTAAATGACCGCGCCTCCGGCCAATCCGAGCGCGAGCAATCCTACGCCAGTTCCCACTTCACCCAGAAGCAGCTTGCCGGTGCCGAACAGCACGCCATAAATGAGGACACAGCCACAGATCCAGTCGAGGAAGTTGTGAGCGCCCGCGCCATCGGCCTTCACTTCAGGCGCCAGCCGCGCAATGGGCTTCCATCCGGCGATCCCTGGCCGCGCCCGCTTGTAGAACTTCACCAGAGTCTCGTTCGATTCGGGCTGCGTAAGGAACGTCACCGCCAGCCAGACCGCCGTGGTGACGCTCACCGTGATGATCATGATCCAGGCGAAATCGACGGGTTTGTCGCTGTCCAGCCCGCCGCCCATTTGAAGCGCCAGCGAGGTGACAAATGCCGCGATCATGGCCGAAAGTTCGCTCCAGGCGTTGATCCGCCACCAGTACCAACGCAGCAGCAGCACCAGACCGGTGCCCGCGCCGGTGACCAACAGCATTTTCCACGCCCCGGCGATGGAGGTGAGAAAAAACGTGACCACGATGGAAACGATGGTCAACAGAACCGTGGTCCATTGCGAGACCACGACGTAGTGACGGTCCAGCGCTTTCGGCCGGATGAAGCGCCGGTAGAAATCGTTGACCACGTAACTTGCGCCCCAATTGAGCTGCGTCGCGATGGTGGACATGTAAGCGGCCGCGAACGCAGCCAGCATCACGCCGCGCAAGGACGCCGGCAGATACGCGATCATCACCCGGACGTAGCCGCTTTCGGGATCTTCGAGTCCTGGGAAAAGTACCAGGGATGCAAGCGCCACCAGGATCCACGGCCACGGCCGAACCGCGAAATGCGCGATGTTGAACCATAACGTGGCTAGCAGGGAATTCTTTTCATCCTTGGCGCTGAACATGCGCTGCGCGATGTACCCGCCGCCGCCCGGCTCGGCTCCCGGATACCAGGTGGCCCACCAGTTGAGCGAAATGTACACGAAGAAGGTGATCATCGGCATCCAGGGCGAATTGAGATCGGGGATGAAATTCAATAGCGCTCCGGCATGCGCCCCGCGCGTGCGATCGATCAGCGCCAGCTTCATCTTCAGCGCATCCATCCCGCCCACCGCCTCGACGGCGTACACGGCGAGTACCGTCACCATCGTCATCTTGATGCCGAATTGCACCAGATCGGTCACCAGCACGCCCCACAATCCCGAAAGAGTCGAGATCATGGATGTAACCACGATCAGTCCCAGCACAATGACCAACGCTTCCACTCGTGTAACTCCCAGCGCCAGGCTCAGGATCTTCACCATCGCCAGATTTACCCAGCCGAGAATGATGCAATTGATCGGGATGCCGAGATACAGCGCGCGGAAGCCGCGCAGGAACGCCGCGGGCCTTCCCGAGTAGCGGATTTCGGTGAACTCGATATCGGTCATCACGCCGCAGCGGCGCCACAGCCGCGCGTAGAAAAAGACCGTCATCATGCCGCTCGCCACCCAGCTCCACCACAACCAGTTGCCGGCGATTCCACCGCGCGCCACCATGCCGGTTACTGCCAGCGGTGTATCGGCGGCGAACGTTGTCGCCACCATCGATGTACCGGCCAGCCACCACGGCACGTTTCGCCCCGAGAGGAAAAACTCGTCGACGTTCTTTCCCGCGCGCGAGCGATAATACAGGCCGATGGCTCCGTTGAGCGCGAAATACAGGCCAATGTAGAGCCAGTCGAGCCAGGTGAGCAGCACCTACATGGTCCTCGTGATTTTGCTCAATGTTCGCGGGCTGTCGGCGTTCAGGCCTTTAATCGACGCCAAGTGCGCGGCGAAAAGCTGCACGGGAACAATGTAAGGGATGGGCGTGTATAGATCCTCGATTCCGTTCTTGAATTGCGCCGGGAGTTGGATCAAGCGCGCTGCTTTCGAGCGCGCCTCGGCATTGCTTTGGTCGGTGATGATCAGCGTTTCTGCCTTGAGTTCCCACAGGCGATCGAGCAGGGCGGAGATAGACGGCCAGGTGACCCCGCTGGGCGCGAAAACAAATACGGGAAACGCGCGCTCCACCAGCGCTATCGGGCCGTGCATCAAATCGGCCGCCGAAAATCGTTCCGTGACCACGTAGCAGGTCTCCATCAGCTTCAGGCCGAATTCGAGCGCGTTGGCGTAATTCAACCCGCGGCCCACCGTCACCGCGCGCGTCATGAAAAAGTAACGCTCGGCCAGGTCCTCGATATCTTCTTCCAGTCCGAGAGCCGCTTCCACCCACTCCGGCACGCGCCGCAGATCGTCCAGTTGCACGTCCCCGGCGAGCGCATAAGCCAGCAGATAGACCATAAGCAACTGGCAAGTGTAGGTCTTGGTGGCCGCGACGCTTTTCTCGCCGCCAGCTTGAATCAGCAGCGGATACTCCACCAGCTTCGCCATCGCACTACCGGCTTCGTTGGTGATGCCCACCGTGGTGGCCCCGCGCTCCCGGGCGTCGGCGAGCACTGCATTGGTGTCCGTGGATTCGCCCGACTGAGAAATGCCTACCACCAGCACGTCCCGAAGATCGAGCGGGCATTCGTACAGCGTCAGGATGGACGGCGCGGCCAGCGAAACCGGGATGCGGGTGGTGATTTCGATCAGGTATCGCCCAAACTGCGCGGCATTGTCGGAGGTGCCGCGCGCCACCATGATGATCAGCCTGGGACGATGTTCTTCAAAGTGATGGCGCAGCTCGAAAATCGCGCGCAGCCCGCTCTCCAGCGTTTTCGTCAACGCCTGCGGTTGTTGGCGCGTCTCTTCCAGCATTTTCGACATGGGGTTACCGAGGGAAGATTTCATCCAGCTCCTGGCGGGAAGCGCGCCGGCCATACTCGCAGATCTGGAACGCTTCGGCGTGTTCAATTTCCCCCGTTCCATAGCGCCGCTTCAGCGCCGCGCGGGCGCATTCGCTGATGGGGTGCCCCCAGGTCTTCGACAACCACTCGCGCCGGTGGTCGCGCGGAACGTCCTGACCTTCGATCCACGGGAGCCATTCGTAAAACTGAGAGGCATGCGCGTCCAGGGCATCGATTTTCTGTGCGTAAACATCGTCGATTGCCACCGCGACATCGGCGATAAACGGCGCAGGCAGGCGAAAAGCGTCTTCGAGATACAGAAACAAAGGGTTGTGGCGCAGTACGGGAGTATCCGTGCATAGCAGCGGAACCATCACCAGGTACGCAGAATCCTGGACCAACTGGCCGGTATAGCGATGATCGGGATGATAATCCCAGGGCCGATGGGTCAAAACGACATCGGCGTTCCAACCCCGGATGCGGCGGACCAGGTCCTCCCGGGCGTCCAGGGTGGGCAGCAGGCGGCCGTCCTTATAGGGCAGGATTTCGGTTTCGGCGATGCCCAGGCGCCGCGCGGCTTCCGTGGCTTCGGCTTTCCGGATAGCAGCCAGTTCCGCCGCCCCGTGCACGTGATGACCCGCCGAGCCGTCGGTCACCGAGAGGAACTTCACGGCGTGGCCCGAGGCGGCAAACTTATAGGCTGCGCCGCCGAACTCGATTTCGCAATCGTCCGGGTGCGCCCCGATGCAGATGATCCTCACCGTCATGAATGGTGCGTCGAATCGGCGCTGGTGTCCAGTTCACAACGGTTGCGGAAAGGGTATGTTATGTTCATTACCCGACCGAACGTTTTTGTTTTCAGTCACGTTGGGACGTGTTAGAATCAGACCGAGTTTCATGACGGGGGTACTCTGATGATTCAGGGGCAGGCTCCCGGCGAGGCGCACACCAAGGCCCCGGCGGGGCCGCAGCCAGGTCGCGTTTCCGACGAAGCGGTTCGGGAAGAGCTCAGTCGTATATTTTCGTGCCATGAGTTCCGATCGAGCAAGCGCAGCCAGGAGTTTTTGCGTTACATCGTAGAGCACACGCTCTCTGGCCACGCGGACATCCTCAAGGAACGGACCATCGGCATTGAGGTGTTCGGCCGTTCCACCAGCTATGAGCCGAGCGACGATGCAACGGTGCGCGTCAAAGCCGGCGACGTTCGGAAGCGGCTCGGGTTGTACTATGCCGAGCAGGGCGCGCAAAATCCGGTGCGAATCGAGTTGCCGGCGGGCACCTACGTCCCGGAGTTTCACTGGTCGGATACAACACCGCGACCGCGGGAAGCCGCGCCGCCCGATCTCGCCGTGGCTGCGATCCAACCCCGCTCTCTGCGCCCGTGGTACTTCCTTGCAATTGCGATTGTGATCGTGGCAGCCATCGCCGCGGGGCTGTGGATGCGGTCCCGCCCCTCGGAGACCGTGCTCGATCAATTTTGGTCGCCGGTCTTGAAGGGAGCATCGCCCGTTTCTCTCTGCGTGGCCTTTGTTCCGGTCTATGGCCAGAACCGGGGCGATTATGTGCTGTTGACGGATCAATTCGTGGGTGGCGGCGACCTGATTGCCACCTCGCGCATTTCCGCCATGCTGGCCCGGATGCAGCATCCGTATCAATTAAGGATCGGCAGCGACGTTTCGTTCCAGGACTTGCGCTCAGCGCCCGCCATTCTGGTTGGATACTCCTACACCCGCTGGAAAGAGATCAGCAATCAGTTGCGATTCTTCATCGATACATCACGCGAGCCGGTGGGAATCACCGATAACGGCAGGCTGACGGAATGGACGCTTCCGAATCTCCCCGCCGACCGCCGGACCAGCGAAGACTACGCCATCGTTTCGCGGGTATTCCATCCCGACACCCACGCCATGCTGGTGGAACTGGCGGGCATTACCCAATACGGCACCGAAGCGGCGGCGGATCTGGTGACGAATTCGGACCTGATGGGGGAAGCGCTGCGCGCCGCTCCCGCGGGTTGGCAGAGCCGGAATCTACAGCTGGTGCTGCACGTGAAGGTGATCTCCGGGACCCCTAGTTCACCGAAGGTGTTGCAGACTCACTTCTGGTGATCTTGCGCCCGTCAGATTTCCAGCGGCGCCGTGCTGTCGCCGAAGCTGTCTTGATGGACGCCCAGTTTATCCATCAGCGCCAGCATCAAATTCGACATAGGCGTGTGCGCCGGAAACACCAGATGCCGTCCGCCTTTCAAATTACCGGCGCCGCCCGCCACCAGGATCGGCAACGGATCATGATCGTGCTGATTGCCGTTGCTCATGCTGCTGCCGTAAAGAACTGTGGAGTGGTCCAACAGATTGCCATCGCCATCCGGCGTGGCGCGCAGCTTTTCCAGGAAATAGCCGAGCATCTGGACGTGATATTTGTTGATGAGCGCAAAGCGGTCCATGTTGGCGCGGACGTTGGAGTGGTGCGACGCGCCGTGAAAACCGTCGCGCACGCCACTGGCCGGATACGTGGCGCCGCTGGTGTCGCGCGCGTACATCATGCTGGAAATGCGCGTGGTCTCGGAGCGCCAGGCCAGCACTAATAAATCGAACATCAGTTTGATGTGATCCTCGAACGCTTCCGGGATTCCCACCGGCGCCTCGGGAACCGTCGGATCGTTGGCGGACTGCTGGGTGGCCTTCTGGATACGGCGCTCGATCTCGCGGATGTCGTCCAGATATTCGCTCAGCCGGGCGCGGTCGCTGGGATCGAGTTTGCCCTGGAGGCGCGCTACCTTGTCGGTGACGGAATCCAGAATGCTGCTGTCCTGCTTCTTGCGGGAAAGGCGCTGCTCCGCGTTGGCGCCATCGCCGAACAGCCGTTCGAAAACCACCTGCGGGCTATTTTCCATCGGCAGTGGAAGCGTAGGCGTACGCCAGGAGATGGTGTTGTAATAAGCGCAGCCGTACCCCGAGCCGCAATTCAAACCCACTTCCTCGATCCCCAGCTCAATAGATGGCAGCGGTGTGTCCTGGCCGATGTGCTGAGCTAGCACTTGGTCGATCGTCATCCCGGCGTGTACCGAACCCTTCTCGGGATGTGCGCCGCTCAGGAAAACGGCGGCGGAACGCGCGTGATCCGCGCCGGCATCGGAGCCCACGCCGCTGGCCTGGGGATGGGCCAGGTTAGTCATCACGCAAATCCGGTCACGGAGTTTTTCGAGCGGCTTCAGGGTCTCCGTAAATTCGAACCCGGACCCTTCCTGCGCGGGCGTCCATTTGTCCATGGTCGCCCCGTGCGGGACATAGATGCCGCAGAAGCGGCTATGCGGGGCTGCGCTAGTCTTCGCGAGCGGAGTCTGCGCGGGAACCATGGAGTCCAGGAGCGGCAATGCGAGCGTCACTCCCACGCCGCGCAAAAACGTGCGCCGGGGCAAATGTTTCTTGCTGATGAACATCGGGTGGCTCCTTAGTCCGCCTTTCGGCTGCTGACGCTATCCGCTTCTTTCATTCTCATCTGAAATGGGGCGCTCCGTACAACTCCCAACACCAGGTCGGGGAGCCTGTAACCATCCCGCGCCGAATCCCGCATAATGCTGCGAACCACGGGCATGTCGTAATACTTGGTCTCGCGGCCCACGCCATACATCAACAATTTTTCGGTCATGGCGCCGACAAACGCCTCGGGACGGTCGAGCAACGCTTTCCGCAGGCTGGCCGGACCATCGATCGGAGTGCCATCCACCAGCTGGCCGGACGCGTCGATCTTAAAGCCGGAATCCGCGCTGCGCCATTGGCCGACGCCGTCGAAATTTTCGAGCGCCAGCCCGATGGGGTCCATGATTTTATGGCACCCGGCGCAGGCCGGATTGGAACGATGCTCTTCCATGCGCTCTCGAACCGATGTAGCGGCCGCGGCGTTCGCATTCTCCTTGAGCGGCGGAACATTGGGCGGAGGCAACGGCGGCGGGCTTCCAAGAAGATTTTCTAAAATCCACTTCCCACGTTGCACCGGAGACGTGCGATTCGCGTTGGAGGTAACCAGCAGGATACTGCCTTGCCCCAGCAGACCTCGGCGCGCGTCGTTCGGAACGGGAACGCGCCGGAAATCCGGACCGTAGATGTTGGCGATGCCGTAATGTTTGGCGAGGCGCTCGTTGACGAACGTATAATTCGCGTCCAGAAGATCCAATACAGACCGGTCCTCGCGCAGCACGCTTTCGAACAGCATTTCCGTTTCCCGCTGGAAGGCCTGGCGAAGGTTATCGTCGAAATCGGGGAACTCGCGCGCATCCGGTTCCGAGCTCTTCAACTCCCGCAGATAAAGCCATTGATCCGCGAAGCTCGCCACCAAAGCATGCGCCCGATCGTCGGCCAGCATCCGGCGCGTTTCGCGCTCCAGAACGGCTGGTTCGTGCAGTTTGCCTTCGAGCGCCACTTTCAGCAGTTCATCGTCGGGAATGCTGGACCATAGGAAAAACGACAGGCGCGAGGCTAGCTCCGTGTCGCTAATGCGATAGATCCCGTTGGGCGCGACACCGGAGGGCGGGGGCTCGAAGCGAAAGACGAATTCGGGATCGGCGAGAATGCGACGCAGGGCCATCTCGATCCCGGCTTCAAAAGTCCCCTTGCTACGCTCCTGTTGATAGAAGCTCAGCAGTGACTCGAGATCGGCGTCCGTGGGTGAGCGGCGAAAAGCCCGTCGGACCATGTTCGATAGAATTTGCCGGGCGCATGGAATTTCGTCCGCTGGCGCACCCGGATGGCACACGAAAATGCGCCGCCGGCTGGGGGTGTCGCCCGGGCCGGTTGCCTTGTAGGGACCGGTGATGTCCACTCTTCCCAAGTGCGGCACCGTCTGATACCCGTATTGCATGCCGATGTTCACATCGAAGGTGCTGGCGCCCGGGCGATGGACCAGATCCTCGATTGCGTCATTATTCTTCTGCAGGAATGCCACGCCCATGGTCTGCGGGCCGGCCTTGACCTTTAAACGAAACTCCAGACGAATGTTTGGAGTCATCTTGACTCGTTCTTCCCCCGGATCGCTCAGCGGCTGCGGAGGCGGCGCGGGGCCCGGCGCATCCTTCATAAAAAACATGGCGACTTCGTCCAGCTTGAAGAGCTTCACCCGCTCGCCATTCAGGGTCACTTCGAGCTCCTGGCCTTCAGCTCCCTCGCCAAATACCTGGCCGAAGCTGAGCTTCTGCAAAGACAGCTTAATCAGGTATTCGCCATCCAGCGGGAAGTTGTGGTGGATCACAGTGCCGCCGCGCGTTCCAGGCGGCAAGCCATCCAGCGTTTCAGTTTGCGAAAGATCGCCCTTCACCGTGTAGGTCACGTCCAGCGGCGCCGTCTCGGGATCTCCCACCGCCAGCCGGCTAATCTTGGCCGCCGCTGAGACGTAGCGTTCCAGCAACGCTGGCGACACGCCCAGCACATCGGCGATATTGTCGAAGCCGTTCGAAGAATCGTCGGCGGGTAGCAGCGTAGATGGGTCCACTTCCACACCCAGCAGATCCCGAATCGCATTGGCATACTCCACGCGGTTCATGCGATGCAACGGCGTTCGGCCTGGATTGGGGTTCGCGGCGGCTGCGCGATCCAGGGCTTCTTCCACCGTGCCGGCCAAAGCGTCCAGAGCCTTCCGGTCGGGACGGCGCGCGCCCGCCGGCGGCATCATTCCGGCTCGAACTTTGCGAACCACCTTCTCCCAGGTTTCCCGGTCAGTTCCAACGCGATCGAGGCTTAATTGATCGAGCGCCAGCCCACCAGTCTTCAATTTCGCGTTATGGCAGGTGACGCAATACTGATTGAGTAGCGCCTGCGGCTCTTTGGATAGTGACTGCGGCTCTTGTGCGTTCAGCGCCGCAACGGCAAGCATCCCCCATAGAAAGGATCTGAGCATTATTTTGAGCTGGGCCCGGACAACTTCTCGAGGAGCGCCATCGCTTCCGGCTTTGCCACCGGAGGCCGCACGGCGAGAAAGATCCCCTTTGCGAACGTCATCGGCGTGCGCCCTTCCTTATCCTTGGCGTCCGCCTTCGCGCCGTGATCTGCCAATATCTGCATCACGGAAACCCATCCTCGATTGGCCGCGCCGTGCATGGCCGTCAGACCCAGAGAGTTAGCAGCATTCACATCGGCGCCGCGCTCCAGACAAAGCTTGACGGCTTCCACATAATCGGCCTCGCTGTGGCTGTAGGTTTGGGCCGGGATCCAGTTGATGCCGGATGCGGCCATTAGCGCCGTCGTACCTTGCGTCGTCGCGATGTTTGGATCCGCGCCATTTGCAAGCAACAACCGCATGACCTCAATGTCGCCCGACAGCGCGGCGCGCACGAAGGGTGCCTCGCCATCGAAGTTCACCCACGACGCGTCGAATTGCATCAACCCGTGGACCGGAACCGTATTCGTTCTGAGATTGGGATCGGCGCCCTTCTTCAGCAGAGCTTTGATCAGATCCAACGGATCTCGTCCGTCGGTGGGCAGGTCGCCATATTTATCGTGATTAAAATTGCGCAGGTCGATGGCAGCGAACAGAGCGGCGCGGTGATAATCGTCGGCGGCATTCGGATCAGCGCCTTTCTCGAGCAACTCGGTCGCGATCGCCACCTGTCCGTTGAGCAGCGCGATGATCAGGGGCGTAGTGTGATTGCCGGACCCCTGAGCCAGGTCCGCTCCGTGATCCAGAAGCAGCCGCATCATTTCGAGCTTCCCGTCGCGAATCGCAAACAGCAGAGGCGTCATCCCGCCGTCGGCGGTCGGCAGAGCGCGCTGCCGGATGATCCCGTTGCCGGACGCTCCACCCGCGCGCGCCGGCACATATTCGCCCTTCGGCATGATCACGGTGGTGTGAGCATTGATATCGGCGCCCCCTGCGATCAGCAACTTCACTACGTCCGGGTGGTTCTCAAGCACAGCCCACATGAGCGCCGTTTGCCCGTGAACGGCGTCCTTCGCATTTGCGTTCGCGCCCCGGTCAAGAAGTAGTTTGACCGCTTCCGCACTGCCGGAGCGAGATGCGGTCATCAGAGCCGTCTCGCCGCCCGGATTGGCGCTGTTCGCATCCACGCCCGCATCCAGCAGTTTGCGAATAATGGCTGCATTTCCATTAGTTGCGGCCAGGTTGATTGGCGTGACCCCGTAGCGGTTGGCGGCCTTCACATCCGCGCCGGCCTTGATCAGCGCTGCAACCGCCGCCACGTCGTCGCGGCGGACCGCCCAATGTAACGCTGTGGTGCCGTCCGGTTGCGCAGCGTTTATATTTTCGCGATCGGCAGGCAGGGATCGGAGAATGTCGGTGTCACCGTTCATCACCGCGTCGGCTACCCGTGCCTCAGCAGCGACACCGGCCCCCGCTGAGAACAGCGACAAGAATAGCGACACTACAAATAGCGTCCATATAGGTTGGCGCACGCTCTTCCCCTCCACGCTAGCTTATTGTATTCGATCACCCGAGCCCACCGGCGTCAAGCCCGGTCTCGATCAATACCGGCAAGTCATTCGGTACGGATGGTAGTAATCGGATCGAGGCGCATGGCGCGCAGCGCCGGTATATAGCTGGCGGCGAGCGCGACTGTGGTAAGTACAAGGGTGACGCCGGCGAACGTGGTCAGGTCGGTAGGCGACACGCCGAAGAGCAGTCCGGCCATGAGGCGAGAGACGATGAGCGCACCGGCCACACCCACCCCGGCGCCAGCGGCGGCCAGACCGAGTCCCCGGCGCAGGACCATCTTGAGGATAGTGCCTCTTTGCGCTCCGAGCGCGAGGCGAATGGCGATCTCGCGTCTTTGTTCATTCACAAGATAGGAGATAGTCCCGTAGATTCCAAGCCCGGCCAACAGCAAGGCAGTGGCCGCAAAGAACGCCACCATTTCCATCGAGAATCGCCGGACCGAAAGCGAGGTGAAGAGTACGTCATCCAGGGTCTCTGCATGGAAAACGGGAAGTGTCGCATCGACGGCCTGCACCTGCGCGCGCACTTGTGCGGAGATAGCGCTGGGATCGAGTTGTCCGCGAAGAAAGATGGCCAGGTCTTTGGCGGTACGCTGGTACACGCTGCGATAGATTTGCGGAATTGCCGCGTCCGCCAGCGATTCCGTGCGGGCATCCGCAATCACGCCGACTATCGTGGTCCAGGCCGGATTGGCGGAGCTCGCGAGCCCGCGGGTATCCAGGTGCAAACGGACGCGTTTGCCCAGCGGGTCCTGGTTTGGCCAGTAGGTGCGAGCCGCGGCTTGATTGATCACCGCAACCTGGGGCGTATTCTCAAGGTCCTGATCGCTGAAAAGGCGTCCGCGCTCGAGCGGCATGCCCAACAGGTGGAAGTATTCGGGCGAAACGATGGGACTATCGATCACAGGTGCCTGATTGTCCATCGTCTCGATGCCTTCGCGGAGCAATGGCAGTCGGACGGGATGGCTGTGGCCCAGCGGAAGAGCGGCCTCGTCGCCGATAGCCGCTTCTTCCACGCCCCGCAGGGTTCGGCTGCGGCGAAGAATCTCGCGCAGCAAAACCGATTCCTGGGTGGCGGTTTGATAGGGGTCCTTAGTGGGATCGTTAGGACCCGGCAGCCAGGTCTGAATCGCCATGACGCGCTCAGGATTGAAACCGGGCTGCACCTGGAACAAGTCCCAAAAACTCCGCAGCAGAAGGCCCGCGGCGACCATGAGCACCAGGGAGAGCGCCAATTCACTGATGACCAGAATCTGGCGGGCGCGCGAACGTCCAAGCGAACCAATGGATCCGCGGCCTTCCTGTCGGAGCGTACCGATCAAATCGGAGCGGCTCATGAGCCAGGCGGGGGCAAGCCCAAAGACGGTTCCGGCTGCGACGGAGACGGCGAG
>JBEKLB010000078.1:0-36803 GCA_050010415.1 Bryobacteraceae bacterium | reverse complement strand
CGAAGGCGCCATAAACTTGCCCGCCAATTTTCGATGCCACCACGAACAACCGCAGCGGAATCAGGTCGACGTCTTCAAAACCCCAGATCTGGCGCTGCAACTTCACCACGGCCTTGAGATCTTCGCGATCGGTGAGCTTGCGGATTTCAATCATGCGCCTTGGCCTCTTGCCAGAGCGCTTCCATTTGTTTGATTGTCGAGCCGGGAGAGAAACCGCCGCGGCTCTCCACGTGCGCAAATCGCTTCCGGAATTTCGCGTTGGTCTTTCGCAATGCCTGCTCGGGATCCACCTTGATCTTTCGCGCCAGGTTGACGATCACAAACAGCAGATCGCCGATCTCGCCTTCCATTTCCTCGCGCGTTCCCGCAGCGCGAGCTTCCGCCAGCTCTCGCAGCTCTTCATCCAGCTTGTCCAGGACTTGTTCCGGGTTCTCCCAATCGAACCCCACGCTCGCGGCCTTGGAGCTGATCTGCTGCGCTTCCACCAGCGCCGGAAGTTGGCGCGGCACCGAATCCAGGCGGCCCAGCTGGGGCTTTCCTTTGTCCATTTTTTCGTCGGCTTTGATCTCGTCCCAGCGGCGCAGCACCTCCTCAGACGTCTTGGCTGTCCCGTCGCTGAAAACGTGCGGGTGCCGTCGGATCAGCTTCTCCGAGATGGCTTCCAGCGAATCGTCAATACGAAACTTGCTTTCTTCCGACGCCATCTGCGCGAAGAAGACGGCCTGTAGCATTAAGTCGCCGAGCTCCTCGGCCAGCCCTGGCCAATCGCGCTGATCGATAGCATCGAAAACCTCATAGGTCTCTTCGAGGAGATACGGCTTGATGGTGTCGAAGTTTTGTTCGCGATCCCAAGGGCACCCCCCCGGAGCTCGCAGCTTCGCCATGATGCCGACCAGGCGCTCAAAACGTTCTCCAGTTGTAGTTGGACCCTGTGCCATTCCGGTGGGTGGAAGTTTCAGTCTAGCAAAGGAAGGGACCGCTTCCTCACCGGCGCTGCTCAAAGGTGCGTGAGCGGCCCGGAAAAACCGCCGCCCAGGCTGATTCGAGAAAGTGTGATCGAAAAGTCCGTTTTTTCGCGCTTTAGGATACAGGAGGAAGAGAATATGAAGTCCGACGCAAGCAAGCTGATTCCAGGTGTGATTTCGGCCGCGATTTGGATTACGTTACTCACGCTCTTCCTGGTGAGCCTGGCGCACGCCGGAACGGCTTAGCCGGTGGTGGCCTGGCAATAACGCGGGTGGGAAACGGCCGGCTCTCGATGGGGAAAGCCGGCCGAAGGATTTGTTAGCGGAGCGTGGCTGCGACAGCTCCCTTCGTGACGTGTTTAAACACGGATATCACGTGTGCGCTCTGATTGGGCCATTCCACCGACGAGAGATATACCACGCCGTCGCGGCGTTCAAAAATGAACCTGGCGTTGGTTGTATTCGGAACCGCTCCGGAGAACGTGGTGAGCAGCGCGACCGAATTTCCGGCCGAACCGTGGAGTAAAAGCACTCCGGAAAGATCCGGAACTTCAACCGTGTATTCGCCAGCCGGCAGCATAGCGCCGCTCGCCGCGAATTCAAAGGGCACGCTGGCCTTGGCTACGGAGGTCTGCGCGTCGGCCGCGAGTGTAAACACGCCTAGCGCGCCGAGCAAACCGGCAATCTTCAGAAATCGAGTATTCATAATTTGTAGACTCCTTTTAAGTCGTTGCAAGAAATGTTGGTGGCCTGAACGCCGTGCGCGCGGAAACATCGGCGCGGCAATAGAACTAGCGGTCAGGAAAACTTCACCGAGGAATGAAAGATGTCTTCGAGGACTACTGCTGGAACCCCACGAGCAAGCCTGCGCCCACGGGGCAAGTCTTACATTTCGAGAGTAAACGAAAAGCCACCGGCGGTCCAATCAAAAATTTGTATCCATGCAATATAGGGCGTTTCACCGTTAAAATAGGGTAAGGATGAGCGACCAGGAACACCCACTTCCGCCGGCAACATTTGAATTCTTGATCCTTTCGCTGAAGGCGCAGACCGAGATGCACCTTGGCATGTACCACTTTGGCGAAGAGCAGGACCGGCCCGAACCCGACTTTCGCATTGCGCGCCACACCATCGACATGCTCGCGATGCTGCAGGAAAAGACGCGCGGCAACGTATCGATGGAAGAGCAGCGCCTGGTGGAAAACGCACTGACGGAGCTGCGATTCCGTTTTGTCCAAGCGATGGAGAACAAGGCAGAGCCCAAGAAGGAAGAGCAGGCCGGCGCAGGAGCGTTGGATTCGAAGTGACGGATTCCATCCGCATCACGGTGCTCGGTTCGGGCACCAGCGTCGGTGTACCGATGATCGGTTGCCGCTGCGCGGTGTGCCATTCCGACGATCCGCGCGACCATCGTCTGCGGCCCTCCGTGCACGTTAAATTCGGCGATCGCGGCGTTCTGATCGACACCACGCCCGACTTCCGCTATCAAGCCCTGCGTTCCGACCTGGAACGTGTGGATGCCATTTTGTTTACGCACTCGCATGCCGATCATGTGATGGGTCTGGATGACGTGCGGCCATTCAACTACCGGCAAGGCGGCGTGATTCCAATCTATGGGTCGGAGGATACCATCGGTGCCATTCGAAGAACGTTCCATTACATCTTCGATGAACGCGACACCGAGAGCTCGCGTCCTCGCCTGGTGACCAACATTTTCAACGGTGCACCCATCGATCTCTTTGGACTCGAGTTCACGCCGGTTCGTCTCAATCACGGCAGGGGGACGGTGTACGGGTTCCGCTTCGGCGACGCTGCGTACTTAACGGACCACAGCGATATTCCGGAAGAGTCCATGCAGCTGCTGGGAGGCCTGGATGTGTTGTTCCTGGATGCGCTGCGGCACAAGCCGCATCCCACGCATTCGACGGTCGCACGGTCGCTCGAATCGGTGGAGAAGCTCGCGCCGCGGCGTGCGTTCTTCACTCATATCTGTCACGACCTGGGCCATGCCTGCACCGAGGAACGGTTGCCGCCGCACGTCCGCCTGGCCTACGACGGGCTGGAAATTGAAGTGGGCAAATGATATACCGAAGCCTTGCGCAAACGCCGGAGCACTTCGGCCCGTGCTCCATGACAATCGGCAACTTCGACGGCGTACACTGCGGGCATAAGCAAATACTGCGCAGAGTGATCGCGCGGGCGCGGGAGGAAGGCTGGAAATCGGCCGTCCTGACGTTTGATCCTCATCCGGCGAAGCTGGTATCGCCCGCGAGCGCGCCAAGACTGCTGACGACAGTGGAGGAACGAGCACGAATCTTTTCGGAGCAGGGAATCGACGAGGTCCTGATTTTGCCGTTCACGCCCGAGATTGCGGCGCTCGGCCCCGAGGACTTCGTTCGCGAGATTCTGGTGGACAAACTCAAGGCGCGCGCCGTGCTGGTGGGCGCGAATTTTAATTTCGGCAAACGCGCGGCCGGGAATGCGGCGATGCTCGAAGAGCTGGGCGACCGCTTCAGCTTCGAGACCGACATTATCGAGCCTGTGGTGTGGCGCCGGCGCGTGATATCGAGCAGCCAGATCCGGCGTGCGATCGCGGAGGGCGATGTCTCCACTGCGCGCCGCATGCTCGGCCGGCCTTACGCTTTGAGCGGCGTCGTGGTGCCGGGGGAAGGCAGGGGATCGAAGCAGACCGTCCCAACGCTCAATCTGGATACCCAGGCCGAAGTGCTGCCGAAGAATGGCGTGTATGTCACGCGAACGCGCGAACGGGGCGCTTCGCGCGAGTGGCCGTCCATCACCAACGTCGGATATCGGCCAACATTTGACGGCCAACAGCTCACTATCGAGACCTATCTGCTGCGGGCGTTGGAAGGCGCGACCCCCCAAGAGATTTCGGTGGAGTTTCTTCACTGGGTGCGCGATGAGCGCAAATTTGAAAGTGCCGAGGCGCTGAAGGCGCAAATTTTGAAAGATGTGAATCGCGCGCAAGCCTATTTTCGCAGGCTGGGACCAACCGCTGCGACGGCGCGATGACCTTGAGAATGAGCGAAAATCGAAAGATGGAGGAAGCGGAGTTATGAGTTTCTCGGAAGGTAAAGTGCGTCACATGAAGGCGCTCGCCAACAAGCAGGGTGTGATCGCGGCGGCTGCCATGGATCAACGCGGCAGTTTGAAAAAGTCCATCGCGTCGGCCAAGGGCGTGCCCGCCGATCAGGTGACTGAAGAGATGATGAGCGAATTCAAGGTCGCTGTGTCGAAGGTCTTGACGCCGCACGCAAGTGCGATCTTGCTGGATCCTGAATATGGCCTTCCCGCCGCGAAAGCGCGTTCCTCCAATGCAGGTCTGCTGCTGGCGTACGAAGAGAGCGGCTATGACAATACCAAGCAGGGCCGCCTGCCCGATCTGCTGCCGCACGTTTCCGGCAAGCGCATTGCAGACTGGGGCGCGAACGCGGTGAAGATTCTGCTGTACTATTCGCCCTTCGACGACGCGCAGGTGAACGATATCAAGCATGCGTTCATCGAACGGATCGGAGCTGAATGCGAGGCCGTGGAGATTCCTTTTTTTTGCGAATTCGTCGGGTATGATCCAAAGGGCGGCGACGAGAAAGGGCTGGAGTTCGCCAAGCTGAAGCCCAAGGTCGTGATGGGGTGCATGCAAGAGTTCTCGAAGCCTCAGTACAGGATCGACGTGCTGAAAGTGGAAGTGCCGATCAACGCGAATTACGTGGAAGGTAGCAGCGTTTACAAAGGCCAGAAGGCCTACACGCGCAGCGAGGCGCTGGATCTGTTTCGCCAGGCCGCGGACATAGCGAAGAAGCCCTTCATCTATCTAAGCGCGGGTGTGGGAAATGCGCAGTTCGTCGAAGAGCTGACCATGGCGGCCGAGGCGGGCACGGACTACTCAGGCGTTCTGTGCGGCCGCGCGACGTGGAAAGACGGGATTCCGATTTACGGCAAGCAGGGTGTGAAGGCGCTCGAGGATTGGCTCAACACCGAGGGCGTGAAAAATATCGAAGCGGTGAACGCCGCGATCAAGCCCGCGAAACCGTGGTGGGAGAAGGCAGGCGTGACCGTTGCGGCGTAGCGCGACGTGCCGCCGCGCCGGGGTTGGGGATTAGGGATTGGCGGGCCAGGCACGGTGGGTATTGAGATGTGCCAGGATTGCTTCGACCGAGTCAATGGGAATTTCGAACTGCTCGCTGATCTCCGCCACGCCGACGCCGCAAGCGAAGTTGTCGACCATCGCACTAACGGGCAACAGCGAACCGAGGGCGTTGGCACATGATCGGTAACGAATTGGCGAAACTTATTATCTAAAGCACTGGTTCCAGACTGATCGGGCGAGTTCGTATAACGCCCAACCCGAAAAACAGCTGAATGCGAGGCCAGAGAATTGAACGCCAATCTCATTGAGTTCACGCAGCATCTCTCCGCCTGAACGAAGATAGGCGTTCATGTGACGTCTAGGGCGGATGATTGCATCAACTCCCACTCCAAAAAAGAACAAGAAAAGGACAACGGCGGCAAGCGTTCCGATGCGCTCGCGTAGCGGAAGAGTGGCACATCGCCCGAAGATTCCATGGATGTCGGCTTGGGTCATGCTAATGAGTGTCTGCGACGAGCACTGTTTTGCTTGCAGCCGACAGGTCCACGCCTTCCCAGCGCGCCACCACCGCGGCGGCCATGCAGTTGCCAAGCAGATTCACCGATGTGCGTGCCATGTCCATCAGCGCGTCCGCGCCCAGCAGCAGCGCGATGCCTGACAACGGCAGTCCGAACGTCGCGAGCGTGCCAGCCAGGATCACGAGCGACGCGCGCGGCACTGCTGCTACGCCTTTGCTCGTCAGCATCAGCGTCAGCATCATCAGGATCTGCTGGCTGAGCGCCATGTGGATGCCCGCGGCTTGTGCCACGAAGAGCGAAGCCATCGAAAGATACAACGTGCTGCCATCCAAGTTGAAGCTGTAGCCCGTCGGCAACACGAACGCCACGATGTGCGGGGGCACGCCCATCAGCTCCATATTTTCGAGTGCCAATGGCAGCGCGGCTTCGCTCGACGCCGTGGAGAAAGCTAAGATAAACGGCTCACGCGCCGCGCGGATAAAGGCGCGCAACGGAATTCGCGCGACCATCGCGACGGCGCCCAACACTCCGAAGACGAAGATCGCGAGCGTTCCGTACAAGGTGAGGATGAGCTTGCCGAGTCCCAGCAAAACGCCCAAACCCTTGCTGCCAATGGTGCTGGCCATCGCCGCGCCCACGCCGATGGGCGCCAGGTACATCACGTATTTGGTGTAGCGGAACATCACCTCGGAGAGCGATTTGCAAAACGTCACCACGGGCGTCGCCTTGGAGCCAATGGCCGCGCAGGCTGCGCCGAATAAAAACGAAAATACAACAATTTGTAGTACGTCGCCCTTCGCCATGGCGTCGATGACGCTGGCGGGAAAGGTGTGCTCCAAGGTGCCGGAGAGCGTGGGACCGGCCCGCGACAATCCAGTTTCTCCAGCGGCGCGTTCCAGCGTCATGCCTTCGCCCGGACGTATCAAGTTGACGGCGCCCAATCCCAGCACCAACGCGATGGTGGTGAGAACTTCGAAATACACGATGGCTTTGATGCCGATCCGGCCCATGGTCTTGACGCTGCCGGTGCTAGCGATGCCATAAACCAGAGTGCCGAAAATCAAAGGCGCGATGATGGATTTGATCAGGCGCAGGAACACGGTGGCGAGCGATGTCATCCACTCCGCTTTGCCGACGTTGGGAAAGGACGCGCCGATCACCACTCCCAACACCATGGCGATGAAGATCCAGGTCGTCAGCGACAGCTTCTTCAACGCGTCACCTTCGGTCGCGTCACCGCTCTCCCCACTTCAGCTTTTGCCGCAGTACGTCGAAGAAAAACATTTTCGGCGGCCGGATCAAATGGACCTGATGCTCGGAGCTCATGCACACCACGCGATCGTTTTCCATCAGCGGCTCACCCACCTGCCCATCCACTGTGAGATACGCTTCCTTGCGCGGCGCCTTGCAAATAATCTCGATCACGCTCGAGTCGGGAACCAGAACGGGCCGGTTGGTCAGCATGTGCGGGCAAACCGGAGTGATGCAAATTGCGGCGACGGCCGGAAACAGAATGGGTCCGCCGGCGGACAGTGAATAGGCCGTGGAGCCGGTGGGCGTCGCGATGATCAGCCCGTCCGCTTTGAAGGTGCTGACATACTGCCCGTCCACATAGGTTTCCAGATCGATCATGCGGGCGATCTGCGTTTTGCCGATTACGATGTCGTTCAATGCTTCGTAGGACGCTACGGTCTTGCCGTCGCGCACCACTTCGCCATGCAGCATGCGCCGCGGAACCACGCGCTGCTCGCCGCACAGCACGCATTCGAGCTCCGTATAGAGCTGATCGAGAGTGATAGCGGTGAGGAATCCCAAACCGCCCAGGTTTACCGGAAGGATTGGGATCTCGCGCCCGGCCAGTGCGCGGGCCGCAGCCAGCAGCGTGCCATCGCCGCCCAACACGATCACCAATTGCGCGCCTTCCGGGACCTGTTCCCGGGCGAGGCCGCCGTTGCTCTTGAGATAACGCGCGGACTCATGGTCCAGCCGCGTTTCGACGCCGCGCTCCTTCCACCACGCCACTAACTCCAACAAGATGGTGGACGCGTGCGGAATGCCGGGCTTCGAGAATACACCGACTACCTTAATGTCTGGCATGTAAGAGGAACTCCCGGTTGCCCTCCGCGCCCAGTATCGGGGATGGAATGATCTCGGTGTGAAAGCCGAGCAGCCGCGCCGCGGTCTCCACTCGCTGGCACGCCTGATGGTGCAATGCTGGGTCGCGAATAATTCCTCCCTTACCTACCTGGTCCCGATCTAATTCGAATTGAGGTTTTACCAGGATAACCATTTCGGCGTCTGGCGCCAGCAAGACGGCCAGCGCCGGTAAGATCATTGTGATGGAGATGAAACTGACATCGCAAACGGCTAGCGCGATCGGCTCCGGGATTTGCTCGCGAGTCAGATAGCGCGCGTTCACTTGTTCCTGGACGATGACGCGAGGATCTTTGCGCAGTTTCCAGTCCAGTTGGCCCGTGCCGACGTCGATGGCATAGACGCATGCCGCGCCGCGCTGCAACAAGCAATCGGTGAATCCGCCGGTGGAGGAGCCAACGTCCAGGCAGATCTTGCCGGGCGGATCGATCGCGAAATGATCCAGCGCAGCCTCCAGTTTCAAGCCGCCTCGGCCCACGTAGCGCGGTTGGGCCAGCAGTTCGATTCTTGCGGCAGCATCCACGTTCGCCCCGGCCTTAGCGGCCTTTTGCCCGTTGACCAGCACTTGGCCCGCGAGAATCAGCGCCTGAGCTTTTTCGCGCGATGCGGCCAGGCCGCGCGCCACTACTAACAGATCCAGCCGCTGGCGTGGTTCAGGCACGCCGGTGAATAATGAAATCGGCCAGTTCGCGCAAGCGTTCGGCGCGCTCCTCAAAATTACGCAGCACCAGGTGCGCCGCGAGCCTTTCCTCTTCGGCCATTTGTCGCGATCGCTCCAGGCCGTATACCGCGGGGAAAGTAATCTTGTGTTGTTGAGCGTCCTTGCCGGCGGTTTTGCCCAATGCTTCTGAAGACTGCTCTACATCCAACACGTCGTCCACGATCTGAAACGCCAGCCCGACGTGCTCACCATAGCAGGAGAGCGCGTGCAGTTGCTCGTCATCAGCGCCCGCGTAGATGGCGCCCATGCGCAGGCTGGCCCGCAGCAGAGCGCCGGTTTTCGCTCGATGGATAGCATCGAGCAGCGCCGCGTCGGGATCCTGGCCTTCGCCTTCGATATCGCAAACCTGCCCGCCAATCATGCCGCCCACGGTGCCGGCGGCGGTGGCCAGTTCCGCGATGAGCGCCACCTTGCGATGGTCCGGGCAGTCCATTTGCGCCAGCACTTGAAACGCGAGCGTGAGCAGCGCGTCGCCTGCCAGAATCGCCATGGCGTCGCCGAAAACTCTGTGGCAGGTTGGAACACCGCGCCGCAGATCGTCATTATCGAGCGCCGGCAAATCGTCATGAATCAGAGAATAGGTGTGGATCAGTTCGAGCGTGCAGGCGCAGGATTCAATGCCGGCCGCCAGGTCCGAAACCGCTTCGGCGGCGGCCATGCACAGAATGGGGCGAATGCGTTTGCCGCCTGCAAACAGGCTGTAGCGCATCGCTTTGTGGATGGATTCGGGCCGCGTGGATTCGGGCGGGACCCAACGCTCGAGTGCGGCATCCACGCGCGCCTGTTGCCCGGTCAAGTATTCCGGCAACGTCATTGTTTGTCCGGCCGGAAAGGCTCTGCCTGAACTTTGTCGCCCTTGCGGATCAGTATTTCGATGCGGGTTTCGGCCTCTTCCAATTGTTTTCGGCAGCTCTCGCTTAGCTGCATTCCTTTTTCAAACAGCTCCAGCGCGCGCTCCAACGGCAACTCGCCGCTCTCCATTTCCTTGACGATCAGTTCGAGTTGTTGGAGTCCGGTCTCGAAGCTGGCCGCCGGCTTTTCTTCTGCGGGCATTCCCTCATTCTAACCAGCAACGGCCACCCCATATGGCTCAAGTTTACGAATTGGACTCGCGGTACATCACGGTGGAGCGGCTGATCTCGGCCAGCGTCCGAGCTCCGCACTGCTTCATGGTCAGCTCGAATTCGCCGCGCAGAATATCGATCACCTTCTCCACTCCGGGCTGTCCAAACGCCGAGAGGCCCCAGATATACGGCCGTCCAATGCCCACTGCGCGCGCGCCGAATGCCAGCGCCTTGTAAGCATCGGTGCCTCGCCGGATTCCGCCGTCCACCATCACCGGGATGCGGCCCGCCACGCCGTCCACCACTTCCGGCAGACATTCGATGGTGGCGCGATAGGTCTCGGTGGCGCGCCCGCCGTGATTGGAAACCAGGATGCCGTCCACGCCATGCTCCACGCACAGGCGCGCGTCCTCACGGGTCTCAATGCCCTTCAAGACCAGCTTCATCTTGGTGGCTTTTTTCAATCGATCCACATATTCCCAGTTGAAGGCCGGAGAATTGATGCCGGCGCCCTTCATATCCAGGCCGTCGAACATGGGGCGCGTGGTCACCGAACCGAATGGTTCGCCATGGCAATCGGCGCACTGTCGATTGTCGATCCGCCTGAAACGGGATGCAGTCTCCGTGTTTCGGCCAGCCAGCAGGTCGATGGTCCACGCCACCACGGGACAACCGGCATCCTCAGCCCGTTTGACCACTTTTTCGGTCAAGCCCCAGTTCGAGATTGCATACAGCTGGTACCAAACCGGCCCGCCGCGAGCCTTGATCACGTCTTCCACGCTGTGCGAAGTGACGGTGGATAGAATCTGCAACGCCTTCTTGGCTTGCGCGGCACGAGCCACGCCAATCTCACCGTCGGCGTGAAACATTCCTTGCGCACCCACCGGACACAGGAAGATGGGACTGTCCCAAGTGGTTCCGAACAATTCCACGCGTGTGTCGATCTTGCTGACGTCCACCAGCTTGCGCGGCCGGAGTTGTATATGTTTGTAAGCTTCGTGATTCAGATCGCGCGTCAAGTTGTCGTCCACGCCCGAAGTCATGTAACCCCAATGCGCGGGCGGCAGCGCCTTGCGAGCGGCGGCTTCGAAGTCCATCACATCCAGCGCATCTTTTGGATTGGCGAGTATTTCGTCCAGCGTGTGGGTTTGAAACGCGCGGGCGGGCATGGAAGCAAACAGCGGGCTGGCCGCCAGAAATTTGAGAAAATTGCGGCGATTCCGAAACTGCTGTCGAGGGGACGGCGAAGAGGGCAGCGCGCTCATGACTGCTCATTCTATTACAACCGCGACGCCGATTACTTTCCGTGTAACCATATAGCGTGGCCGTCGTCCCTCATGTAATGCCGTGCGGGGACTCCAGGTGGAGGATGATTGAAGGCTTGCCTTAAACACGCCCAGCGCGCAAATGTCGCGGTGCTCCTGATCCTTTCTTCTGTTCCCGTCGCCTTTGTTCTTGCACAGACTCCTCCGCCGCTGCCGTCGTCCTCAGAACCGGCTACTGCACAGCCGTCGTCTTCACAGGCCGCGCCCGATGAACTCAACGACGATCGAATTCTCGGCGTCCTCCCGAACTTTCTCACCGTCGAGAATCCCGAGCAGAGGGTCGTGCCTCTCACGGTGAAGCAGAAATTCGTTCTGTTCGAAAAGGAAACCTTCGATCCTGGCACTGCTGCCGGCGCTGCCGCCGGAGCCGGGATCTCGCAAACATATAACGGCGATCCGAAGTATGGATACGGCACTGGTCCATATGCCGAGCGCTTCGGCGCGGCATGGGCCGATATCGCGACGCAAAACTTTTTTTCCGATGCCGTGCTGGCGTCCCTGCTGCACGAAGACCCGCGCTATTTCCGGCGGGGACCGGAGTTTAGCTTGTGGTACCGCGTGGGCTACGCATTGAGCCGCGTGGTTGTCACCCGCACGGACGCGGGAACAAGCAGATTCAATTATTCCGGGGTGTTCGGAATGGGTATGGGTATCGCGCTGTCGAACGTATATTATCCCGACAGCAGCGTGAACGCTGAAGAGGTGGGTAGCCGTTTTGGGACCAGTATCCTGGCCAGTTCGCTCAGCAACCTTTTGCCGGAATTCTGGCCGGACGTGCATGAGAAGTTCTTTCATCACAAACCTCATCCGCCCGATCCGCCGCCTGCGCCTCCTGCACGTCCAGCGCCTGGGGGCTAGAGCCCAGGGTTAAAGCCCGAGGGCTAAAATAAAGCATGGCTGTCCCGCCGATTCCGCCGCCCCTTGCGCAGCTCGGCCGCCGCCCCTTCTCGTTTTATCCCGCCATCCTCAATTCCGGACATAACGAATGGATCTATCGAAGCGCCACCTGGTCCGACGTATTGGTTCGCAATACGAAAACCAATGAAGAGGTCTCCGTGCCCCGGCGCTACCTGGGCGAGATTTCGCGCGTCGACGCGCCGGTGATGATTGTGGGCCTGCTCGCGGAGCTGGAGTATCGCGCGGGGGTGGTATGGCCGGCCGAGCGCCGTGTGATCGAAATGCCGCGCGCGGTGGGGAGTGTGGTGAGTGACGGACCTCGTCCGCGGCTGGCGCAGGCGCCAGTGGGGCGCGCTGCGGTGGTCGGCATCCGATTGGAGAGCGAACGAAGCTCACGAGTCGGCAAAGTGGCGGTGGCGGGCGTTGCGCTAGGCGTCGCCGGCTGCGTGCTCGCCATCAGCCTGTTCCGTGGCGGAGTCATCGGGACGCATGCCTTCTACGCTCCTGTGGTTCAGGTGGACTTGCCATTAACGCCGGAGGACGATCACGCGGCCGTGGTGCGTGTGTTGGGCCGGCCCGCGGTGGAGCGTGCGGACCAACAATATGAGCTGCTCGGCTATCCCCAGCGCAAGCTGTACATCATTTTGATGGGTGCCGATCCGAGCAGCGCGCGATACGTCGGCGCGATGGATTGGAATTGGCGCCCGGCGCACGCGGTGGATCTTCCTGGCTATGGCTCCAGCTACGCGCTGCTAAGACATCTGCCGAGATTCTAATCGTCGCGCCTACGTTCCAGTGGCCAGGGCCGGCGTTTGCGCAACAGCCACGGGCTGCGGGGTGCGCACCAGGCTGAGAATGACCAGCGCGGCGCACGCCAATCCGGCTGAACCGAAGAATGCATATTGATAAGCGCCGGTGCTGACGAAGACGCGCGCGCCCAGCATCGGCCCCATCACCCCCGCAAAGCCCCAGGCCATCAACAGCAATCCATAGTTTGTGGCCAGGTATTTGGGCCCCCAGAAGTCGCCCGCCAAGGGGACATAAACGGACAACTGCGTCCCATAGCAGTAATAGACCAAAAACAACAGCACGTAAAACGCGACGATCTCCTGGCGCCAAACATACAGCATCGGCGTGGCAACCATGGAGGTAACGATGATGGCGCGCAAGGTGTGCAGGCGCCCCAGATGATCGGACAACCAACCTGAAAAGAATCTCCCCGAAGCGCTGCCGATGGCGCCGATAGTAATGGCGAATGCGGCAGTCTTCGCGCTGAAGCCCGACAATCGCGCGAACGGCACTAACTGGCTAATGACCAGGGTGCCCGCCGTGGTGCCCAGAGCATATGCCACCCATAGCGCCATAAAGAGCGGGCTCCGAAGCACCTGCGAGGTGGTGACATCCGCGTGATGCGCGCCGGCATGTCCCGCACCGGCGGATTTTCTAACTGGACCGGTGTATCCCTCGGGCGGATCCTTCAGCAGGTACGCGCCGGCCATAGTGAAAACGAAGAAGACCGCGGCCAGAATCTGAAAGGTGGCACGCCAGCCGATCCGTTCCAGTAGCGTGCCGGCCAGGGGCCCAAAGATGCCGGAGCCGGCGGCGAAAATTCCTATGCACAGTCCGTTGGCCAGTCCTCTATGGTGCGGAAACCATTTCGAGCCGACGGTGATCGGCACCAGATAGCCAAAGCCGATGCCGGCGCCCACCATCACGCCCCAGGTGAGATAAAGCACGGGCAGAGAATGCGTCCAACTGGCGAGCAGCAACCCGCCCGCGTACAGGATGCCACCTATCGTCGCGATGGGTCGCGGTCCAATTCTCCGCTGCAGAAAGCCAGCCGCCACAAACATCGATGCCACCATCACCATATCGATGGTGGGTACCAGCGACGTTTGGGTGCGGGTCCATCCGAATTCGCGCTCGAGCGCGGGGACGAACACGCTCCATGCGTAATAGGTGCCCAGAGCAATGTTCATCAGCCCGCCGCCTACCAGCGCGGGCCAGCCTTGCGCATCAGAGCTCATTCGGAGATGGTACTACGGGTTGGCCTTCGGTTGGCCGTTGGTGTCGAACACCTGCACCGAGCCATATTTATCGAGCACCGGTTTGAGCTTGGTGGCGTCGCCCACCGCGACGATCTGCAGATCGTCCGGCACGATGTATTTGCGCGCCACGCGCTGCACCTGCTCGGCCGTGATGGCCATAATCTTAGCCGGGTACGTATCCCAATAATCCGCGGGAAGGTTGTAGACCTTGAGCGCGATGGCATAATCCAACAACTCACTAGGGTGCTCCAGCGTCAGGGCGAAACTCGCGACGATAGAGCGCTTCACCTCTTCGAGTTCCTTCTCCGGCACGGCCTGATCGCGAATACGGTTGATCTCGTTCATGAACTCGGTCATCGCACCGCCCGTCGCGTCGGTTCGCATGCTGCCTTGCGCGATCCAAGGTCCGGCGTAGCGTCGCGCCACCAGCTGGCTGTACGCTCCGTAGGTGTAGCCATGCACTTCGCGCAGGTTCATGAACAGCCGAGCCGCCGCTCCACCGCCGACAATGCGATCCATCACCACCATCGGAACGTAGTCCGCATCCAGGCGGCTGATGGCGATGTTGCCGATTTCGACGTCGGTCTGCACGGAGCCCGGCCGGTCAACGAGAAAAATCTTACGGCCGCTGGCGGCTTTGGTGGCCGTGGGAAGGCCGGCTTTGCTCGCACCCGCCTTCCAGCCTGGGAGAGCCGAGAACATCTTCGTTACCTCCGCGGGCGTGATGTCGCCCGCAACTCCCAGAATGGCGTTCTCGGGCACGTACCGACTGGCGTGCCACTCGGCCAGCATGGCGGGCGTGATTTTATCCAGGGCCTGGACTGTGGCCGACGTGATGGCGGCGGGATGATCGCCATAAACCGCGCGATTAAAGCGTTCCTGCATCAGGAACCCGGCCGTCGAGCGTTGCTGTTGCAACTGCACTTTCATGCGTTGTTTCAGCTTGTTCAATTCGCCTTCCGGGAACGACGGATTCAACAGGATGTCGGATGCCAGCGCAATCCATTGGCCGGCATTATCGCTCAAGCCGGAAGCGGTGAACGTCGCGGTTTCCGATGCCCAGGGGGCTTGCGCTCCGATGGTGGCGCCTAGCTGATCGCTCTGCTCGGCGATCTGTTTGCTCGACAGCGTCTTGGTGCCTTCCTTCAACATCGCGGCGGTGACGTTGGCCAGGCCCGGCACATCCGGCGGATCGTTCAACGCGCCCGCCCCCAGAATGGTCAGTCGCGCGGTTACCAGCGGCAGCCGATGATCTTCCAGCACCATCACCGTCAGCCCGTTCGGCAGTGTGATCTCAGTAGGCTTGGGAATCTGCACGCGCAGAATCTCGCTCGACACAGGCGCTTTATTCTTGCGCTCCACCTTGCTCAGCGGAATCGCCTTGGAGCCTGGATCCTGGGGAACCTGCGCACTGGACGTTGGTGCGAGTGAAGGGCCGGCCACGGCCATCAGCGCCAGGGACCACAGGACGGAGATTGGGAATTGGAATTTCATGAGTGGCTCCTAGTTTGCGGCTTTCGCGGTCTCGGCTTTGGGTTTGGGCAGCGTCGTCACTACCGTGCGATTTTGCTCGGTCAAGTACGTTTTCGCGACGCGCTCGATATCTTCGGTGCCCACGCTTTGGATCTTGTCGAAGCGCGTGTTGATGAGGTTCGGATCGCCGTAGATCACCGCCATCTCGCCGATTACGTAGGCGCGATACAACGTGCTTTGCAACTCCTGCGCGGTTTCGCGCCGCTCCATCATGTGGACCTTTTGCAATTCCCAGCTTGCGATGGGCTCGGATTTCACCTTGTCCAGCTCCGCGTACACCGCCTTCTCCACTTCTTTCAAATCCTTGCCCGGCCGCGCCAGCACCACAACATTGAACGTCGACGGCCCCTTATGTTCTTCGATATAGCAGAAGACGTTGACCGCCAGCTCTTTGTCTTTCACCAGGCTTTGATAGAGCCGCGAGGATTGGCCTCCGCCCAGCGCGGTGGAAAGAACGTCCAGCGCATAAACGTCGGCGGTATTTCCAGGAGGCGTCTTGAACGCAATGTCCAGGCGCGGCACCTGGGCGAAGGGATCCTCGATGGTCTTCTGCCGTTCGGCCGCCTGCTTGGGCTCGGCCAGATCGGGGACCGGGGGCGCGGGCTGCGCCGGAATGTCGCCAAAATATTTCTTGATCTTCGCCAGCGCTTCGGCCGGCTGGAAATCACCCACCAAGGTCAGCACCGCGTTGTTCGGCGCATAGTAAACGCGAAAGAATTCCTGGACGTCTCTGATGGTGGCCGCGTTCAGGTCCTGCATGGAGCCAATCACCGAATGCTTGTTGGCGAAGTTGTCGTAGATCAGGCCCTGCAATACTTCCGATGTTTCGCCGTAAGGCTGATTGTCCACGCCCAGACGGCGCTCTTCCTGCACCGCGTTGCGCTGATTGTCCAGGTTCGCCTGGTTCACCGCCAGCGACCGCATGCGGTCCGATTCCAGAAACAGCCCGAGATCCAACTGATTGGAAGCGAACGATTCGAAATAATTCGTGCGATCCTCCGTGGTGGTGCCGTTCATATTGCCGCCGTTATTTTCGACGAGAATCATGTGCTCGCCTTTACCGACGTTTTCCGACCCCTCGAACATCATGTGCTCGAACAGGTGCGCGAATCCGGTGCGTCCGGCGTGCTCGTTATGGGAGCCCACGTTATAGGTGATGGATATCCCATAAGTCGGAGCGGAGTGATCCACCGACATCACGATGCGGAGGCCGTTATCCAGCTTGTACTGTTCAATCGGAATCCGAAGAGGCTTGGGCGCGGTCTGCGCCTGGATGGAGAGCGAACCGGCCAGAAGCGCGGCGAGAGCAGCTTTGCGCATATGTGAACCTATTTTACCCACACCTATCAGACGTGCCAGAACGGCAATTGTTAAGCTAATTCTGTAATGCCCTTTTCGACGTTGCAGCCGCCCCGGCGAATATTGTTCGGTCCCGGGCCCACTATGGTGGAACCGGGCGTCTATGAAGCACTGTCGAAACCGCTGGTGGGCCATCTGGATCCCTATTTTGTTGGCGTTTTGGATCAGGTGCGGGAGATGCTCCGGTCTGCCTTCGGAACCTCGAATCCGCTCACCTGGGCCATGTCCGGAACCGGATCGTCCGGTATGGAGACCGCCATTGCCAATTTCGTGGAACCGGATTCCAAGTTCGCCATCCTGAGCTGTGGATTCTTCGGGAGCCGCATGGCCGAGATGGGCCGCCGGCAAGGCGCGCGCGTAGTGCTGCTCGAAAAGCCGTGGGGCCAGATCTTCGCTTACGACGAAGTGGCAGAGTTCGTTCAGCGCGAGAAACCGTCCGTGCTGGCCTTCGTTCACGCCGAGACGTCCACCGGCGCATTGCAGGACCCCCGGCCCATCACCAAAGCCGCGCGCGAAGTGGACGCGTTGACCATCGCAGACTGCGTGACGTCGCTCGGTGGCGTGCCGATCTCCATCGATGACGCGGGCATCGACATTGCCTACAGTTGCTCGCAGAAAGGCTTGAGCTGTCCTCCCGGCCTCGCGCCCTTCACGGCATCCCCACGCGCCGTCGAGCGCTTGAACGCGCGTAAGAGCCCGGTGCCCGAGTGGTATCTCGACTTGCGGCTGCTGGCCGAGTATTTCGACGGGCACAAGTATCATCACACCGCGTCGGCCACGTTGTTCTATGCGCTGCATGAATCGCTGCGCTTGATCCACCAAGAAGGCCTGGAGCAGCGGTTCGCGCGTCACCGCGGGGCGCATCTGGCGCTGGTGCGCGGCTTGGAACGCCTCGGGTTGCGAATGCACGTGCCGGAGGGTTATCGCATCCCGCACCTCAACACGCCCCGCGTTCCGGACGGCGTGGACGACGCGAAGGTCCGCAAACATTTGCTCGAGCAAGCTGGTATCGAGATCGCGGGCGGGTTCGGTCCGCTGGCCGGCAAGATCTTCCGCATCGGATTGATGGGGCCGATGGCCAACGAGAAATGCGTCGAGATGTTCCTCGGCAGATTCGATGAAGCTCTCCAGGCGGCCGCATGAGCACTGTGCGCGTCGCCGCCACTTTTGGGACCAGGGCCACTGAGGCCAGAATTGCGCCCTATGAGCGGGCGTTGAACGATGCCGGTATGGAACCGGTGCGGAATCCAAAATCGCTCCACTCCCTGCACGGTCTGCTGCTCAGCGGCGGCAGCGATATCAATCCGGTGCACTACGGCCAGACGCGCATTCGGGAATCCGACACGCCGGACGATGAGCGGGACGTGCTGGAATTGCGCCTGCTTCAGGAAGCGCTCGACGCCGATCTTCCAGTGTTCGCCATATGCCGCGGGCTCCAGGTGCTCAACGTCGCTCTGCACGGCACCTTGATCCAGGACCTGGATTCCAGGGATGTTCATCGCCAGAAGCCGGGAAATGCGGACCCGGGCAAGCATCCATCGGCCCACCGGGTTTGGGTTGCGCCCGATACGCGCCTGGCTAAGATCGTTGGCGCGGGCGGGTTGGACGTGAACTCGCGGCACCATCAAGCCATCGAGAACCTAGGTGAAGGGCTGGCCGTGTCCGCGATTTCCGAGGACGGTGTCATTGAGGGGATTGAAAAGCCGGCCGCAGCTTTCGTCGTGGCGGTACAGTGGCACCCGGAAGATCGCGTACTGGTGAGCGCCCCGGATCGAAAGCTGTTTGAAGCCTTCGCGGCGGCGATCGCTAGCTCGCTGGCCGGACATCGCGCAGCACCGCGGCCCAGTTCGTAAATCCGCGATCGGCGCCATACTGGTCTTCTTCGATTGCAAACGCTGCGTCGATGGGCGCGTTCACGGCAAAATCCTCGACGCGTTCCGCAAAATTCCAGGCCTTCGGGAAAAGGCTGCGGCCGTCTTGCCGCAAGTGTACGCGCAGGTGCTTTTCCTTCATCACCACGGGCGTTCCAGCCACTTCGGCTCCCAGGATAGCCAGCACCGGCGCCGGGTTTCCGAATCCGAATGGCGCCATCGCGAGCAACTCCCCCACGGCCGGTCCCGTCCGCCGCCAGGCTCACTCCCGCGGCTTGTCGATGACCTCCAAAGCGGCGAAACAGATCGGGCCTCGATTCCAGCGCGTCCAGCAGGTGAAACGGCGCGATGCTGCGGCCCGACCCCTGCGCTTGCCCGTCCTCTTCACTCAGCACGAAAACGGGGCGGTAGAAGCGCTCCACCAAACGGCTGGCGACAATTCCCACCACGCCACGATGCCAGTTGAGTCCGGAAAACACCAGCACGGTCTGATCGTCGGTCACCGGCACGCCCTCGCATTCGGCCAGCACCAGCCGCACGATCTCCTTCTCCGTATCGCGGCGCTCCTCATTGAGCGAATGAAGCTGCGAGGCGAGATAGCGGGCTTGCTCGGGATCGTCGGTCAGGAACATGCGAATCACGTTCTGTGCGTCGTCCATGCGGCCGGCCGCATTGATGCGCGGCGCGATCTGGAACGCCACCTGGCGAGCGCTGGGAGAGCGGCCATTCATCAGCCCGGAAAGCTCCAGGATGGCCCGCAGCCCGGGGTTCTTGGATTGATTCAACCCATCGAGGCCATTCTTCACAATCACGCGATTCTCGCCCACCAGCGGCACCACATCGGCCACCGTCGCGATGGCCACCAGCTTGAGGAACGATTTCATCACGCGCGCCAGCTTGTCCTGCGGCCATCCGAGCGTCCGAAGCAGGGCATGTACCAGCTTGAACGCAACGCCCGCGCCGCACAGGTTCTTGTCCGGATATCCGCAGTCCCGCCGATTGGGATTCAACACCGCAAGAGCGGGTGGAAGTTCCGCGTCCGGCAGATGATGATCGGTAACGATCACATCGATGGACCGCTCGCGTGCCTCCCGCACCACTTCCGAAGCCCGAATGCCGGTGTCCACGCTGACAATTAGTGCGATGCCCATGACCGCTGCGCGCTCGATCACGTCGGCGCGCATGCCGTAACCTTCTTTTAAACGATGCGGAACGTGGAAGCTGGCCTCGCCGCCCGCCATCTCAATGGCTTTCTTTAAAATGACCACCGATACGGCCCCGTCGACATCGTAGTCGCCGTAGATCAGAATCTTCTGTTTGGCCTGAATCGCCAATTGGATGCGCGCGACGGCGTCGCGCATTCCAGTAAGTAACAGCGGATCGTGAAGATGTTCCAGGTCGGGCGTCAGGAAGCGGCGGGCAGCGGCGGGATCGCTCAATCCCCGGCTAAGGAGCACGCGGCCGGTGATCGGTTGCACGTCCAGTTCAGAGGCCAGCTCCTGGGCCGCCTTCGGATCGATGGTCGGAATTATCCAGCGAGCACCCTGCCTCACGTTCGCGCTTCAGTTCCTCGAAAAATACCCGCCGATGGGCGAGTCATCGTCCGTATCGTCGGGATCGGGCACCAGCAGTTGGATCTCGTCCTGCATCTCCGAGAATTCGTCAAACCACTCGGTCCTGAGATCGAACAGATAGACGCGACCCTCGTGATCGAACGACAGCTCAATGGCGCAAACCGATCCTTCGTAAGCTCGCAGATCGCTCAGCCGCTCTTCGAAGTGGCGGGATTCCTGAGGAGGCAATTCGCAGGCGTGCAGCTTTTCGATGGCATCGTCGATCTGCTCGGTGAAAAACTCGCGCTGATGAAAAACCACCATCTTCGCTCCCGCTGCCCGCGCGGATTGAACGAACAGCCGATAGTCCGGATACTGATCGCAATCCCAATAAACCGCCGGCGCGGTTTCGAGCGGCCGGGGGTAACCGTAAAACACGGCCATCCCCGTTTCTTCGAGGTACATTTCGATTTCGGGCTTCAGAACATCCAGGTTCGGTTTCATCCAGGCGCACGCACTCAAACCCTAAACGGTATCACAAGGGCGTGGTTATCGGAGCCGCTATTTCCATTGCGGAAAAGGATTCACGCGGCCATGTCTCGAATCGCCGATCAGATCGGGCACGCGGCGGCGGCGCGACATCAGTTTTTCGAGCATGGCCTGCAGCGCGTCGGCGTCTTCAGCCACCCATTCGGGCGGAATCTGCTTCAGCGCCGCATCTACGATCTCCTCGGGAAAGTACACCACTCGGTCCAGCCACGGCTCGAAGTCCGCCCATCCACGCACGTGTTGATAAACGCTCGGCCGGAAGTAGAGACCTTGCAGCGGCGAATCGGGGAACTTCCAATGCGGGCCGTCGAACACGTAACCGTGGTCCATCATCAACGCGACGAAACCGGTTCGCGGCGCGGACTCGCTGGCCGCGAGTGGCCATTGGCGCAACCGGGCGCGGAAAAAAATGGACTGCCGCGCGTCGGCGTTGCTCATCCATTTGTCGAAGGCCAGCACGCCCAGGAACTCACTGGCGTTCACTACCTTGTCCAGCAAGACATCGGGAAGAAAATCGTAGACCATGATTTTGCCGGGATCGCCCGGATAGCGTGATCCGAAGTGCCAGCCCGCTTCCACCGCCTGATGGCGCGAACCCAATTGAATGTAGATTTCGGGATTGGCTTCGAGAAACGCGGCCGACAGGCTCACAATGGCCGACTCCGGCGTCGAGATTTTAAGGTAATTGAGAAAAACGGAACCGATCCATTCATTGATCAGCACGCGGCGATGCTGCGGATTATTGCGAAATTTCACTACGTAGAAGTGGCCATCGTCGCATTCCAGCAAATGCGCTTGCGCCCCTCCGCGCATCTTGCGGATCAGGCGTGTGGCTTGCACCAGCATCAGTGAAGACCGATTACACTAAAGGTTTGCCGCTACGGCGGATCATACCAAACCACCATAGCAACCCAACCGGACCAAACCAACCAGACCAAACCAACCAAACCAACCAAACAAGGATGAATGACTGATGCCTGAAGACAGTTCCAACGCCGCGCCGCCCGCCCGCAACACCGATGAGGTGGCTCTGGAGATGATGAAGTTCGTAGCCGTGACCACTGGCTACGGCAAGGGAGGCAGCGCAGCGGGTTTCGCTGGCAAGGGATCCAAGACGCCCGAGGAGTATGCCGAGGCTCTTCTGCAGCTCTTCGAGCGCTGCCGGACGGTGGTCAACAAAGAGAAGGCTTAACAACGGAGGAATCGGGCCGCCGCAGCGCTGGCTCATGCGCCACGGTGGCCCAATACACTGGAGATCTCTAGCAGGTCTTACTTTTTCTTCTTCCCGCCCTTGGACTTCTTGGCAGGCGCTTTCTTTTTGGCCGCTTTTTTGGCAGGCGCTTTTTTCTTGGCGGGAGCTTTCTTCTTGGCTGGCGCCTTTTTCGCAGCCTTGGCCGCCGTCTTCTTCACCGCAGCCTTCTTCACAGCGGCTTTCTTCACCGCGGCTTTCTTCGCTGGTTTGGGGGCTGGTTTGGGGGCAGCCGCTTTCTTGGCGGGAGCCTTTGCCGCGGGAGCGGGCTTGGCCGGGGCTGGGGCGGGTTTCGCCGTGGCCTTTTTGACCGGCTTCTTTTGCGGCGGCGCCTCGCCGGCCGGAGACATGGGAGTTGAGACCGCAGGGAGAGTGGTGTGAGCCGGCTCGGGAACCGGCTTTGTCAGTTCGTCGTCGTCTTCATCCTCCGGACCGTACTCGCCGACTTCGGTGGTTACATCGATCTGTTCTTCTTCGTATCCGAAATCGTCGTCGTCATCCGCTGTGAAGCGCAAGCTATCAACCATTATTCGTGCCTCCTGTTGGGCTAACCACACCCTAGAATAACTCGTTTTCTTTGGAAGGCAAGACCCAACTGCGCACTTTTTGCCGAAACAAATCGCCTATCTTTCGTGAACGATTACTGGCGATTCTCGTCGAGCCAGGCGGCTTGTTAGTTGGCTGAGGCGCGATGCTTGGCGGCGAGGCTGGCGGTGTGATAGGTGGAGGCGTGAGCTTTTCTCGCCGGGGTGGTTGCCGCTGAAGTGGAGGGCGTGCGGCGCGCGGCCAGAGCCTTGCGCGACGCCTTGCCGTGAGAGCTGGCAACTGCGGTCCCAACGGTTGCGTGCGCGACGTGAGAGGCGGCCGGCACCACCAGCATGTCCCCGGCGACCGGTGCTTCACTGGCCGATTCGTTCAGGGCTGCGCGCTGGTTAGCAGACGTTAGCGCTGCTAGGGGCGTCGAATAGCGGTGTGCGATCTCCGCCAGCGTTTCACCCGCCACTACGCGGTGAATTCGCCAGTCAGCCCGATGACTGGCGGGTACCAGATCAAGAGCCATCTTAACCGTCGCCAGCGATCCCTTGGGAACTCGCATTTGATATCCGGCGGGAGCGGCTCCCTTGAGCAGCGCCGGGTTCAGATCCTGGATCTCGGATACCGGCCGGTCGGCCGCGTCGGCGATCAACGCCATGCTCGTGGGGGTGTCCAGATCGATGGTTTCGTATTCCACGGGGCGATCTGCGTCCAGGTTCTCCAGATCATAATCCTTGGGGTTTTTGGCCATGATGGTGAGAGCCACAATCAAGGGAACGTAGTTGGCGGTCTCGTGCGGCAGAACGTTCAAGCGCCGCAATTCCCAGAAATCCGCGTAGCCGGTCCGCTCCACCGCGCGCTGCACGCAGCCCGGACCGCAATTATAGGCGGCCATCGCCAGATACCAGTCCCCGAACATGGCGTACAGATCGTGCAGATGCTTGGCGGCCGCTCGGGTGGCTTTCTCGGGATCCAGGCGATCATCTGTCCCCGGACCCTGCATCAGCCCGTATTGCCGCCCTCGGAACTGAACAAACTGCCACATCCCGACCGCCTGCTTATTAGAACGAGCGCGCGGCAGGAAGCCCGATTCCACCTGTGCCAGGTAAATCAGCTCCTGTGGCACACCTTCATCATCCAGAATGCGCTGCACCAGGGGACGGTACCGGCCAGACCGCCGCAATCCCCCCAACAGAACATTACGGCCGCGCTCGGTGGAGAAGTAGTGAACGTAGCTCAAAACCGCGTCGTTTTCCTGGAGCGGGAGCTGGGAGACGGTGGCTTCGATCTCTTCCTTGACCTTGGGGCGCAGGTTGGGGTCGGTGGGGAACGTCATGTCGAGGATGCTATCGAGCGGCGACTTGTCGTAAACCACCTCCGGCTGCTCGCTGGCCGCCGCACCCAGCCCCTCCAGATCGTAATGGTAGATGGTGTCCGCGATCTGGTCGAGCTCGCTCTCCAGCCGTGGCCGGTCCGGAAGAGTGTCCGGGGCCGAAAGAAGCACATCCAGGGCTGCATCGAATTCATGCCGTGCGGCATCCAAATTGTCGAGTTGGTAGAAACGCTTGCCTTCTTCCAGATGAGCGCGCGCGTTGGCCACGCGGCTGTTTACCTCTGCCTGGCGGGAGGCTGTGGCTAAGGTCCGCTGGACTAAATCGGGAGACTCGCTGGAATAAAGGTTGATGGCGACTTGAGGAGGGGCTTCAAACGTTGGTTCAATCGGGACCGGAGTGGATGGCAGGAAAGAGAGCTTGAAAGCTGGTTGCTGCTTAGTGGTGGCACAACCACTGGTCAGCAGTGCGAGCAACAGGGGTAATCCGGCGATGAACGCCGTCCGGCAGTAACTCAAGGTCATCAAGATCCGTAATTTTGTAACGATTCTATTAAATCTCAGAACTCTGAATCTAGTATAGACCGTCATCCTGGGTCAAGCTTATTCTTCCCGCTTCAATAGTAAGACACCTAACACATCCGGCGTCGTTCGGCTACTTTGTTGATCGGCGGCTACAGGCAATACTGTAGCTCCAAATTCATTTGGAGTGCTTGTCACCGAGGTACTGCACCGGGCTACGACCCAAAGGTTCTAAGAACCGCGCCCCCAACAGCACACCCCAGCCGCACACCCCAGCCGCACACCCTGAGACGACCGGTGCGCTACGATTCTACTGAATGGCTTTCATCGCGGTATCGGGCGAACCGGGATGCCGGCATGAGGAGCTTGCCCGGATAGCCGCCCAGCGCCTGGAGTGCGAGCTGGTCACCGAATCGGACCTGGAGCGGATGATCGCCGCCCAATTTGGAGACCTGAGCCAGGCTCCGGGCCAGACCTGGCGGCCATTCGCGGCTTCCATCCTGGCGAGCCTGGGATTGGACCACCGGCACGTAGTAGTGTGCGGCACTGGCGCCGAGACGCTCGCTCGGGATCTCCCGGCGGTTTTCCGCCTTCACGTCGTGGCGCCGGAGTCCGTCCGGCTGGCGAATCTGGTCGCCGACCGGCAGCTCAACCGCGCCGCCGCCAAAACATATCTTCGAAAAATGGTATCCGCCAACTCCCGGCTTCGGAAGCGACGGTTCGGGCAAAAGACGAGCCCCGCCACCAGCTTTGACTTGGTGCTGAACGCCCAAGCGTTGGGATCGGCCGAGATGGTGGACGTTTTGGTAACTGCCGTGAAATCGCGGGGGCTGCTGGACGCCGAGCCGCTTTCGCCGGCGTCCGCTGCCGAGGTGCAGTTTCAAGTCCGGATGCAACTGGCTCGATATGGAATCGTGCCGCCGGATCGGGTTCACGTGGAGCGCAAGGCATTCGGCCACCCGAGCGAAGAGGTGTTCGCCAATCTGCTCGACTTCTACCGCATCGCGTGGGACTATGAACCTCGCAGTTTTCCATTGCAGTGGGATAAGGATGGCAAGGTGTCTGAAGCCTTCACTCCCGATTTCTACCTGCCCGAATTCGATCTCTATGTGGAACTGACCACCATGAAGCAGGCCAACGTGACCAGGAAGAACCGCAAGATCCGGCTGCTGCGCGCCATCTATCCCCACGTCAACATCCAGGTGTTCTATCAAAAGGACGTGCAGGATCTGGTGATGAAATACCGGCTACCGGAACGCCTGGCCCGCTGACCATGCCGGCCATCGAGCGCATCCTGTTCACTGAAGAGGAGATCCATCGCAGGATCCGGCAGGTGGCTGCGCAGATCTCGGAAAACTATGCAGGCCGCGAGCTCAAGCTGGTGGGTGTGCTGAAGGGATCGGTATTCTTTCTGACGGCACTGGCGCGCGAGCTCACCGTAACGGTGACAGTGGATTTTCTGGGTATCTCGAGCTTCAGCTCCTCGAGGGCCGCGCCCGGGATGGTCCGGATTTCGAAGGACCTGGACGACGGCATCGAAGGCCAGCATGTGCTGCTGGTGGAGGATATCATCGACACGGGATTCACCACGCGCTACCTGCTGCAGCACTTGTCGGCTCGCGAACCAAAATCGCTTGCGGTGTGCACCCTGCTCGATCGCACGCCGCGCCGCATCGTGCAAATCCCTCTGGATTACCGCTGTTTTGAGATTCCGGACCGGTTCGTGGTCGGTTTCGGATTGGACTATCGCCAGATGTATCGGAATCTGAAGTATGTGGCGGTTCTGAACCCAGAGGAATGAGACGGACTAGGGATTGGCTGCGAAGACCCGTTCGCCATTGAGGTAGGTTTCGAGGATCGTCAATTGGCAGCTGGATTCGTCCAGCCGAAACCGGACGAGATCGGCGCGATCGCCGGGATTAAGTCCACGCTGGCGGTAAGGGACGCGCCCCACTCGCGCGGGATTCCGAGTGGCGAGCGTCACCGCTTCGCGCAAGTTAAGACCTGCGGTCCGCATAACGTTCCCGATGGCATGATCCATGCGCAACGCGGAACCGGCCAGGCGCGAGCCTCCAGCTAATCGGACGCTTCCGTCTTCCTTTAACTCGACATCGACTTCCCCCAACTTGTAGGCTCCGGGAGGACAGCCGGCGGGCATCACCGCGTCCGTCACCAGAAGGGAGCGCTCCAGTCCCTTGGCGCGCAGCGCGACATTCAGGAACGGCGCTGGCAGGTGGAACCCATCGACAATAAAGCTGGCCGCCAGGCGATCCTCGGCCAGCTGCTCCCAAATGTAATTGGCGGTCTTCGGCAGCACCGCATCGGTCCCGTTGCCCAGATGCGTGGAGAGCGTTGCTCCGGCGCTGACGGCGTCGGCGATCTCGGACGCCGATGCCCGAGTGTGGCCAATGCTCGCGACCACGCCTTTCTCCACAATCTTCTCGATGAAGCGCGGAGCTTCCGGCCATTCGGGCGAAAGCGTCACCAGCCGGATGTGGCCCAGAGCAGCTTCCTGAAAACCCTGAAACTCGTCAAGATCGGGCGGGCGCACCCAGCGGGCCGGATGGGCGCCGCGCGGGCCGTCGGCGGGAGAAATGTACGGGCCTTCCAAATGGAACGCCTCCATCGCCGCGCCTTCCGCAATGGACTCTTTGGCACTCGCCAAATTGCGCAGCGCCGCTGTCATGTTCTCCGGCGATCCGGTAATCACCGTGGGAAAATGCCGTGTCACTCCGCATGCGAACTGGGCGCGGATGGATTGCGCGATCTGCTCATGCGTGGCTGCCGCCGAGTTGTAATCCACTCCGGCGAAGCCATTCACTTGCAGATCGATCCAGCCGGGCGCGATAAAGATGCCATCATTCAGAGGCCGGATCAGGTGATCCACGATGGTGATGGCCCGCTCGAACGATACTTCGACAGAAGCTCCGCTCGAAACATCGATACCGTTACATTTCATTTGCACGCCGATTTATACACAAGTTTCCCACAGGCCTTAGAACGCTAAGTACAAGAGTCAGTGAGTGGATAAAAGTTGTTGAAAACAGCGAAAACACTATGAAATAAAGCTGGCGCGAATCCGAAACGCCTGCTAAAACAGAATGCATGATCCCTCGCGAGTGCGATTCCGGCGGTTAATCTCGGGGGAGGTGGCCGTCGGAGTCGCACTTGCGGATCGTCCTTCCGCTAAGTCCGAAGTTTTTCCGGAGAAGCTTGAAAGCCCGTGGCTCAAACCGTCACGGGCTCGTTTTTTGTGACGCGAGCCTCGGGGTTTGTAACGCGCGTAAGCCAGCCGAATTTGTCGGGGGCGTCGCCATGCACGATGCCGAAGAACGCCTTCTGCAGCTTTTCAGCCACCGGACCGCGCGTTCCTTTGCCCACTGTGATGCGATCCACCGAACGGATGGGCGTGATCTCGGCGGCCGTACCCGAGAAGAACACCTCGTCGGCGATATAGAGCATCTCGCGCGGGATGAGGCTCTCCGTTATCGGAATGCCGAGCGATTGGGCGAGCTGCATCACCGAGTCCCGTGTAATGCCGGGCAGGACTGACGCACCGAGCGGCGGTGTTAAGATCTTGCCGTCCCGAACCACAAAGATGTTTTCCCCGGAACCTTCGCTCACATAGCCGGAAGTGTCGAGCGCGATGCCTTCGGCGTAGCCGTTCAAATGCGCCTCCATGCGGATGAGCTGCGAGTTCATGTAATTTGCGCCGGCCTTGGCGAGCGCGGGCAGGGTATTGGGCGCGATCCGCGTCCAGCTGGAGACGCACACATCCACGCCTTCGGCCAGCGCTTCCTCGCCTAGATACTTGCCCCACTCCCAGCAGGCGATGTACGTTTCCACCGGGTTCCCGAAAGGCAGCACGCCGACGTCCCCGTAACCGCGCAGGACCAGTGGACGGAAATAGCACGAGTCCATCTTGTTGACGCGCACCAGCTCACTCATGGCGTCGGCCAGTTCGTCGACGGTATGCTTCACTTCGATGCGATAAATTTTGGCGGAATCGAGCAGACGGCGGATGTGTTCGCGCACCCGAAAAATGGCCGGCCCGGAGGGCGTGGCGTAGCAACGGATGCCTTCAAACACCGAGCTGCCGTAGCTGGTGACGTGGGCGAGGACGTGGATTTTGGCATCGTTCCAATCGATCAAACGGCCGTTATGCCAAATCTTCTCCGTGGGCTTTAACATGCTTCATTATAGCGATTGGAGCGGTTAAGGGGGTGGTGCGAAGCTGGAACCGTTGAGGAAGCGAGGACAGGGATTGGCGGTTGGCGGGCTAGGTTTTGTCGATGAAAAGCTCGGCGAGTGGAACGCTGAGGTCGCCAGCGGACAGCACGCCGCGAGCGATATGCTCGGGATCGCGTCCGGAGTGATATTGCCATGCGGTTTGTTTTTCTGGATCGATGACCCAGCAGAAGGGGACGCCCCATGCATGGTATTCCTCGCACTTGGCGAGCATGGCGCCAACGCGGTCTTCCGGGGAGAGGATCTCGACACAGAGGAGAACGGGTTCGGTGGGATAGGGGCTTTGGATTTCAGACGCGGCGATTACGTCCGGGATGAGGTGCTTGGTTGGGCTTAAGCGAACGCGCACTTCGGCCAGAGATTCCACGCCTTGATTATCGAGAAGCCGCATCAGGATCTTTTGAATTAGTGCGTGGAGCTTGGTGGGCATCGCTTTGGGATACAGGACGCCGTCAAGGTATTCGCAATAGGGTTTCTCAGTGCGATGAAGGTAGTCCTCGACAGAGACTATTGCCGTGGCGCTCATGGAACTAATTCCATTGTAGGCCGTCTAGATGCCCAGGAGGGCGAGGCGTGCGAAGATGGTACTGACGTGGCAGTAAAAGTCCAGGTCCCTAAAAAGGCCAAAGCGGTGCGATTTGCGCTGCACCCGGTTGGCAAGATTCTCCTCGTTCTGCTGGTGCTGGGTTTCACTACCGGTCTGGCCGTGTTCACGTTCTATTACGTGAAGTACTCGCGGCTCATCGAAGCGAAGCTGGCAGCCGGCCCGTTTGCCAATACCTCCATGCTATTCGCCGCGCCCCGCACCGTGGACGTTGGGGATGTCGCCGATCCGCAGGAGATTGCCACGGACTTGCGGCGCAGCAACTATAGCGAATCGTCCAGCAACCGGATGGGCTACTTCACTTTGAAGCCCGACGAGATCGACATATATCCTGGCCCCGATTCGTACTTCAAGCGAGACGAGGGGGTTATTAAGTTCACCGGCCACAAGGTCCGGCAAATCATTTCCCTGGCCGACAATACGGACCGCACCGAGTATACGCTCGAGCCCGAGCTGATCTCCAATCTGTTCGACAAGAATCGCGAGAAGCGGCGGCTGGTGAAGTATGAGGACATTCCCCCGGTGCTGGTCCACGCCGTGGTCTCAGCCGAAGACAAGCGCTTTTTCCAGCACTCGGGTTTCGATCCCATCCGCATCATTAAAGCAGCCTACGTCGACGTGCGCGAGCATCGCTACGCGCAGGGCGCTTCCACGCTGAGCCAGCAGCTCGCGCGCAGTTTCTGGCTGGATAGCGACAAAACCTGGCGGCGCAAAATTCCCGAAGTGCTGATCACCATGCACCTGGAGCAAAAGCTCAAGAAGGAGCAAATTTTCGAATACTACGCGAATCAGGTCCCGCTGGGCCATCGCGGGAGTTTCGGCATCCGCGGCTTCGGCGAGGCGGCGCAGGTTTTCTTCGGCAAGGACGTTAGCAAGTTGACCCTGCCAGAAGCGGCCACGCTGGCGGGGCTGATTCAGCAGCCCAGTTTCACCAATCCCTTCCGCTGGCCGGAACGGGCCCGCCAACGCCGCAACGTGGTATTGAAGCTGATGCGCGAGAACGATTACATCAGCGACGCCGAGTATGAAAGCGCCAGCGCGGCGCCCATGGAGCTCGGCAAGCAAGGCATGGAATCCACCGAGGCGCCTTTCTTCGTCGACCTGGTGAACGACGCGCTGCTCGACAAGTTCCCCGATTACAACTTCCAATCCAATACCTATCGCATCTACACCACGCTCGATCCGAATTTGCAGCACGATGCCTCCGAAGCGGTCCGCATCGGAATGGAGGAGGCGGACAAGCTGATCAGCAGGCGAAAAAAGAAGGATCCCAGCTATCCCGATCCGCAATGCGCCCTCATCGCACTGGACCCGCAAACCGGCGAGGTACGCGCCCTCATCGGCGGCCGCAACTACGGCACCAGCCAGCTGAATCGGATTCTGGCCAAGCGGCAGCCGGGTTCGTCATTTAAGCCTTTCGTCTACGCCACTGCGCTGAACAGCGCGCTTTCGAACGGCGGGCAGGTGTTCACGCCGGCCACCATGATCCTGGACGAGCCCACCACGTTTTACTACGACGGCAAGCCGTATGAGCCCAGCAATTTCGAGCACAAGTTCTTCGGCAACATCGGGCTGCAGGATGCTATCGCGCACTCCTTGAACGTCGCCACGGTGAAGCTGGCCGAAGCCACCGGCTATGACAATATCGTGGACCTGGCGCGGCGCGCCGGAATGAACGTGGAGATTCACCCCACGCCTTCGGTGGCGCTGGGCGCCTATGAAGTGACGCCGCTTGAGATTGCGGGCGCCTACACCATCTTCGACAATCATGGCGTTTACTCCAAGCCGTACTTCGTTTCCGATATCGCGAGCGATCATGGCTCCATCATTTTCGACAACAAGCCGGAGCATCGCGATGTGCTGGATCCGCGCGTGGCGTTTTTGATGGACCAGCTTCTGGAGGAAGTGGTGCGCAGCGGAACGGGCGCAAGCGTCTGGGGTAGAGGCATCAATTTCCCCATAGCGGGAAAAACCGGAACATCGCACGACGGCTGGTTCGCCGGGTTCACCTCCAAGCTCATCTGCATCGTGTGGGTTGGATTCGATGACAACCGCGAATTGAATCTGGAAGGCGCGCATTCCGCGTTGCCGGTGTGGGCCGAGTTTATGAAGCGCGCTCACGAGCACCGGGAATACAGCAACGTCAGCGAATTCGAAGCGCCGGCCGGAGTGGTGGGCGTGCAGATCGATCCGGCTTCCGGCCAGCTGGCAACCCCCGCCTGCCCCAGGGTGCGAACCGAGTATTTTGTCGACGGCACGCAACCGGTGGAGCAATGCCAATTGCACGGCGGCGGTGGAACCCGCGTGGCTGGCTGGGAGACTGGACAGCCGGCCCGGGCCTCAGACCCAGCCGCGTCCGCCAACTCTTTTGCCGTGCCGCCCCAGCAGCGTGCCGCCCAAACCGCCCCGCCCACGCCCGATTCGGTGGACCAGCCCCAGCCTCCCAAGAAACGTAAGGGATTTTTGGAGCGCCTTCGGGGTATATTCAAATAATCGGTTCTTGCCGAAAGTGATAACGTAGGAACTAAAGCTTCTGAGACGGGATCGTCAGAGCCTTCCGTGAAAGCATGATCCGGGGAGGTGACCATGGTTTCCAGTTATTGGCTAGTGGCAATTGGTCTAGCGACCACGCACGCGTTTCTCGCCGCTGCAGACGGACAAGTGGCCTCGTCCACGCCGCCCTCCAGCGGTTTCCTCAACTCATCCGATACCGGATTGAACACGCCCGCTCCCAAAAAGACCGCCGTGGACCTGACGCCGGAGATGCGCGGTGACATCTTCATGGCGGAAAAGAGGTACCGGGAGGCGGCGGAGATGTATGCGGACAATTCCAAGGGGTCGGCGGTGATGCTGAATAAGACCGGCATAGCCTATCATCAGATGCTCGAATTGAACAGCGCGGAAAAGTATTACCGCCGGGCTCTACGCGTAGATTCGAAGTACTCGGAAGCCGTGAACAACCTCGGCACCATCTATTACGCCAAGAAAAGCTACCGGCGCGCGATTGGTCAATATAAGAAGGCGCTCCGCATGAGCCCGGACTCGGCCTCTGTATGGAGTAATCTCGCCATGGCTTTCTTTTCCCGTAATGACGTGGAGCACGCGCAGGAAGCCTTGCGAAAGGCCCTCATGCTAGACCCGGATGTTTTTGAACATCGCAGCACGCAAGGTGTCTTGCTGCAGGAGCGCAGCGTGGGGGAACGAGGCAAGTTTCACTACTACTTAGCCCACACTTACGCCTTGGCCGGCAGGAGCGATCTGGCTTTGCAATATATCCGAAAGGCGCTCGAAGAGGGCTTCAAGGAACGCAAGAAGATCGAAGAAGATCCGGCCTTCGCGCAGATGAAAGAGCTTCCCGAGTTCAAGGAATTGATGGCGAGCGAGCCGCGTGTTTTGTAGGCGAACCGAAGCCCTCGTCCTCAGCACAATTCTTCTCCAATCGATTCTCACGCTGGCGATCCTGACACTGGATGGTTGCTCCCGTCCGCGGGCCGCTGTCGAGCGCCTCGGCGTGATGCCTATCGAGAATCTCAGCCCCGAGGCGCAACTGGATTGGCCCAGCCGTGCCGCGGCCGCGGTAGTGGCCTACGATCTGGCCGGCGTCAGGAATATCTTCGCGAAACAGGTGGATTCGTTATCCGCCGCGCAATCCATGCAAGCGTCGCGCGTGCTGCAGGGATATTTCTTCGAACGAAACGGACGCATCGGCATTCGCGCCACGCTGGAGGAACTGGTGAATTCCAGCGCGGTCGAGAACATCGAGATCGATGGACCAGCTTCGGCCGGCTTCCTGCCCTTGGCCAATGAACTGGCCCGCAGGCTGAGCCCGGATGCTCGCAAGTTCGGCGCCAGCAATGAGAATGCGTTTCGATTTTACGGTCAGGCGCTGGCTGCCAGGGATTCGCAAGATGCGCAACGGGCGCTCGAACAAGCCACCAGTGCCGACCCTGGCTTTGCCGCCGGATTTTTGGACCGCGCCAAGCTTCTGGCCGAGAACGGGGATCGCGAGCACGCCCGCCAAATGGTCGAAGCCGGAGAGCGAGCCAATCCAGATCCGATGGAACGGGCCAATTTGGAATATGTCGCAGCTTCGGCGAGTGGAGACGTAGCTGGCCGGATCAGAGCGCTGGAGTCTCTCACCCAGGCCACTCCGGCCAACGCGAATATTTTCGTCGAGCTCGCTGAGATGCGGTTCCGGCGGCGCCAGTTCCAGCCGGCGGCGATGGAATATCGGGCAGCCGCGCGTCTGGATCCGGACGATCCGCAAATCTGGAATCAGCTCGGCTATGCGCTGGCGAGGGCCAAGGATTTGAGCGGGGCGCGCCGGGCGCTGGAGCAATATCAAAAGCTGTCACCCGAAGATCCCAACGCGCTCGATTCGGAAGGCGAAGTGAATTACATGCGGGGTGAGTTCAAGACCGCTCAAGAGTTTTTCGCACGCGCTGCCGTGAAGAATCCATCGGAATGGGTCAAGGCCGCCGAAGCGCGGCTGATGCTGGGCGATCGCGCGGGAGCGGATGCCCTGCTCGCGAAGAGCGGCGCCGCTGGTTATCAAATGGCGCAATGGAACTTTCTCACCGGCCGGCGCAAAGACGGGTTGGCTCAAATGGAGAAGCTTGCGTCCGAATCAGAAGGCGATCCGCAGGCGCTAGCGTTGAGTCAGCTCGCGATCTGGAAGTTGGAAATGGGCGACAACAAAGCGGCAGCGGACTTGGCGAATGAAGCTGCGACGCGCGCCCGGAGTCCACAGGCACATCGGATCGCCGGGTTGTGCCAGCACATTACCTCGGGAGGCGCGGGCGACGCCTTGGCGCTGCTGTTCGCGAAAAGATTTCGAGAGGCGATCCCGTTGTTGCTAGCTGGGTATGAGGAATCCAATCCATCCGCGGATGGGCAGCTGCGAACGCTGCTCGCGTGGGCGTACGTTGAAACCGGGGCCATCGACCAGGCGGCCGCCTTCATCGACCCATACCCTCCGCCGCTGTCATCTGGCGAGCCGCTTTTCGCTTCGCTGATTTTCCCGAGGTATTGGTCTTTGCGCGGAACCGTTCTGCAGCACGAAAGGAAAATTGACGAGGCTAAGAAGAGTTTTGAGCTCTACTCGAAATACCAGGACCAGCCGGAACCCAACGCTACGAAGTGACCGCTTTATGTTCCCAGGGCTTGTCTGCGTCGCCTTGATCGCGGTGCTGCACTCTATCATATAAATGCAGATCGGACGTGGTGCCGAGGCTCTCGTTGTACAGGCTGGTCAGGCCCAGCCCTTCCTTTAAGTCCTCTTCAAACGCGTGCAGCGCTTTGAGCTGTGTTGCAAGAGCGGGCGCGGTGCGCCCCGTAGGACTTTTCCAGAACATCTGAAAACCGCGATTCACCAATAGGCCAATCTCATCACCCAGCACCAGGCCGGCTTTGTTGACGCGCGGATGCTCACCCGCGCCACGGTCCTCAATTATCGCGCCGATGCCATCGCGAATGATTTGCGCCTTGCTCGATCCCGCGGGACTGGTGCTGAAGCCGAGCTTCCGCAACCCATCAATGCGCTCGGTAAATGTCAGTTCGTGAGGTTTCTCTCGGCGGAAGAACATGCTCTCACTATAATGACAGAACGCGGTTTCCCGCAGTAGTTCAGCAGACTGCGAACGCCCGGCGATTCTCCTGCGTTACTATTCATGTGATGCTCCGCGCAGCGCTCCTCGGTCTTCTTCTTTCCTTCTCCCTCCCAGCGCAAACCACCATCATTCGCCTCGGCACCCTGGTTCCCAAAGGCTCGCGCTGGGACGAAATTCTCATCAACATGGGCGAAGAATGGAAGAAAGCTTCCGGCGGAAAAATCGAGCTCAAAATTTATCCCGGCGGCGAGCAGGGCGACGAGCCCGAAATGGTCCAGAAGCTTCGCATCAAGAAGCTGCAAGCGGTGGCGCTCTCGGGCGCGGGCCTGAGCGGCATCGACCCCGACGTGGCCGCGCTGCAGATTCCCATGATGCTCTCCTCTTATGAAGAGCTCGACTATGTTCGCGACCACATCGCCGAACGACTGGAAAAAGGCCTCGCCCAGCGCGGTTTCATCGTTCTGAACTGGGGCGACGCCGGCTGGATTCATTTCTTCACCAAGCAGCCCGCCTCCCGTCCCGATGACATTCGCCGCATGAAACTCTGCGTCCTGCAGGGCGACACCGCCACCTTCCAGCTCTATAAAATTAACGGATTCGAGCCCGTTTCGCTGGCTGCCACGGACATCCTCACCGGCCTGCAAACCGGCCTCATCGACGCATTTCAAGCCCCTCCGCTAGTGGCTCTCAGCAACCAATGGTTCGGCGGTGCGAAGAACATGCTCGATATCAACTTCGCCCAATTGGTCGGCGCAACCGTGATCACCAAAGATGTCTGGGACAAAATCCCCGCGCCCGTCCAAAAAGAGATGCTGCAATCCGCGCACACCGCCGGAGTCGCGCTGCGCGACGAAATCCGCAAATCGGAAGCGGGCTCCATTCCGCTCATGCAGCAGTTCGGGCTCAACGTGGTTCATGCCGACCCCAAGTCCGTCGCCGAATGGCGTCAACTCGCCGAAAGTATCTGGCCCAAGCTGCGCGGCGCCGCCGTCCCGCCCGACCTGTTCGATGAAGTGAAGCGCCTGCGCGACGACTATCGAAAAACTCACCACCTAACCCTGTGAGCGCAACTCTTCCTCCGGAGAACACCGCACCCGCGACGCCGCTGCAACTCTTCGAGGACTCGTTTTCCATCCTCGCGCTCTCTCTTATGACCGCCCTCCCGGTCATCGAAATGGTCGCGCGGCAGTTTCGCTGGTCCGGCATCCCCGGCTCGGCCGTTATCGTGCAGCAGCTCACGCTGTGGATCGGCATGCTGGGCGGGATGCTGGCCTCCCGATCCGGCCGCCTGCTCGGGCTCTCCTCTTCCACCTTCCTCCCGGAATCCTGGCTCGCCCCCGCGAAAATCTTCTGGAGCGCCGCGCTCGCCGCCGTCTCCACCTGTCTCGCCTACGCGAGTTGGGTCTTCGTCCAGAGCGAACGCGAATCCGGCAGCTACCTTCTGCCCGGCCTTCCTAAGTGGACCGCGCTGGCCATCATGCTCGTCGGCTTCGCGGTGATTGCCCTGCGCGCCGTTTGGAACGCAAGCGATCTCTGGTACGGCCGCGCCATCGCCGCGCTCGGTCTCTTCATCCCAGCTCTGTTCGGCTACGCGATCCCAACCAGGTTGCCCGGCATTCTCCCACTCTCCTTCGCTCTGCTCGCCCTCGCGACATTCGTCGGTCTCCCGATCTTCGCCGTCTTCGGCGGCCTCGCGCTCCTGCTCTTCTGGTCGAGCGGCACGCCGGTGGCATCAGTCCCCGTCGAAATGTACCGCCTGGTTGCCTCTCCCTTGCTCCCGTCCATCCCGCTCTTCACCCTGGCCGGATATTTCATGGTGCAAGGGGGCGCAACCAAGCGACTGCTTCGCGTCTTCACCGCGCTCTTCAGTTGGATCCCCGGCGGGCTCGCCATCGCTACCGTCGCCATCTGCACCGTCTTCACTTTCGCCGGCTCGGGTCTCACCATCCTTTCGCTGGGCGGCCTGCTCGTGCCGATGCTCATCAAGACCCGTTATCCCGAAAACTTTTCGATGGGCCTGCTCACCTCCTCCGGCTCCCTCG
>JBEKLB010000077.1:0-19153 GCA_050010415.1 Bryobacteraceae bacterium | reverse complement strand
TCTCCGGTGACGCAGGCGGATCGCGAATGCGAGCGGATGATTGCCGGTATGTTGAGCCAGGCGTTTCCCGACGACGGCATTCTTGGCGAAGAAGGAGCGCGCGCGGAGAGCCGCAGCGGGCGGCGTTGGATCATCGATCCCATTGATGGCACCCGGGATTACGTGCGCGGTAATCCTCTGTGGGCCAATCTGATCGCGCTCGAAGCGGATGGCGATGTGGTGGTGGGTGTTGTGAATTTACCCATTCTCGGCAAGCTCTATACGGCCGCCCGGGGCGGTGGAGCGCATTCGAACGGCGCCCTCATTCATCCTTCGTCCAAAACGTCGGCGGAGGAATCTGTTCTCTGCGTGAACGGGTACGACAAGGTGGCCAAATCGCCTTATTATGGTCGATTGCTGGATTGGATGACGGGATTTTGGGCCGTGCGTGGGCTGGGTGGAGCCGCGGACGCGATGATGGTGGCGTCGGGGCAGGCCGAAATTTGGGTTGAGCCCAGCGCGTCCCCTTGGGACTTCGCCCCTCTCAAAGTGATCCTGGAAGAGGCCGGTGCGCGGTACTTGAACGTGGATGGCGGTTCAACCATATATGCGGGAAATGCCATCGGTTGCGCACCGGGCTTGGAGCAGGAAGTCCGACGCTTTCTTAACGGTTAAATTTCCGCCCCACACGGGAACATTTATGTTGTTGATCGCCCCTGTAGCGTAGGCGCCCACGCCCGCGGTTCGCGCCTGTGGAGGGACTTTTTCGGCAACCTCTTAGGAGACCGACTATGAAAAGCTCGTTTCTAACGCTGGCAGTAACGAGGATGATGATGGGCGCCATCGCGTGACGAACAACAAGAAGGCACAAGTGAATCGTCAACAAAATCGCCTGAGCCGGAATATCTATCGCGACAAACACAACGCGGCGCGGCAATAACGAACCACCTCAGAGGAGGAGCGGAGCGGAAGGCGCGCACTTACCGCAAGAACAGAGTGAGGCGCGCCATCGCTTCTTCAAGAATCGGACGATCGGCGGCGTAACAGATTCGCACGGATCCTTCGCCGCCCGTGCCAAATGCAACACCGGGGGCGAGACCTACCTGGGTTTCGAGCAACAGCCGTTTGCAAAAATCGAATGAATCGGCGGCGCCTGCGATCTTGGGGAATAAGTAAAACGCGCCATCCGGTTTAGGAACGGTCACCCCCGGCATCTTCGCCAGCGCAGCCATACAAAAGTCGCGATTTTCCTTCAACCGCACCAGCATTTCAGCCAGCGCGTTCTCGCCCCACAGCAGCGCCGTTTCGCCCGCGCGCTGCGTAAAGGTAGGCGCGTGCGACACCACGAACTCGTTGAGCTGCGTGGCGCGTACCGCCAGATCGCGGCGTGTTACCAGCCATCCAAGACGCCATCCGGTCATGCAATAAGCCTTTGAAAAGGACTGCACCACAATCACGGCGTCGTCGCGAGTGGCCAGCTTTAAGATGCTCGGCGCGGGAGTGGTGGGCTTGGGTCCCGTATAATTCAGGCGCTCGTATACCTCGTCAGCCATCAGCCACAATGCATGCCGCCGCGCAAATTCCAACAATTGACGTTGCTCGTCAACCGTCGCCATCCAGCCCAGGGGATTGGAGGGCGAGGTGTAAAGCAGCATCCGCGTGCGGGGCGTGACCGCGGCTTCCAAGGCGGCGAAATCGATCTGATAGCGATCGCCCACCAAGGGTTGTGCTATCTCGATGGGCCGGGCATTGGCCATCGCGACATTGGCCGCACCGTTCGGCCAGGCGGGCGTCAGCACCAGCACTTCATCGCCAGGATCGAGCACGCATCGAACCGCCAGGTGCAGCGCCTGCACGCCGGACGCGGTGACCACTATCTCGCTCGCGGCGTCGATTTCGACCGCGTGCAGTTCCTGATAGTAGCGCGCGAGGGCCTTGCGCAATGAAGGTAGACCGGCGTTTTCGGTGTAAAACGTGAAGCCGTCCGCCATGGCCTTTTGCGCGGCGCGCTTAATGAATTCTGGCGTCGGGAGATTGGATTCGCCGAAATAGAGTTTCAGCACGCCATCCATGGACATGGCGATTTCGGCCAGTTCGCGAATACGGGAATGCGGCACTGCCAGCGCCGAGCCGGCGACCGCGGGACCCATTTTGGTGAGTGGACTAGACACCCTCGAAGATCGCCGAAGTTGGAATGCTGAAGCCAGGAAGAACGGGATCGACGAGAGGCCGGTCGTCGAGGAACTTCTTCGCTCCACTGGCGGAATCGATTCGAACCACGCGCTCCTGCGGATATATGGCCCAAACGGACTTGCCACCATGGGCCAGGTAGAGTCGGATCTTTCTCTCAAGGCGCGCAGCCGGTTCCGAAGATACAACTTCGATTGCAAGCTCAGGAGCGCTCTGGAAAACACCGGTTGTTCCCGGCACTAGACGACCTGAGGCAATCAAGCTAATGTCCGGAATCAGACAATTTCGTTCAGTAAGTTGATAGGCCGCTTCGCAGAACACTCTCAGTGCCGGATTCTGAAGAGACCACGCGGTCAAAAGGCGATTTAAGTTGGACTTCGTGACCTCGTGCGGATATCCGGACATTGGCATGCTGACAAGCTCGCCCCCAATCAGTTCCAGACACTCGCCTTCGATCTCAGGCAGCGCAAGGAACTCTTGGACGGTTAGCAGCGTCGTCGTTGTGCCCATATTTTGATTGTACCGTCCCTCGCTAGCGGCGGGTTCTGGCGGCGACTAATTCTTCGATCTGCACCAGCTCAGTGGGATAATCGCCAGTGTAGCAGGCGTAGCAATATTCGTCTTTGGTGTCGGATACGGCTTTTCGCAGGGAATCGAGCGAGAGGTAGGCCAGCGAGTCAGCCTCCACAAACTGGCGGATCTCTTCGATGGATTGATTCGCGGCGATCAACTCGCTTTCGCAAGGTGTGTCCACGCCGTAGAAACACGGTGAAATCGTCGGAGGGCACGAAATGCGCAGATGCACTTCCCGCGCGCCCGCATTGCGCACCATGCGAACGATTTTGCGGCTGGTGGTTCCGCGCACGATGGAGTCGTCCACCAGAATTACGCGCTTGCCTTCCAACTGATGGCGAACCGGATTCAATTTCAGCTTCACGCCAAAATCGCGAATAGCCTGCGAAGGCTCAATGAACGTGCGGCCTACATAATGATTGCGGATCAGCGCCTGTCGAAAGGGGATATTCGATTCCGACGCAAAACCAATGGCGGCCGCGACACCGGAGTCGGGCACCGGAACGACAACGTCGGCGGACACGGCCGATTCGCGCGCGAGCAACCGGCCCAGATTCTCACGAGACTGCCCCACCGAGCGCCCGAACACAATGGAATCAGGCCGCGAGAAATAGACATGTTCGAAAACGCAGTGCGCTTGCGGCGCGGCCGGCGCCCAGCGCTCGCGCGTTAAACCTTCCGGACCGGCGCACACCATTTCGCCAGGTTCCACATCATCCACATAGTCGGCAGTGATTAAATCGAACGCGCAGGTTTCCGAAGCGAACACGTAAGCCGTTCCACCTTCGGGTGCCGGCATGCGTCCAAACGCCAGCGGGCGAAAGCCGTGCGGATCGCGCGCCACAATCACTCGATCCTTGGCCAGAAAGACCAGCGAAAACGCGCCTTCCAGTTGCAGCAAAGCTTCCCGCAACGCTCCGGCCAGGGTGCGTTCCCGCGAGCGCGCCACCAGGTGCAGAATTACTTCGGTATCGCTGGTGGCTTGAAAGATGGATCCTTCGCGCTCCAGGTCCCGCCTCAGTTCTTTGGCGTTGGTGATGTTGCCGTTATGCGCTACAGCGATCTGTCCTTTGTTGCAGTCCACCAGGAACGGCTGCGCGTTGAGCAGCACGGTATCACCGGCCGTGGAATAACGCGTGTGGCCGATCGCCATATCGCCAGGCAAGCTCGCTATCTGTTCCGGGGTAAAAATATCGGCGACGTGTCCCATCGATTTAGAACAGCGGATTTCGCGATGGTCGCTGGTGGCGATGCCCGCGCTCTCCTGGCCGCGATGTTGCAGCGCGTACAGCCCGAGATATGCCAGGTTGGAAGCTTCGGGATGACCGTGAATGGCGAAGACGCCGCACTCCTCCCGAAACTTATCGAAAGGTATTTCCGCTAGCGCGGGGCTTTTCCTCACTGCTGGTGCAGCAGGCGTTCGAGTGAAGTTTCCCAAGGTTGCCTCAACTCCGTCAGGTCGCAATCCAGCAAAGTTTCCGAACCGCAATCGATCCGTAACCGCTCTTTCATCGTAACACCGATACGCACTGCTTCCACCGAATTTTTGCGCGCGATCTCGAAAACATTATCTAGCCGCGATGTTGCAACCAAAATTCGCGACGGACCCTCGTGAAACAGCAGAAACTCCGGACGCATGCCGCTTGGAAGCTCGATGCGCGCGCCAATTCCTGCAGCCCCGAAAGAGCTTTCGCACAGGGCAATGGCCAGGCCGCCGTCACTGATATCGTGTGCCGCCCCGGCCAGATTGCCTGACAGAATCTCACGGATCGCTTGATGGACACGCTTTTCATACGCCATATCCAACCGGGGAGGCAACCCCCACAGCGACTCGAGAATCACCTTAGCGTATTGCGTTCCTCCGAAATGCGTTTCATCACAGTTCCCGAAGCCGCCCAAAAGTACCAGATCGAGGCCGGCTTGAGGGAAGTGAACCGGCGTCGGCTGCGCGGTCTTCATCAAGCCGACAATCCCCATTACGGGCGTCGGCCAAATGGCTTCGCCCAGCGTCTCGTTGTAGAGGCTGACATTGCCCCCGGTGATCGGCGTTTCGAAAAACTCGCACGCCTCGGCCATGCCTTCGATCGCTTCCACCAGTTGCGCCATGATCTCAGGCCGCTCGGGATTGCCGAAGTTCAAATTGTTCGTTGCGGCCACGGGAAGCGCGCCGGAGGTGGATACGTTGCGGCAGCATTCGGCGACCATCAGTTTGGTCCCTTCCCGCGGATCGAGCGCGCAATAGCGTCCATTGCCATCGAGTGACATCGCAATGGATGTGCCGGTCTCTTTGATACGGATAATGGCCGCGTCCGAGGTGGGCCCGGCCAGCGTGCTGCTGCGCACCAAATAGTCATACTGCTCCCAGATCCAGCGCTTGGAGCAAAGATCGCCCGAGCTGAGCAGTGCGATGAGGTCGGCCTTGATCGCGGCCGGAGTGGAACGATCCGGGATGGTCGGGGCTTCGAGCGGCGCCAGCGGTGCGGGCTTCGTGTACGGCCGGTCATAGAGCGGAGCTTCATCGGCCAGCGCCCGGTTCGGAATCTCAGCCACCACCTTGCCGTGATCCTTCACGCGCAGGATGCCGTCGCGCGTTACCTGGCCGACCGTCACCGCATCCAATCCCCACTTATGGAAGACCGCGAATACCTCCGCTTCCCGGCCTTTATCAGCCACCAGTAGCATGCGTTCCTGGGATTCCGAGAGCATGATCTCGTACGGCGTCATGCCGGTTTCGCGCTGCGGGACGTATTGCAAATCGATTTCGACGCCGGTGCCCGCGCGGCTTCCCATCTCGCAGGTGGAACAAGTGAGACCCGCCGCGCCCATGTCCTGAATGCCCACAATGGCGCCCGTTTTCATCGCTTCGAGACACGCTTCCAGTAACAGTTTTTCGAGAAACGGATCACCCACCTGTACGTTAGGCCGCTTTTGCTTCGATTCCTCGGTGAATTCCGCGGACGCCATCGAAGCGCCATGGATTCCATCGCGCCCGGTTTTCGCTCCAACGTAGATTACCGGATTGCCTACGCCTTCGGCCTTGCCGTAAAAAACATCGTCTTTGCGAAAGACGCCCAGCGCGAACGCGTTCACCAGCGGATTGCCGTTGTAGCAATCCTCAAACACGCACTCGCCACCCACCGTGGGGACACCAAAGCAGTTCCCATAATGGGCGATACCGGAAACAACGCCTTCCAGAATGCGCCGATTGCGCGGGATATCGAGAGGTCCGAAACGAATGGCATCCATCACCGCGATGGGCCGCGCGCCCATGGTGAAAATGTCGCGCAGGATGCCGCCCACGCCCGTGGCCGCACCCTGAAACGGCTCAATAAAACTCGGATGATTGTGCGATTCGATCTTGAACGCGATCGCATAGCCATCGCCGATGTCGATGATCCCGGCATTCTCGCCAGGCCCTTGCAGCACCAGCTTGCTGCGCGTCGGAAGCTTCTTCAAGTGAATGCGCGAGCTCTTGTACGAACAGTGTTCGCTCCACATGACGCTGAAGATGCCGAGCTCAGTGTAGGTGGGTTCGCGGCCCAGCAGAGAGACAATCTTGTCGTACTCCGGCTCGCTGAGCTGGTGGGCTTCAATTACAGCGGGAGTCATGCGTTAGTGTGCTGCTACCATTGGCGCGACCCTGGTTTTACAAATCATGGATTGAAAAATGACCAGGCCATCGCTCGATCCCATCAGAGGCTCGATAGCGTCTTCCGGATGCGGCATCAATCCCATGACGTTGCGCCCTTCATTTAAGATGCCGGCGATGTCGCGCATGGAACCATTCGGATTCTCGATATATCGCAACGTGACGCGGTCTTCTGCTTCCAGTTGGTCGAGCGTTCGTTCGTCGGCGACATAACAACCTTCGCCGTGGGCTATCGGGACCACCAGGCGTTGCCCCAGCGTGGCTTCCGAAGTAAACGGGGAGTTGGTGGTTTCCACGCGCAGCGGCACGTGCTTGCAAATGAACTTCAAGCCGCGATTGCGCACCAGCGATCCCGGCAACAGTCCGCTTTCCGCTAGAATCTGAAATCCGTTGCAGATACCCAGCACCAGCCCGCCGTCGGCAGCGAACTTCCGAATACTCTGCATAGCCGGCGAGAACTTGGCGATGGCTCCGCAGCGCAAATAGTCGCCATAGGAAAAACCACCGGGCAGGATCAGGGCATCGACGTTGCCGAGGTTAGTGGCATCGTGCCAGATGATTTCGCAGTCTTGCCCGAGAATCTTCGAGACGGCGTACCAAGCGTCGTGATCTCGATTGCTGCCAGGAAACACGACGACGCCAAACTTCATCGGGATGCCTTCATTGTATCAGACAGTGCCGATTTCCTCGAGCGATTTTGCGTCCTCTATTCGCCCATGACAGGCTCGTACGCTTCGTCCGGCCGCGGCCGCAGATTGGGATTGCGCATTAAGATTCGCGCGCAAGTGTTCCAGCGCAGGATCGCGTCGTCATTGCCCGGCGGGCGCTGTTCGATCGCATCTTGATAGCACAACATGGCCTGGATCAGGCCTTCATAGGCGCTGAACGCAGCGTTGGGTGCGCCCTTGCGGAGCTGCGCGTGGGCGGAGCGCTCCCAAATGATGCCCGCGAAATAGCGCTGCTCGTATTCGCTCTTTAGCCGCGGCAACAGCTCACGCGCCTTGCCCACGGCTGCACCCTGGCCGAACTGATCGGTAATCGAGAGCAGCAATGTTACCAACGCCCGCCTGTTCTCAGGTTCAACTTCGAGCACGTCCAGACAAATGCTCTCAGCGAGCGAAGGTTCATTCAGCAGCCGGTAACGTTCCGCCCGTTTGAGCGCCTCGGCAACTCCGGCCTTGGATATCGGCTTCAGCTCGAACTGCGGAATGGCACTTTGGCGAAGGCGAGGGGTGTCCATATCGACTGATTAGTGTATCGCAAGCCGCGCGGCGGCGGCGCAGCGCTATCGGATTACAAGATCCAGGCTGGCGATGTTACGGTACGCGTGGAAGTCGCGGTCTCGGGTAAGCAGCGGAACTCCGCGATCAAGACAGCTCTGAGCGATCAGGGCGTCGCCCAGACGCGCCTTCTGGCGTTTCGCTAAAACCTTGCCTCGCAATGCGCCGGCCCGTTCCCAGAAACCATCCGTAACTTCGATTAGCGGTATTTCTAAAAGGGTTGCCGCTATAGCGGAAGGAAGCTGGGGGGCGCTCAAAAGTTCGGTGAGCACAGCAGGAGGCATCAGCACTTGCCGGTCCCGCAGCGCTTTCACCAAAAGTTCTGAGTCCTCGCCGCTGTCTCCCTGCAGGAAAGCAACCCAAGTGCTGCTGTCGACCGCGATCACCGATCGTCCTTCAGCTCTTCCCAGGTTAGCGAAAACCTAAATGTGCCCCGAAGTTCCAGTAGACGGTCGTAGGCCTGCGATGCGGCAACCAACTGCAGCCCGGTACGAACGGTCTGCGTGATCCCCAAACCGGTCGCTTCCTGGGCCTTCTCGAGAAGCTCTTCCGGAATCTCAATCGTGATCTTTCTGGTAGCCGGGCTCATAGCGCTTTTAGCATACCATACTCAATACCAGCATTCAATATGGTATAGGAAACCAGCCCGTAACTATTTGGAACCAAAGGCTCGGAACAGCTTGCCCAGGGGGTCGAAGAAACGATCCACCACGCGTTCCTTCAAGGGAATAATCGCATTATCGGTGATGGTGATGTTCTCTGGGCAAACCTTGGTGCAGCACTTGGTGATGTTGCAGTATCCAATGCCGTGCTGCTTGCGCAAATCCGGCAAGCGATCCTCGGTGTCGATCGGATTCATCTCCAGTTGCGCGGTGTAAATCAGGAACCGCGGTCCGATGAATTCATCGAACAGTTGGTGATCGCGCAGCACGTGGCAAACATCCTGGCATAAGAAGCATTCGATGCACTTGCGAAACTCTTGCGGACGGTCCACATCGGCCTGATCCATCCGCCAGCTTCCGTCGGGTGCGTCCGGCTTGCGCGGCTTCAGTTTCTTGATGCCCATCTTGACGGTGAAATTCCAGGACACGTCCGTCACCAGGTCCTTGATGAGGGGGAAAGTCTTCATGGGCTGAACGGTGATCGGTTGATCCAGCGGCAGCGTGTTCAAACGCGTCATGCACATCAATTTCGGCATGCCATTGATCTCGGCCGAGCAGGAGCCGCACTTACCCGCCTTACAATTCCAGCGCACCGCCAAATCGTTGGCGTGTTCCGCCTGAATATGATGGACAGCGTCCAGCACTACCATTCCCTCGGAGATTTCGGTGTTGTAATCCTGGAACTGACCGCCCGACTTATCGCCGCGCCAGATTCGAAAAGTTGCGTTGGCCATCTCCTACTTCATCTCCTCGATAATCTGCTTCTGCTCTTCCGTCATCGGCGGCAACGTCTCCCGCTCGATCTTCATCGCACCGTCCGCTCCCTTGCTAATCACGAAATTGAAGGCTCCGTAGGCCGGGTCCTTCTCCGGATAGTCATCGCGAAAATGAGCTCCGCGGCTTTCCTTGCGATTGAGCGCGGCCAGCGCGACGGCTTCCGAGACCGTGAGCAGATTATTCAAATCGAGCGCAGTGTGCCAACCGGGATTATATTCGCGATTGCCGCTGATCCCTACCTTCGCAGCCCGCTGCTTCAGCTTCGCGATTCCATCTAACGCTTGCTCCATCTCGTCTTCGCGGCGAACGATACCCACCAGATCCTGCATCAAATCCTGCAAATCGTACTGGACTTGATACGGGCTCTCGCCCTTCCGCTCGAAGGCCTCCAGGGACTGGCTGGCTACCTCATCTACCTGCGCCTGGTCGATTGAGCCCGCGGTATGGTCCTTCGCGAAGGTCGCAGCAAATTCGCCGGCGCGCTTGCCGAACACCACCAGATCGGATAATGAATTCCCACCCAATCGATTCGCGCCGTGCAACCCGGCGCCGCATTCTCCAGCGGCGAACAGACCAGCTACATCCGACATCTGCGTGTCGGGATCCACGCGCACGCCGCCCATCATGTAATGCGTCGTAGGACCGATCTCCATCGGATCCTTGGTGATGTCGATATCCCCGAGCTGCTTGAACTGGTGGTACATGCTGGGCAGCTTCTTCTTGATATGCTCGGCTGCGTTCGGAAGCTTCTCCTTGATCCACGCGATATCCAGAAAGACGCCGCCATGCGGGCTGCCGCGGCCTTCCTTCACTTCGCGCACAATGCAGCGCGCCACGTGATCGCGGGTCAGCAGCTCGGGCGGACGCCGCGCGCTCTTATCGCCCTGCGTGTAACGCCAGCCTTCTTCCGGATTGTCCGCCGTCGAGCTCTTGTAGTTCGCCGGAATATCGCCGAACATGAACCGCTTGCCCTCTTTGTTCAGCAACACACCGCCTTCGCCGCGCACGCCCTCGGTGACCAGAATGCCGCGAACGCTCGGTGGCCACACCATTCCGGTGGGATGGAATTGCACGAACTCCATGCCGAGCAGCGTGGCGCCGGCATGATACGCCAGCGAATGGCCGTCGCCGGTGTATTCCCAACTGTTGCTCGTGATCTTGTACGCGCGGCCGATGCCGCCGGTTGCCAGCACCACGGCTTTGGCGTGAAACAACTTGTAGCGGCCACGCTCGCGGTCATACCCAAATGCTCCCACCACGCGGCCGGCATTCACCAGCAGCGTAATGACCGTGCATTCCATGTGAAAATCGATGCCCTGGTGGATGCCGTGATCCTGCAGCGTGCGGATCATCTCAAGACCCGTGCGGTCGCCCACATGGGCCAGGCGCGGGTAACGGTGCCCGCCGAAGTTGCGCTGCAGAATTTTCCCGTCCGCGGTTCGATCGAAGAGCGCGCCCCAGGCTTCCAGTTCGCGCACCCGGTCGCCAGCTTCTTTGGCGTGAAGCTCGGCCATGCGGGGATAGTTCAGATACTGCCCGCCGCGCATAGTGTCGGCGAAATGCACGCGCCAGTTGTCGCGATCGTCCACGTTGCCCATGGACGCCGCCATGCCGCCTTCGGCCATTACCGTATGGGCCTTGCCGAGCAGCGACTTGGTTACCACTCCCACCTTGACGCCGCCGGCCGAGGCTTCAATGGCGGCGCGTAATCCGGCGCCACCCGCGCCGATCACCAACACATCATGTTCGAACGTTTGGTATTCCGCTGCCATCAGAGAATTCTCCAATCCGTCCAGATGCCCATGGAGCACATCCTTACGTACAGATCGGAGAAGGCGACCCAGAAGAGGCTCATCCACGCAAACAGCATGTGACGGCGATTCATGCAACTTACGCAGTCGTACAATTTCTTGCGGATTGGCCGCCGCGAGAGCACATCGAACATGCCGCCCACCAGGTGGCGCAGCGAATGGCAGCCTGTGGTGTAGCTGCCCAGGAGCAGGAAGTTGACCAGCAGCACCAGCGTACCGACGCCAATGCCGAACTTACCGTCAAACCACAGCGCCTTCCAGACGTCGTGCGCCAGAAACACCAGGAACAGCAGCGCGAAATAGAGAAAGTAGCGGTGGATGTTTTGAATAATCAGCGGGAAGTAGCGTTCACCCCAGTATTTCTTGCGAGGCTCGCCGACGGTGCAGTTGGGCGGATCGGCCCAAAAAGCTTTGTAGTAGGCGCCGCGATAGTAGTAACAAGTGATGCGAAAACCGCCCGGAAACACCAGGATGATCATCGCCACGGTGACGAAGCTGGGCAGGAAGGAGGGCATGGCGCCGAACCAGGAGTCTTCGCCCGGATGCCCAAAAATGAGGGGCGAATACATCGGTGAAAGATAGGGACCGAAGCTGTAATGGTTGCCTTGGAAAGCGGCCCAATTGGCATAAACCAGAAAAGCGCCGAGTCCGAGGAAGGTCAGAAGAGGATAAACCCACCACGCGTCGCGCCGGGCTGTCTTGCCGAAACCGCCGCGCTCTAAGGGGACGTCAATAGAGGACATGTAGAATCGTCAGGCTACCGAAATGGGCCGAGCGAAGTCAAGCGCCTGCAAGGGTATACGATGATGAGATAGGTCGCCAAATGGCCAAGAAGAAGCCCGGCAAGTACGATGTTCCTACCGAAATCCGCCGCCTGGCGCGCGAGCGCGTCGGCGCGGTGCCTTCGCCCAAGCTGATCGTACCCAAGACGGAGCGCAAGAAGCCCAAGCACAAGCGGCCGCCCGGTGAAGAGCCCGAATGATTGTCAGGCGCAGGTAGATCTACGATGGTAAGCCGCGCCTCGCGCGTAACTGCACGAAGAAGAAGAGTTCGCTCAGAAGTACAAGGTTCGCAGCTCCGCATACAAAACCGCGGCCACGGCTAACATGGCGGCCCAGCCCTTCTACCAACGCAGCACGACCAACGGAGGCAATAGGAAGAGGAGCGCTCCGAACGTACCGACGATTGGCCCCATAAATCGACGAAAATGGGCCACATAACGGCGGACGAGTGCAGTCCGGGCGGGCCGGGAGAAGTCCTCTGCGCGCCGACGCCAGGACTGTAACTGCTGATCATTTTCGACCCACGTCGGCCACCACGACTTTTACCTCAGCTTCACGGTTGACGAGAATGCTCGTTGAACCGGCGGACACTCCCGTTACCTTCCCATTTTTGGTGACCGACGCTATAGCCGGAGATTCAGATTCAAAGCCCAGTCGAGTCGACTTGCTGATGTCGACGTCGCCGGCATCTTTGTAGGTGCCCACTACAAATAGTTCGCTCTGTGCACCAACCCATAGCCTCAACACGCCCGGCGATACCCTGATCCGTCCGGGTGAATCAGGACGCTCCACGTCAATAACAGTACGCGCCGAACTGAATGGTTTTGCGCCGTTGATCGCCCCCCATGGCGTTTAAGGTATACGGACCTGGGCTGGTGCTCGACGGTATGTCGATCGAAAAGTGATAGGGCGGAGAAAGCAATATTTGGGAACTGAGTGGGCCCTGCCCAAATACCCCAAATACTATGACGCGCTCATCATTTGCCCCTCGTGATGACAACACGTCCACCGAAAGGGTTTGACCAGGGCTCACCACCGTTCCCTCGGGAGGAGATATGATCCTCAGGCTTGGCTCAGCACCCTTAGCGGTGGCACCAATTAGGAGCGAAATGGAAAGTATAAGACCTAGGTTCACAAATGGAGCCCGGTCCAGTAATCGTCAGGAAATGCGGCTAAGATTAGTTGCCTTGCCCGCTCTGAAACATCCCTTGGATCACGCGGATCACCAGCGGCAGCAGCCAGGCCGGCGTAATCGCAAAAAAAGCTTTACCCTTCGTCGATTTTCCCAGGTAGGCCAGCGCCAGCGTCAGCACGATCAGGTACCAGATCTGGAAAATCGAAAAGAAATTGACCAGCCCGAGCAACCCGCCGTGAATATTTTGCAGGAAGATGTCGAGCCCGAAGGGAGGCGTCAACTGGTCCTGTGAAGTGATTTCGTCACCCTTCGCGCGCAGCACGATGTAGGTGGCAATACTCTGGAGCGACGGAATCAGCGAGCAGGCGGCCATCAGCGAGAAGACGTCGCGGAATTTGGTTCGCAATCCAGCCATGGACGCCATGGCGCTGACCAGCCATCCAAAGAAGAGGATAAACACGACCACGATTACCGGTATGGCCAAGGGATAAAACTGGTAGATAGCGTGCGCGACCGTGCGTGCGCGTTCGGCTTGTTCCACCGGCGTGTTTTGCTGGCTAATCTGCTGATTGATCCTCACATCGATGAGGTTCATGACGTAGGGCAGCATGAGATACCCGGTAACGATGTAGATGATAGTCAGCGTTATGAGGGGCCAAAGCCAGGAAAGCGGCGCAGGAACGTCTTTCGCCGTCGTTTTGGGGTCCACAAAGACGTTGAGCATGCCGACGAAGCCGTCCCCTAAGGTCAGCTTCTTGTCTTCCACCATGTCCCACCTCCGCTGCGATCTGAAGTCCTGAGGATTATACCGTTGGTGTATGCTGTGAGTTCCCTCAATGTCAGGAGGAAAATGAAGACCTTTTATATCATATTCGTCGTACTCTCCACTCCGAAGCCCGCCGGGCAATAGGCAAGTTGTCTCTCTACCCCGATCCAGAACCAGACACCGGTGCCAGGCGAGGACGAAAGTTCTATCTGGCATTGGCCTGCTATGCAGCAATCGCGCTGCTGGCAACGTTCACCCTGGAGGGAAAGTTCCTGTGGGTGGTTTGGGTCTTCTTAGGCGGGCTTGCGCTGAAGACCTATATCGCTACGTTGAAACAGCCGTAGTTGTCCCTTAACAGCGGTACTGAAGATACCCAGGAACCTGTCGATATGAGTTTCAGAGGCAGGAGCCACTTGAGTTTCATTTTGGAACGCGCGTACCGTTTCGGTATTCGCGGGTAGTCCGTACGTTCCAGAACGAGATCGGGATTAGCGGCAATGCCCTTAGTACTTGCGATTCATCCCACTGGTGGACCGCCTGGGTGGGGTTGCATGTCGTTGAGTCTCGGACCTATACAGTACGGGAATACAGACGACTCCCGTACGGACCCCGGCGATTTCCCCTTAGTCCCCTTATGGCGACAGGCTTGCACCTAGAGGATCGTCAGCCATGACAAGCCAGACTCAAAAAACTAAGGCGAAGGGACCCTTAATGAATACGACTGCGACGAGGATGACCGCGATGAAGACGCCGGTAATGACTGCGTCTGCGTTCAAGACGCCTGCGATCAAGGCGACGCCTGCACTCAAAACGGCGCCTGTGATCAAAGCCAAGCCGGCTCAGATCAGCCAGGCGACCAAGATCGCCCGCCGCGACCGTATCGTTCTGGAGCACCTGCCATTGGTGAAAGCCATCGCTGTCCGGGTGCATGAAAACCTGCCCGTCCACGTAGACCTGGACGATCTGGTGCACGCCGGGGTGCTGGGGCTGTTCGATGCCGCCAGCAAATTCAATCCCGACAAGCAGGTTGCTTTTTCGAGCTACGCGAAGCATCGCATCAAGGGCGCCATCCTCGATAGCCTCCGCCAGTTGGACTGGGCTTCTCGAGATCTGCGCCGCCGCCACAAACAAGTGGAGGCCGCCACGCGCGAGCTGGCAGCTACTCTGCAGCGCACTCCAACAGAGTCTGAAATTGCGCAGAAACTGGGCGTGGATGTGGAGCGCTGGCGTCAGATGATGGTGGATCTTCGCAGCGTCGGCCTGATCTCGGCCTCCTCGCGCACCGCCGAGCACGACGATTTGCCCGCTCCCGATTTCCCCAGCAAGCCCGAAACTCAGCCGGATAATATGTGCTCGCGCGAGCAGATGCGCTCGGTACTGGGCGTCGCCATGAAGACCCTGCCCGAGCGATATCAGAAGGTGGTGTTCCTGTACTACACCAACGAGATGACCATGAAGGAAATCGGCGGCATCTTGGGAATCAACGAAAGCCGCGTTTCGCAGATCCACAAATCGGCTCTGGAGAAAATGCAGGTGGTCCTGCAGGCCAACGGGATCGACTCCGTCCACGCCTTCTAGGCACCCTTTGTGGCGCGCGCACTCCTGCGTGCCGCATTCACACTCGTGTGAATGCCTGGCTATCTTTTTCGGCCTTAAACCGAATCGCCGCATGGCGCCAGGTCAATGTACCCAAGACAAAGCATCCTCAGCAGGCTCGTCCTGACCGCGGGAATCCTCGCTTCGGTAATCTGCCAGGCGCAGGAAGACTCAGCCCAACCCAGCTTGGCGAAATTACTGAAACAGCTTCGCTCTGATCAGTGGACGGACAGAGCACGAGCTTATGAAAAGCTTCGCTCCGATTCGAAGATCCTGAGTGACCTTAATGTGCAGGAAGGGTTGCTGGACTTGCTGGAAAGGGAGGATCAATTGATCGAGTCAACCTTGCGAAATTCGAACGAACAGGTTGGTGTCTCCGACAACTATGGAGAAGAATACAGCGAGTATGTAGGAAACCTAGGTGACGCCGTCGATTCATTCGCCAATTGGAACGATGCTCGTCAGGTCTGCATTTTCGTCCACGAGCCCAACAATCCGGAGTCGCGCCTCGCGGCGAAGATCGCCATACATGGAAAGATCGCCCTTCCGTGCCTCATGCAAATGTATAGCAGCGATGTCGGACTTACTCGAGCGGAAGCCGCTTCCTTGATTGTTCGGACACTGGCGAAAGCCCCAACCGGCAGTTTGGGCGACAAGGCGGTCCTGGCGGCGAAACGATTAGTTTTGAAGGCCCTCCGCGATTCTAGCGAGGCGGTGCGGATCGGCACTATTGAGGCGCTGGGAAGCTTCGGAGGAGAGGACATGATTCCGGCTCTGAGACAGGTGGCTCAAAGTGACCCGGCGGCACCGGCGGCTAACGGTGATTCGATACGAAAATGGGCCGCCGAGGCAATTGCGGCAATCGAAAAGAGGGCCGGACGCTAGCTGGTAGATTCTAGCCTTCTACCGCCGCTTGGCCTTAATCCTTATTGGCGTCCCCTCAAACCCGAATCGCTTCCGCAGTTGATTGATCAAAAATCGCTCGCTCGAAAAATGCAGATCCTTCGCTTTGTCGGTGAATACCACGAACGTCGGCGGCCGCACCGAGCCCTGAGTCATGTAGTAAATCTTCATGTTGCGATCGAATTCCAGCATCTCGACGAAACGGTTCAATTCGCCCGTGCTCACGCGCTTCGACGCCGATTGGTACGCATCGCTCACCATCCCAAACAGCTTGTTCACCCCCGCTCCGGTCTTCGCTGAAACAAACGCAATGGGCGCGTAGGCCAGAAACTTCAGTTCGTCACGAATTTCCTCGGTGAACTTCCGCTTGCCTTTATCACCGGCCGCGTCCCACTTGTTGACGCACAGGATCACGGCGCGGCCCTCTTCATCCGCATAGCCCGCGATGGTGGCGTCCAGCCCCTGCACTTTTTCGGTTGCGTCCAGCACTAACAGGACCACGTTCGCCATGCGGATGTGCCGGCGCGCCATCACCACGCTCAACTTTTCGGCCATCAGCTTGGTCTTGCCCTTGCGCCGTATGCCCGCGGTGTCGACGAACACGTACTCAACGCCGGCGTGAACCAAACTCTGATCCACCGCGTCACGCGTGGTGCCGGCCACCGGCGAGACGATCGCCCGCTCCTGGCCCACCAGTGCGTTCAATAGTGTGGATTTTCCAACGTTCGGCCGGCCAATGATCGCCACCTTGATCGCCCGCTTCTCCGGTTGCGGCTCTTCGGGTCCTTCCCCGCTCGCGAAATTCTTGGTGACATGTTCGAGCAGTTCGTCGAATCCGATCCGATGCTCTGAAGAGATCGGGAAAAGATCCTTGAACCCGAGCGAATGAAACTCATGAGCCAGGCCCTCCCGAACCGTCGCGTCGATCTTGTTCACCGCCAGCGTCACCGGTTTGCCGAGCTTCCGCAGCACCTTGGCCAGGTCGCGATCGGTTCCCGTGATCTCCGCCCGCCCGTCGATGAGAAAGATGATCTGCGCCGCCTGATCCAAGGCCACGCGCGCCTGCTTCAGAATCTCGGTCGGGATCATTTCGGCGTCGTTGGGAATAATTCCGCCGGTATCGATGAGTTCAAATCTCCTGCCCAAATACGACGCCTCGCCCATAATGCGATCCCGCGTGATGCCCGGTTCATCACCGACGATGGACCGCCGTTGGCCGATTATCGCGTTGAATAGAGTGGACTTACCCACGTTCGGGCGTCCCACGATCACCACCACGGGCAGTCCGGATTCGGTCAAATCGTCTGGGCGTGCGACCATATATGTATCCCCATGCAACCCGAAGTCCTGAGTCCCCTTTCCGATCATAGCGAAGCGCAGCAGCATAATCGCCTCACGCGCAATATCGCCATCATTGCGCACGTCGATCACGGCAAGACCACGCTGGTGGACGCCATGCTCAATCAGAGCGGATTATTCCGTGAAAATGAACACCACGTCGAGCGCATGATGGATTCCAACGAACTGGAGCGCGAGCGCGGCATCACTATCTTAGCCAAGACTACCGGCGTGCGCTATCACGGCATCAAAATTAATATTGTCGATACGCCCGGTCACAGTGACTTCGGCGGCGAAGTGGAGCGCGCGCTGAAGATCGTGGATGGCGTTATGCTTCTGGTGGACGCGAGCGAAGGCCCGTTGCCGCAGACCCGCTACGTGCTCATGAAGGCGCTCGAAGCCAAGCTGCCTCCGATTGTCGTGATCAACAAGATCGACCGGCCGGATGCGCGGATCCAGGAAGTGCTGAACGAAGTCTACGACCTGTTCATCGATCTTGACGCGGTGGAGGATCAACTGGATTTTCCCGTCATCTACACCAACGCCAAGGCTGGGATCGCGAAGATGTCCATGGAAGACGACTCGAAGGACCTGCGTCCCCTGTTCGAGACCATCCTCAAGCACATCCCGCCGCCGGCTGGCGATCCCGATGCGTCGCTCCAGCTTTTAGTGGCGAATCTCGATTACAGCGACTATCTGGGCCGCCTGGCGATCGGCCGCGTGTTCTCCGGAATCTTGAGGTATGGCGATGAAGTGGCGATCGCCAAGCTCGACGGCTCCTTGCAAAAAACGCGCATCACCAAGCTCTATTCCTTCGAGGGCTTGAAGCGCGTGGATGAGACCATCGGATATCCGGGCGATGTTCTGGCCATCGCGGGCGTGGAAGGCATCACGATCGGCGAGACTGTCACCAGCGTCGAGAATCCGCAACCGCTGCCGCACATCCAGATCGACGAGCCCACCATTGCGATGACGTTCACCATCAATACGTCGCCGTTCTCGGGCCGCGAAGGGCAGTTCGTCACGTCGCGCAATCTGCGGGACCGGCTGGACAAGGAACTGCTGACCAACGTCTCCATTCGTGTCGAAGAAGCCGGTGGCCCCGATGCGTTCAAAGTGATGGGCCGCGGCGAACTGCAACTCGCCATCATCATCGAAATGATGCGGCGTGAGGGATTTGAAATGATGGTGGGGAAGCCCGAAATCCTCACCAAGAAGATCAACGACAAAGTGCACGAGCCGATGGAATTGCTGGTGATCGATTGCCCAGAGACCTATATCGGCGTCGTAATCGAGAAACTGGGCCAGCGCAAAGGCAAGATGATCAAGATGGTGAACCACGGGTCGGGCCGCGTGCGCCTGGAGTTTCACGTACCATCGCGCGGATTGATCGGGCTGCGCAGCGAAATGATGACCGACACACGCGGCACCGCCATTTTGAATACTCTGTTCCACAGCTACATCGAATGGCAGGGCGACATTCCGTCGCGGCCCACGGGGTCGCTGGTGTCGGACCGCGCGGGCAAGACCACCGGCAATGCGATTTTCAATTTGCAAGAGCGCGGCGAGATGTTTGTTAGCCCAGGCACGGAAGTCTACGAAGGTCTGATCGACGGTGAAAACGCGCGCGATTCCGACTTGAACGTCAACATCGTGAAGGAAAAGAAGCTGACCAATCTGCGCGCCTCTACCTCCGACGAAGCCATCCGCCT